>CABSAN010000004.1 GCA_902475785.1 uncultured Collinsella sp.
CCAGCTCGTGGACACCGACGACGCCGAAGAGGCCAAGGACAACGACGAGGAGTAACTTCCAAGTACGTTAACCGCGCTTATAAAGGCTCGCTTCCCAACAGGGGGGCGGGCCTTTTTTGTTGAAGAAAACCTGCCAAAAAGGGACAGGTTTATTTTGGTAGGTTTTTCCTGCTTGAATTTGAAACATTTCGTCCGGCAAGAGCGTATCTATGGTGAGGGCCTCATCAAGAATCATTAACGTCACCGGGAGGTGATTATGGAAGAACAAGCTTTTAGACAGGCGGTCGAAGATCACAGGGATGTCGTGTTTCGAATCGCATTGACGTATCTGCGCGATCGTGCCGATGCCGACGATGTCGCTCAAGACGTCTTTCTGAAGTTACTCAAAAGCGATGCGCAATTTGAAAGCTGGGAACATCTTCGTCGATGGCTTATCCGGGTCACGATCAATGAATGCAAATCTCTCTTTCGAAAGCCATGGAGGCGTGTGGAGGATATTGAGAACCTGGCCGATTCGCTTTCGACGGCGCAGGAGGAGACCAAGGCGGTCCTGTCAGACGTTATGCGACTTCCGGAACGTTTCCGTGTTCCCATCATGCTCTATTACTATCTGGGCTTTTCGACCTCAGAGATTGCCGAGTTATTGCATGTGCCAGCCGCGACTGTTCGAACGCGTTTGGCTCGCGGCAGATCGAAGCTCAAGTTCATCCTAGAGGAGGGCGACCGTGAAATCCAATCAAATCAAGCAGGCCTTCGAGTCCGTCCAAGCCGATAGCGATCTTGCTGACCGTGTTCTTTATGCCGCTGCTGGTGAGCCGCTTCGCCGAAAGGGTCACGCGAAGCCTCTGTATGTTGCCGTGATCGGATGCCTTGCCGGAGTGCTGGCGACCGGAGGGGTCGCCTACGCCGTCGTCAATTCCAGCTATTTTGCCTCTGCCTGGGGAAACCACGGCAACGGGGATTCCATTACCTGGACCAACGGCGGCTCATCGGGAACTAAATATACCTACACCAGAGAGTTTGGCGATGGCATCGCGCCCCAAAGCCTGGAAGGCGCAGTCCAGGAGGTTAATCTGTCCGTCGAGGGCAACGGCTATACGCTTGATATCCATGAGATGGCAATCGACCAAAACGGCTGCGGAGCCGTGACGTTTACGTTGTCCAATCCAAATGGAGTTAACTACTACAAGCCAGCAGCAGAGATTGGCGAACTTGTTCTCTATGGTGAAGAAGAGCAGGGCATCGGCACGCCCGATATGAAGTTCGGCGAGGAATGGCCTGACACACGCAGCACAATTGATAAGGACACATCAAGCGATACTGTCATTAATGGCACGATGTACTTTGCCGCTATGGATCGCGAGCGAGATTTGCAACATGCTGTCACCTGGAATATCCATTGGACCGAGGGTGAAGGTGAGAGTGCGAGGCGGTTTGAGGCGTCGACACCCGAGTTCAATATTGGAGCGTACGTCGATACAAAGGAACTCCGCTCCGGTGACTCGCCTCTTGAGATTAGCCCGTTTTCCATCCAGACGCACATCGATGATTTGGGCTATGAAGCAGTTGATAATAAGCTGACCGTCAGCTACAAGGATGGATCGGAGCAGATTATCGAAGATGACGACGCAGGGGTGTTCAACTCATATTTTTCTTATGGGCGCAATAGCGGAGAGAACATCTGGGTGCCAACGAAGTTGATTGATGTCGATCAAGTTGTCTCGGTAACCCTTGAAATTGTGAGGTATACATCAACAGGGGAGACCGAAACGAAAGAGCCCTTTACCATCGTCTATTCGTAAGATTTGGGGTCGCTTCCTACTAGGGGAAGCGGCCTCTTTTGCGTTAAATGGAAACGCCGCCGATTTCCATGCGACAGATGAGAGCAGATCACCGCTGGAGCACGACGTTTCCCCAGATAAAACCGACCAAAATAAACCTGTCCCTTTTTGGCAGGTAGCGTTGCCTCGACGAGCATGTCGGATTCCCGGACCGGGCGGCCTGCGGTTTAAGTTTGTCGCGAGTTCCGCACGAGCCGGAGGCCACTTAATGTGGCCTCCGTGCGAGCCAGGACTGTAGAGCAGCAAACTTAAACCGCAGGCCGCCCGGGCCGGGAATCCGCCCATGCGCACAGGAGGGGATCCCTTTTGTGTAGGGTTTGCGGAAATGTGCCTATTTTGGGATACGCCCGGCGGCGTGGTCTGTTGACGGCACAGCTAACGCCACGTATCCTATCGAACTGCGTGTTTCGTAGGGGGATGCTGACCCCTCGATTCAAGCCGTTGCACTTTACAGAAAGCTGGAATCATTCGAGAAGGAGTACGCTTTGCCTACTATTAACCAGCTGGTTCGCCAGGGCCGTCGTTCCGTGCCCAAGAAGTCCAAGAACGCTGCTCTGCAGCACAACTCCCAGAAGCGCGGCGTGTGCACCCGCGTCTTCACCACGAGCCCCAAGAAGCCGAACTCGGCTCTTCGTAAGGTTGCCCGTGTTCGCCTCGTCAATGGCATCGAAGTTACTGCTTACATCCCGGGTGAGGGCCACAACCTGCAGGAGCACTCCATCGTGCTCGTCCGCGGCGGTCGTGTCCGTGACCTCCCTGGTGTCCGTTATCACGTCATCCGTGGCGCCTACGACGCTGCTCCGGTCCAGAACCGTATGCAGGCCCGTTCCAAGTACGGTGCTAAGCGCCCCAAGGCTAAATAAGCCAGATAACGTTTTGATACTTTCGCCGTGTGCCGCCTAAGCGCCGCACGGTAGACACTTAAGGAGATTTCACATGCCGCGTCGTGCAGCAGCTAATCGTCGTGAGGTTCAGCCTGACGCCGTTTACAACAACCGCCTGGTGACTCAGCTCATCAACAAGGTCCTTCTTGACGGCAAGAAGGCCACCGCTGAGCGCATCGTTTACACCGCTTTCGAGATCGTTGCCGAGAAGTCCGAGGGTGGCGACGCTCTCGCTACCTTCAAGAAGGCTATGGACAACGTCAAGCCCACGCTCGAGGTTAAGCCCAAGCGTGTCGGTGGCGCTACCTATCAGGTCCCGATGGAGGTCAACTCCCGTCGTTCCACCGCTCTGGGTATCCGCTGGATCGTCAACTTCTCCCGCGCTCGCAAGGAGAAGACCATGGCCGAGCGTCTCGCCAACGAGATCCTCGACGCTTCCAACGGCCTGGGCGCTTCCGTCAAGAAGCGTGAGGACGTCTTCAAGATGGCCGAGGCCAACCGCGCGTTCTCTCACTATCGTTGGTAAGTTAAGGTAAGGAACTAACATGGCTAAGCCTAAGTACAAGCTTTCCGATACCCGTAACATCGGCATCATGGCTCACATCGATGCCGGTAAGACCACCACGACCGAGCGTATTCTTTACTACACCGGTAAGACCCACAAGATCGGTGAGGTCCATGAGGGCGCTGCCACCATGGACTGGATGGTTCAGGAGCAGGAGCGCGGCGTAACCATTACCTCCGCTGCTACCACGTGCTTCTGGAAGAAGGACGGTACCGACTACCGCATCCAGATCATCGACACCCCGGGCCACGTTGACTTCACCGCCGAGGTCGAGCGCTGCCTGCGCGTCCTCGATGGCGCTGTCGCCGTCTTCGACGCCGTTGCCGGCGTTCAGCCCCAGTCTGAGACCGTTTGGCGTCAGGCTTCTACCTTCAACGTCCCCCGCATCGCCTTCATCAACAAGTATGACCGCGTGGGCGCTGACTTCTTCAACGCTATCGAGACCATGAAGGATCGTCTCGACGCCAACGCCGTGGCCGCTCAGGTCCCGATGGGCGCCGAGGACAACTTCTGGGGCGTCATCGACCTCGTCACCATGACCGCATGGGACTTCAAGGCCGACGACAAGGGCATGACCTACCCCGAGCCGATGGACGAGATCCCGGCTGAGTTCGCTGACATCGCTGCCACCAAGCGCGAGGAGCTCCTCGACGCTGCTGCCAGCTTTGACGACGAACTCATGGAGAAGATCCTCATGGAGGAGGACTTCACCGTCGAGGAGCTCAAGGCTGCTCTGCGCAAGGGCGTTCTGGCCAACGAGCTCAACCTGGTCTTCGTGGGCTCCGCCTACAAGAACAAGGGCGTCCAGGAGCTGCTCGACGCTGTCGTCGACTACCTGCCCAGCCCGCTCGACGTTGAGGCCGTCACCGGTACCGATCCGGACACCGGCGAGGAGATCGAGCGTCATCCTTCCTTCGACGAGCCCTTCTCCGGCCTGGTCTTCAAGATCATGACTGACCCGTTCGTCGGTAAGCTCACCTATGTCCGCGTTTACTCCGGTCGCGCCGAGTCCGGCTCCTACGTGATCAACGCTTCCAACGGTCAGCGCGAGCGCCTCGGCCGCATCCTCGAGATGAACGCCGCCGAGCGTATCGACCGTGACGACGCTGCCGCCGGCGACATCGTCGCTTGCGTCGGCTTCAAGAACTCCACCACTGGTGACACCCTGTGCGAAGAGGGCAAGGAGATCGTCCTCGAGAAGATCGAGTTCGCTAAGCCCGTTATCGACGTTGCCATCGAGCCCAAGACCAAGGCCGAGCAGGACAAGATGTCCCTGGCTCTGACCAAGCTCGCCGAGGAGGACCCGACCTTCCAGGTGTCCACCAACCACGAGACCGGCCAGACCATCATCGCCGGCATGGGCGAGCTGCACCTCGAGATCATCGTCGACCGTCTGCTCCGCGAGTTCAAGGTTGACGCTAACGTCGGTAAGCCCCAGGTTGCCTACCGCGAGACCGCTGGTCACGACGTCGAGAAGGCTGAGGGCAAGTTCGTCCGTCAGTCCGGCGGTCGCGGTCAGTACGGCCACGCCGTCATCAAGCTCGAGAAGATGGAGGAGGGCTTCGGCTACGAGTTCGTCAACGCTATCGTCGGCGGCGTCGTGCCCAAGGAGTACATCCCGTCCATCGACAAGGGCATCCAGGAGGCCCTGAACACCGGTGTTATCGCCGGCTTCCCGGTCCTCGACGTTAAGGTCACCCTGTTCGACGGTTCTTACCACGAGGTCGACTCCTCCGAGGCCGCCTTCAAGATCGCCGGTTCTATGGCTATCAAGGACGCCCTCAAGAAGTCCGATCCGCAGCTGCTCGAGCCGATCATGGCTGTCGAGGTCGAGACCCCCGAGCAGTACATGGGCGACGTTATGGGCAACCTCTCCGGTCGCCGCGGCAAGATCGAGGGCATGGAGGATCGCAAGAACAGCAAGCTCATCCGTGCCAAGGTGCCGCTGGGCGAGATGTTCGGTTACGCTACCGACCTTCGCTCCCAGACCCAGGGCCGTGCATCCTACACGATGCAGTTCGACTCTTATGAGCCCGCGCCCAAGTCCATCGTGGACGAGGTCATGAGCAAGAACGCCTAAGTTCGAGCTCCCTGTTACGTAATCCGCGAGAACATCTCTCGCACTCTTTGGAGGTTTAAGTTGGCTACCCAGAAGATCCGCATTCGCCTCAAGGGCTATGATCACGAGGTCGTCGATCAGTCCGCGAAGCTCATCGTCGAGACCGCTCAGAAGACCGGCGCTCGCGTTTCCGGTCCTGTCCCCCTGCCCACCGAGCGCAACCTGTACACGGTTATCCGCTCGCCGCACGTGAACAAGGACTCCCGTGAGCAGTTCGAGATGCGCACTCACAAGCGCCTCATCGACATCCTCGACCCCACCTCGGGCACCGTTGATTCGCTCATGCGTCTCGACCTCCCCGCTGGCGTCGACATCGACATCAAGCTCTAAGCGATATCGCTCATAGCTTACAGAGCCCCGCTGCCATGTTGGTAGCGGGGCTCTTTTGTTTTGAATAATGGTTTGGACTGCCGGGCATTGCTGCCGAGTAGGTGGCTGCAGCGCCCTATTCGCTCAAGGGACGCAGCGATGCCTCCTCAAAATGGAAGGATCGCAAGCCGCCTTCCGTTTCGATACATGCGCGACCAAAGGCATCGACGGTTTTAAAGATGCCACGCGCCAGCTCGTCACCGGCAGAGGAACGGGCGATAACGCGCTCTCCAATCCAATTGAGACGAGCGATATATTCGCCGTGGACGGGCGCGAGCGGTCCGGCGTTTTCTTCCATGGCGTTGAGACGCTCTGCCCACGCATCTACAGCGTCTATAACTGCGTGATAGACCTCATCGAGGAGCACATCGACGGAGGGAACGTTCTCGTTGAGATCCGAGAGACCGATTGCCGGCAGGCCGCCATCGGGAACCTCCGAAGGCACATAGTTCACATTGACGCCAATGCCACAGACAGCGAAGGGCATGCCTTTGTTGTCGCGAGCCGCCTCGACCAGAATGCCGCCGAGCTTGCGTCCTCGCGCGACCAGGTCGTTGGGCCATTTGAGGCCAATCTCGTTTGCAAGACCCTGCTTTTCGAGCGCCTCGAGCACCGCTAGGCCGCTGACGGCGGCAAGACCAGAGTACTTTGCAGGATTAACGCATGGACGCAGGACAATCGAAAGCAATAGGTTGCCGGCGGTTGAATCCCACTTGTGGCCGCGCCGGCCGCGTCCTGCTGTCTGAGCCCGGGCGGCAAGTCCTGTGCCGTGCGGCGCTCCTTGTTTTCCTGCTTCGAGCAGGTCATCGTTAGTCGATCCGGTTACGTCGACTATCGTTAATTTGGCATCCATAGCGGCTGCTACCTCCTTAATGAATAAGTGAATAACGCAATGGTGTCGTGAGGCAGACACAATGTGAAGCCTTTGTCGCATTTGGACAATTTAATGTTAACACGTCAACAATGACTGAAATGCGCTATCCTCTCTTGGTCGATGTAAACACGTCAACAACGCAAAGGAGGTTAGTGATGGGTTTCACGATTCTTGGAACAGGCTCGGCGCTTCCTACGCGCAGTGTTTCCAATGACGAGCTGTCCGAGTTCCTGGACACCTCGGATGAGTGGATTTTTACCCGTACGGGGATCAAGAGCCGCCATGTGTGCACCGCCGAGTCACTCGACGACCTTGCCGTGGCAGCGAGCGAGCAAGCGCTCCAGGCGTCCGGACTCGATGCGAGCCAGCTGGATCTTATCGTCTGCTCGACGACGACGGGCGATCATCTCGTTCCTGCCGAAGCGTGCGCCGTTGCTGAGCGCCTGGGTGCCACATGTCCTGCCTTCGACGTTTCGGCGGCTTGTGCCGGCTTCGTATTTGCGCTCGATGTTGCCGAGGGCTATATCGCCCGCGGTCGCGCCAAGCACGTGCTAGTCGTTGCCGCCGAGCAGATGACGCGCGCGCTTGACTGGTCAGACCGCGCCACGTGCGTGCTCTTTGGCGACGGCGCGGGCGCTGCAGTGATAGGGGCTGGGGGAGACAATCCCCTTGCCGTTGAGCTTTCGACGGCGCCTGATGTCGAAACACTGAGCGTCCCCGGATTGGCGGGCTCCTCGCCGTATAAGACGGCGCAGGACCGCGAAAGCGTGCTTTCCATGAACGGCCGTCGCGTCTTCAAGTTTGGCGTCAATGCCATCTGCGACACGGTCAACAAACTCGCCTGCGACGCGGGCATCGCGGTCGAGGACATCGACCACTTTGTATTCCATCAGGCTAACGAACGAATCTTGAGCCAGGCGGTCAAGCGCCTGGGTGTGCCGGACGACCGTGTGGTCCGAACGTTGCGTGAAACCGGCAACATCTCGAGCGCTTGCATTCCGCTTGCTCTCGATCGACTGGCAAATACCGGCGCGCTGCACGCGGGCGACACCATCGCCCTGGTCGGATTTGGCGCCGGCTTGGATGTAGGTGGCTATCTACTTCGCTGGAAGTAGTTGCACATAGGAAATGAAAACGCCCCTGGGGCACAAACAAAGGAGAACTACCATGGCAGATCAGAAGACCTTCGAGCGCGTTTGCGACGTTATCCGTGAGACCGCCGGCCTTGACGATGTCGAGATGAAGCCCGAGTCCACGCTCGAGGAGATTGGCCTCGACAGCCTGGGTACCGTCGAGATCCTCGTTGCCGTCGAGGACGAGTTTGGCATTGAGCTCGATACCGAGGAGAACCCCAAGACGGTCGGCGAGTTCGTCGATACGGTCGAGGCGGCATTGGAGAAGTAGTGATGCTCAAGTCTCCTCTCTGCGATTTGCTCGGCATCGAAAAGCCCGTGTTCCAGGGTGGCATGGCCTGGATTGCCGACGCCTCGTTGGCATCTGCCGTGTCCGAGGCAGGCGGCTTAGGCATTATCGCGGCCATGAATGCCGACGCAAACTGGCTGCGCGATCAGATTCACGAGCTGCGCGCCAAGACGGATAAGCCCTTTGGCGTCAACGTTATGCTCATGAGCCCTTTTGTCGACGAGGTCGCACAAGTGGTGATTGATGAGCGGGTGCCCGTTGTGGTGACCGGCGCCGGCAATCCCACCAAGTACATGAAGGCGTGGAACGAGGCGGGCATCAAGGTTATTCCCGTCGTGGCTTCGGTGGCGCTGGCGCGTCTCGTGGCGCGTCGCGGAGCCACTGCCGTGGTTGCCGAGGGCACCGAATCAGGCGGCCATATTGGAGAGACCTCGACGATGGCGCTGGTGCCGCAGGTTGTCGATGCGGTCGATATTCCCGTGGTTGCGGCTGGCGGCATCGCCGATGGCCGCGGTGTGGCGGCCGCCTTTATGCTCGGCGCTGCCGGCGTCCAGGTGGGAACACGCTTTCTGGTCGCAAACGAGTGCACCGTATCCGAACAGTACAAAGAGCTGGTGCTCAAGGCAGGCGACACGTCGACGCGTGCGACCGGTCGCTCGACGGGACATCCGGTTCGCGCCCTCAAGAGCCCCTTCACCAATGCCTACGCCAAAAGTGAGGCGGCGGGCGCAAGCCCCGAGGAGCTTGGGGCCATGGGCACGGGCGCGCTTCGTAAAGCCGCAAAGGACGGTAATTACGAAGAGGGTTCGTATTTGTGCGGACAGATTGCTGGCATGGTCAACGAACGCCAGAGCGCACGCGAAATCGTCGACGATCTGGTCGATGGCGCCGAGCATGTCCTGATGGGTGCGTCCGCATGGGTAGCGTAGCGTTTCTGTTTGCCGGTCAGGGTGCCCAGCATCCCGCGATGGGCGTCGACCTCATCGAAGCATCAACGGCGGCTGCCGAGGTGTTCGCCATTGCCGATGAGGTGCGTCCGGGAACCAGCGAGCAGTGCCGGAGCGCCTCGAAAGAGGAGCTCTCGCAGACTGAGAACACGCAGCCCTGCGTGTTCGTTCATGACCTGGCAGCGGCTGCCGCACTGCGCGAGCGCGGCGTGGTGCCTGCCGCCTGTGCGGGATTCTCGCTGGGCGAGGTCGCTGCACTCACCTTTGCGGGGGCGTTCGATACGCGAGCGGGTTTTGAGCTCGTGTGTGAGCGCGCGGCATTGATGGCCATGGCGGCCGAGCGTCACCCCGGCGGCATGCGCGCCGTCATCAAGCTCGATGCGGCGCAAGTTGAGGGCCTGGCAAAACAGGCAGGCGAGGACTGTTGGCCGGTCAACTACAACAGTCCCCAGCAGACGGTTGTGGCCGGAGCGCCCGATGCGTTGCAGACCCTCGACGTCCTGGTAAAAGAGGCTGGCGGTCGCGCTATGAAGGTCGCGGTGTCGGGTGCATTCCATAGCCCCTATATGGCCGAGGCGACATGTGGCCTTGCTGCATATATCCAAGCCGGTCACGCGCCGTCCCCGTTGCTGATTCCTGTTATGGCAAATATGACGGCGGCACCCTATCCGGCCGACCCACAGGCGGCATCGGAGGTGCTGGCCAACCAGGTGAGCCATGCCGTTCGCTGGGTCGACACGCTGCATACTCTGCAGGATCAGGGCATCGACACGTTTATTGAGGTCGGCCCCGGCAAAACGCTGTCGGGCCTGGTCAAGCGTACGCTGAGCGACGTTCGCGTGTATTCGTGCGAAACAGCCGAGCAGGTCGCAGCTATTGCCGACGAGCTCGCATAGCCCACAGGGCTGTAACCCGAAAGGAACGACATGGGCAATTTGAACAACGGCGCGCTCGAGCGCGACGGATCGCGCCGCGTGGCGCTGGTCACGGGCGGCTCGCGCGGCATCGGTCGCGCTTGTGCCGTGGGCCTGGCGGAAGACGGCTTTGATATCGCCGTCGTCTATGCCGGCAGCGTCGATGCGGCGCGCGAGACGTGCGAGGCCTGCGAGGCGCCTGGCGCTACGGCACGCGCATATCAATGCGACGTGGCCGATCCCGCTGCCGTCAACGCGTGCGTGGAAACGGTCCTTAACGACTTTGGCTCCATTTGGGCGCTCGTCAACAACGCCGGCATCACGCGCGATGGCCTGCTCATGCGCATGGGCGATGACGCCTTCGACCGCGTGCTAGACGTCAATCTCAAGGGCACGTTCAATACGACGCGCGCGCTCACCAAGACCTTTATGCGCCAGCGCGGCGGTTGCGTCGTCAACATGAGCTCGGTTGTGGGCCTGATGGGCAATGCCGGGCAGGCCAACTACGCTGCCTCCAAGGCGGGCGTCATCGGCCTGACCAAGGCGGTGGCGCGCGAGCTTGCGCCCCGCGGCGTACGAGTGAACGCGGTCGCTCCCGGGTTTGTCGAGACCGATATGACGGCAAAGCTCTCGGAGAAGGTGCGCACGGCAACCGAGGAGCAGATTCCCCTAAAGCGCATGGCGCGCCCCGAGGAAGTGGCCGGCGTGGTGCGCTTTCTGGCGAGCGATGCGGCTGCCTACATTACGGGCGAGGTCGTGCGCGTCGACGGCGGAATGGCGATGTAGAAAGCAAGCCGGGTAAGCGGCTTGAATGAGGAGACCATGATGGAACAGAGAGTTGCAATCACCGGCATCGGTGCCGTATCGCCGCTCGGTAACACCGCGCTTGCCACCTGGGCGGCAATGTGCGCCGGCACGTGCGGCATCGGCCCGATCACGCACTTCGATACCGATGCATTTGCCGTCAAAGTGGCAGCCGAGGTCAAGGGCTTTGACGGCAACGAGTACTTTGGCAAGCGTGACGCCAAGCACCTGGACCCCTGCGTCCAGTTTGCCCTGGCAGCGTCGGACGAGGCCATGCACGATGCGGGCTTTGATGTCGAGGGCGCCATTGATCGCGAGCGCCTGGGCGTCTACGTGGGTTCAGGCGTGGGCGGCATGCAGACACTCGTCGACAACGTCCACACGATTGCCGATCGAGGGCCTCGCCGTGCATCGCCCTATATGATTGCGATGATGATTCCCAACATGGCTTCAGGCAACATCGCGATACGCCACAAGGCAAAAGGCCCGACCCTGCCCGTGGTGACCGCTTGCGCGACGTCTGCTCATGCCGTGGGCGAGGCGTTCCGCGCCATCAAGCATGGCTATGCCGATGCGATTCTCGCCGGGGGAGCTGAGGCCGCAATCATCCCTGATGCCGTTGCGGGCTTTACGTCCTGCCGTGCGTTGACCACCAACCCCGATCCTGCGACGGCTTGTCGTCCGTTCGATGCGAATCGCGACGGCTTTGTGATGGGCGAGGGCGCCTGCGTGCTGGTGCTCGAGAGCATGGAACACGCGCAGGCGCGCGGTGCGCACATTTATGCCGAGGTCGTGGGCTACGGCAACACCGATGATGCCTACCACATCACGAGTCCCGACCCGGACGCGGCAGGCATCGCCCGTGCGATATCGCTGGCGGTGGCCGAGGGCGACGTTAAGCCTTCCGAGAGTCTCTACATCAACGCTCACGGCACCTCGACCAAGCTCAACGATTCGTCCGAGACGGCGGGCATTAAGCGGGCGCTCGGCGAGGACGCGGCACGCGCCGCGCACGTCTCGTCGACCAAGTCGATGACCGGCCACATGATCGGTGCTACGGGTGCCATCGAGGTTATGGCCTGTGCCATGGCGCTCGAGCAGGGCGTGGTGCCGCCGACCATTAACTACCACACGCCCGATCCCGCCTGCGATCTTGACTACACGCCCAATCGCGCGGTTCGCGCCGACCTTACCTGGGCGCTTTCGACCAACCTGGGCTTTGGCGGGCACAACGCCGCCATCGCGCTGCGTAGATATACGAGGAGCTAGAGCATGGATTCCAAAAGACTTGCCGAGATAGCCGATGTGATGGAGGACCGCGGCCTCACGCGCGTGCGTGTTGAGGAGCCCGATGGCACCGCGGTCGAGCTCGAGCGCGCGAGTGCCGCGCAGCCGGTTGCCGTGCCCATGCCTATGCCGGGTGCCGTGACTGCTCCGGCGGTGGCTCCTGTCGCCATGCCTGCCACCGCACCGGAACCTGCCGCGCAGACACCTGCCGCCGTGTCGGAGCCTAAGGGCACCGAGGTGACCGCTCCCATGGTCGGCGTTTTCTATGCTGCCCCGGCGCCGGGCGACGAACCGTTTGTGCACGTGGGCTCCAAGGTCAAGGCCGGCGAGACCCTCTGCATCATCGAGGCCATGAAGGTTCTCAACGAGGTGACGGCAGAGGCGGATGGCGAGGTGCTCGAGATCTGCGTGGCCGACGGCGACCTCGTGGAGTTTGGCAGCTGCCTCATGAGGATCGGATAGGTGATATCCATGAACAAAGAAGAGCTCAAGAAGCTGTTGCCGCATCGCGAACCGATGCTTTTGCTTGACGAAGCCGAGCTGGTGGGCGACGAGGCCCACGGCAAGATCACGATTACGGGCGACGAGTACTTTTTGCAGGGGCATTTTCCGGGAAACCCGGTGGTCCCCGGCGTGATTCAGTGCGAGATGCTCGCCCAGAACTGCTGCGTGCTTCTGATGGGCGATGAGGAGGCGCGCGGCGCGACGCCGTTCTACACGAGTCTGGACAAGGTGCGCTTTAAGCGTCCGGTGCGCCCGGGCGACACGGTGGATCTGGTGTGCTCCATCACGCGTGCGCGCGGGCCGTTCCGCTTTGCGACAGGTACTGCGAGCGTTAACGGTGAGGTTTGCTGCCGCGCCGATATGTCTTTTGCACTCATGCACGAAAAGTAGGGAAGTTTTCATGTTCGACAAAGTGCTCATCGCCAACCGCGGCGAAGTCGCGGTCCGTGTTATCCGCGCGTGCCGCGATATGGGCATCAAGACCGTCGCCGTTTATTCCACGGCCGATGCGGACGCGTTGCACGTGCAGCTTGCCGACGAGGCGTATTGCATCGGCGGCCCGCGTCTTGCCGAGAGCTACCTCAACGACGATGCCGTGCTCACCTGTGCCGTAAAGTCAGGAGCTAAGGCAATTCATCCCGGCTATGGCTTTTTCTCCGAGAAGGCGAGCTTCGTGCGAGACTGCGACAAGTATGGCCTGGCGTTTGTCGGTCCTTCGGCCGAGGTGATCGACAGCATGGGCGACAAGGACGCCGCACGTCGAACGGCTGCTGCGGCGGGCGTGCCCATCGTGCCCGGCTGCGATCTGCTCAAAAGTCCCGAGGAGGCGACGGCCGAGGCCGAGCGCATTGGCTGCCCCGTGCTTATTAAGGCGCGTGCAGGTGGTGGCGGTCGCGGTATTCGCAAGGTCGAGCGCGTGGAAGATGCGGCAAAGGCCTTTATTGAAGCACGCGCCGAGGGCGAGGCCGTTTTTGGCGACGGCGAGTGCTACATGGAGAAGTTCGTCGCGCCGGCGCACCATGTCGAGGTGCAGATTATGGCCGATAAGCAGGGCCATGTGTTTTCGCTCGGCGAGCGCGAGTGCTCGGTGCAGCGCCGCAACCAAAAGCTGATCGAGGAGAGCCCCGCGCCGTGCCTCGATGGACACGACGACATTCGTGCCCGTATGCACAAGGCGGCGCGCGACCTGGCTCGTGCCGTCGGCTACGAAGGAGCCGGTACCATCGAGTTCCTGTATTCGGACGACGGCAATTTCTACTTTATGGAAATGAACACGCGCTTGCAGGTGGAGCATCCGGTTACGGAGTTTGTGACCGATACCGACTTGGTCAAGTGGCAGCTGCGCGTGGCGGCCGGCCAGCCTCTGCCCTTTGAGCAGGAGGACATGCCGGTCCACAACCATGCCATGGAGTGCCGCATCAATGCCGAAACGCCGGACTTTCTGCCGTCATGCGGAACGGTCACCGCGTTGCGTGTGCCGGGTGGTCCGCGCGTGCGTTGGGATTCGGCCATGTTTACCGGTGCGAACGTTCCGCCGTACTACGACTCCATGCTCGGCAAGCTCATCGTGTGTGCGCCCACGCGTGACGGCGCCATTCGTAAGATGCGCTCGGCCCTGGGCGAGCTCGTGATTGAGGGCGTGAGCGAAAACAGCGAGCTTCAGCTCGACGTGCTGGCAAACGACGAGTTCTTGTCGGGCATGTATCACACCGATCTGATGGGGCATCTCTATGCTGATGAATAGAAAAGCGAAGACGGTTAACGTCCTCGAGGGGCCGATAACCGAGTCGTGCGCCGAGTTTCCCGCGCGCCACGTGTTTATCAAGTGCCCGGAGTGCCGCCGCGTGATCGATGAGGCACGCCTGCACGACAATCTCGAGGTCTGCCCTCGTTGCGGCAAACACTTTCGCGTGAGCGGTCGCGCGCGCATGCGCATGACGGTCGACGAGGGCACGTTTGAGGAATGGGATGCCAATCTGGCGTCGGAGGACTTCCTCTCGTTTCCCGGCTATGCCGACAAGCTCAAGAGCGTAAGCGAGCGTTCGGGCGAGCGCGATGCCGTTGTGTGCGGCAGGGGCAAAATCTGCGGTTGCGATACCGCATTCTTCTTTATGGACGCCAACTTTATGATGGGCTCGATGGGTTCCGTGGTGGGCGAGAAGATCTGTCGCACATTTGAACACGCGACCGAGCTGGGATTGCCGGTTGTCGGCTTTACCGTTTCGGGCGGTGCGCGCATGCAAGAGGGCGTGACATCGCTTATGCAGATGGCCAAGATTTCTGCGGCGGTTAGGCGCCACAGCGAGGCGGGCGGCCTGTATGTCACGGTGCTCACCGACCCCACGACCGGAGGCGTAACCGCGAGCTTTGCCATGGAGGGCGACATTATCCTGGCCGAGCCCGATGCCCTGACGGCATTTGCCGGCCCGCGCGTGATCGAGCAGAACATGCACAAGCGCCTGCCCAAGGGATTCCAGCGCTCCGAGTTTTTGCTGGAGCACGGCTTTTGCGATGCCGTTGTTCCGCGCGGCGAGATTGCGCTCACGGTAGGCGAGCTGTTGGCGCTGCACGAAGGGCATGCGCCCAGCCTGGGGGCACCGCATGAGATCGTGCATACGGGTCGTCGCGGCAAAAAGCTGGGACATCTGTTTAAGCGCTCGGCGGTACCAAAAACCGCGCTCGAGATTGTCAAGCAGACCCGCTCGGCAGATCGCGCCACGGCAGGCGAGATGATCTTGCTGGGCCTGGATGGGTTTGTGGAGCTGCACGGCGACCGTTACTTTGGCGACGACGCCGCTGTGGTGGCTGGCATTGGCTGGAAAGACGGACGCCCCGTAACGGTCATCGCCATCGAGCGCGGCACCACGACCAAAGAGCGTATGCGCCGCAACTTTGGCATGGCACATCCCGAGGGCTACCGCAAAGCGCGTCGCCTTATGCGTCAGGCCGAAAAGTTTGGTCGACCGGTTCTGTGCCTGGTCGATACTTCGGGCGCGTTTTGCGGCATCGGTGCCGAGGAGCGCGGCCAGGGCGAGGCGATTGCCCAGAATCTCATGGAGATGAGCGGCCTTAAGACGCCGATTGTCTCGGTGGTGACAGGCGAGGGCGGCTCTGGTGGCGCGCTGGCGCTGTCCGTGGCCGACCTCATCCTCATGCTCTCGAGCTCGGCCTATTCGGTCGTGAGCCCCGAGGCCTGTGCGTCGATCCTGTGGAAGGATACCGAGCGCGCGAATGAGGCCGCCGAGGCGCTTAAGCTCACGGCCCCCGATCTGTTGGCGCTCGGCATCATCGACGGCATTGTCGACGATAGGGGCCTGTCGCATGAGGAGATCGCCGGTGCCGTCATGTCCTCGGCATTTGATGCCTTCGATACGCTTGGGCAGCTCGACGACGCGACCCTCACAAACCTCCGCTACGAAAAGTACCGCGCAATCGGTCACTACCGCACGATGTGACAAAGGGACAGTCCGCATGTCACATTGGGAAAGGCGTTCCATGCCTCAAGTTTCTAACACCTCGTTTACAACGACGGTTTCATCAAACGCCATGGCCGTGGTGGACTATCTGTCCAAAAGCATGATGTCGGCGCTGCCGTTTATTGTCTGCGCGGCGTTGTTCCGCACCGTCGCCGTCATTATGGGCGAAGGCATGCTGGGCCTGTGGTCTGCCGATTCCGAAATCTATCGCCTGTTCTACAGTTGGCTCTATAACGCCGGCTACTACTTTTTGCCCATTTATCTTGGCTGGGCGGCCGCCAGCCAGCTCGGTTGCTCGGAGCAGCTGGGCATGATGCTGGGCGGCGTATTGATTGCGCCCGATCTGCTTAAGCTCGTCGATGCCGCATCGACGACGGGGGCATCGATGACTTCCGTGTATGGTCTGCTTCCCGCGCCGGTCAACGATTACACGACGACTGTTATTCCGGTTCTCATCTCGGTGCCCGTGCTATGGCGAGTGGAGTGTTTCTTTCAGCGCGTTATCCCTAAGGCCGTGGCGTTTTCGTTTGTTCCGTTTGCGACCATGCTTGTCATGGTTCCGGTTTCGCTGTGTATCACGGCACCGGCGGGCAGCTATCTGGGCATGCTGTTGGGCCAGCTTATGTTTATGCTTGGCAATTCCGGTGGCATCGTGTCGCTGCTCACGCTCATGGGGCTTGCCGCGGGCTGGGAGTTCCTTAAGATCGCGGGCGTCAGCAACGTTGTCCTATCGCTCGCCTATGCACAGTTTATGAGTGTGGGAACGGATTCGTGCATTCTGATTGCCGCGACGATGGCAACGTTCGCCGTTTGGGGTATGCCCTTTGGCGCGTCGCTTCGCGTTGCGGATAAGGACGAGAAGGGACTCATGCTGGGCTATTCGATCTCGGGTGTTCTTGGCGGCGTAAGCGAGCCGGCGCTGTACGGTTGCGGCTTTAAATATGGCAGGTGCCTGACGTGCATGGCCATTGGCGGCGCCGTCGGAGGCCTTGTTGCGGCCGTGGGCCACGTTACGGCCTATACCATCGGCATGACGAATGTCCTCATGGTCATTGGCTTTGCCACGGGCGGCATTTCGAACCTACTGTGGTGCTGCGTTGCCGGTGGCACGGCATTTGCGGTGTCTGCGGCGTTGAGCTACTGCTTTGGTGTGGTGCCGACGAAGGGACAGGCGACGGGGGACGGAGCCGATTCGCCCGAAACGGTGGCGAGCGCTGCTGAAGCAAGCGCATAAACCTGTGCGACAAAAGGACGATTCCTTTGCCACATTCCAAGGCCGTGACCCGTGTGGGTTGCGGCCTCTTTGTATCTGGGAGACAAAGTGGCTACACTACAATCCGTTTGAGCAATAGATATATAGGTAGTACCGTGGGGGCGGATGCAGATGGTCGAGTGGATAGTTAAGCGCGCGCAGGGCGATCGTGCGCGTGTGGGCACGTTAGCGGGCATGGTGTGTATTGTCGCCAATGTGGCGCTTTGTGCTGCGAAGGGCGCAATTGGTGTGGTTTCGGGATCGGTTTCGATTGTGGCGGATGCCATGAACAACCTGTCCGATGCCAGTTCGAATATCGTGAGCGTGCTGGGCTTTAAGCTGGCGAGCAAACCGGCCGACCCCGAGCATCCTTACGGCCACGGTCGCTACGAGTATCTCTCGGGATTGGTCGTGGCGGCACTCGTGCTGCTGATTGGCGTTGAGCTGGTGAAGTCCTCGGTTGAGCGCGTCATCCACCCCGAACCCGTCGAGTTCTCGCTTGCCCTGGTGGCAGTTCTAGTGCTTTCGATGGTTGTTAAGCTGTGGATGGCGGCCCTCAACCAAAAGCTCGGCGATCGCATTGAGTCCGAGACGCTGCATGCGACCGCGCAGGATTCTAAGAACGATGTTCTTGCCACGGGCGCCGTGTTGGCGTGCGCAATTGTTTCGCAGGTGACGCACATCAATCTTGACGCATGGGTCGGCCTTGCCGTTGGCGCCTATATTGGCTGGAGCGGCTTTGAACTTATTCAAGATACGGTGAGCCCGCTTTTGGGTCAGTCGCCCGATCCTAAGCTGGTCAAGCACATTCGAGACAAGATCATGAGCTATCCCGGCGTTTTGGGCGTTCACGATTTGATGGTTCACGACTACGGCCCGGGCAGGAAGTTCGCAAGCGCACACGCCGAGATGGCAGCCGAGGCCAGCCCGCTGGAAAGTCACGACACGCTCGATAACATCGAG
Organism: uncultured Collinsella sp.; assembly: GCA_902475785.1. Lineage (GTDB taxonomy): Bacteria > Actinomycetota > Coriobacteriia > Coriobacteriales > Coriobacteriaceae > Collinsella. The sequence goes on from CABSAN010000004.1 coordinate 18,222, forward strand.
CAGTCGTTTAGGAACGAAGACGGCATGATTGTCACGCTCCATTACGACCCCATCGTGACCGACGATCCCAAGGTGGCGAGCATGCGTTTACGCATTAACGCCATGGCCCAACAGATCGATAGCCGCCTTTCGATTCACGATCTGCGCTGTGTGCCGGGTCCCACGCACACCAACGTGATCTTTGACTGCGTGCGTCCCTCGGATCTGCAGATGAGTGCCGAAGACGTAAAACACGCGCTGGCACAACGGGTCGAGTCGGAATACCCCAAGTCGATTGCCAAGATCACGATCGATGAAGACTACGTAGGCCATACCCACGAGTAGGGTTGCGCCGGCAAAGCAAGTTATACAGAAGGGGAGAGCATGAAGCGTCTATATCTACTCCGCCACGGCCAGACAGAATTCAACGTTAAAAAGCTCGTCCAGGGTCGCTGCGATTCACCGCTCACCGATTTGGGCCGTCAGCAAGCCGGGATGGCAGCCGCATGGCTCAAAGCCCACAACGTCGTTCCCGACAAAGTGGCCTCATCACCCTTAGGCCGAGCCATGGACACCGCTAGTCTCGTTGCATGCGAGCTCCTCGGCCCGGACGCGGCAGTCGAGCCCTGCGAAGGCATCATCGAGCGCTGCTATGGCACCTTCGAAGAAGGGCCCCACGATGCCCTTCCCACCGACGTCTGGGATCCGGGCGAGGACCTGGTCCCCTTCGGAGGAGAAGGAAGCCAGGCACTGCAAGAGCGCATGGTAGACACCCTCACCAATCTCATGGGCGCCGAGGGCATAGAAACCCTCCTAGCAGTAAGCCACGGCAGCGCCAGCCGCCAATTCATCAAGGCTGCAGCCCCAGAGGGCTTCAAGCTCCCAGCAAAACTCCCCAACTGCGCCATCATGATTTTCGATTTCGATGAGGCAAAGCCACAAGCAGAAGGCGAGCCAATGCAATGCAAGTTCACCCTCCAGCAAATAGTGGACCCCCAACAAAGTAATTAGCTGAGCGAACAGAGTTAAGCAGACATCAACGTGGCGTTCCCAGTGTGCGGCGGAGGGGGCGGGCCTGAGACATATTAAGGTTGTCGCGAGTTCCGCACGAACAGGAGAGCACTTAATGTGCTCTCCGTCGTGAGCAGGACTGTAGAGCAGCAACCTTAATATGTCTCAGGCCCGCCCCCTCCGCCGCACACTGGGAACGTGCCACGCACTTTACCTGCGTAAACAATGTGAGTGAAATATGAATCTCGATGGATACGCCCGCAGCCGTGTATACTAAACAGCTGTGTGAAACCAGGGGAGTATTCTGACTGGACAAAATGCCTGCTTAATAGGGTTGTCAGGTAGTCCGGACGCAATACAAGGCTGGGGAGCACGTCGTGTAAGTAGTGGTCCTCTAGGGGCGTACGCTCGGTGGTGTACGCATTGTCCCAAGACCACGCGAGAGTTGGGATCATATCTTGATCAGCATGATTCTCGGCCGCAAGATTGGCATGACCCAGGTTTGGGACGAGGACGACAACGTCGTTCCCGTCACGGTCATCCAGGCTGGCCCCTGCGCTGTCTCGCAGGTTAAAACTCAGGCAACCGACGGCTATGACGCCGTCCAGATCGGTTTCGGCGACATCAAGGCTAAGAACGTGAACAAGCCCATGGCTGGTCACTTTGCCAAGGCTGGCGTCGAGCCTGTCCGTTTCCTTCGTGAGGTCCGCGTCGAGAACGGCGAGGAGCACAAGGTCGGCGAGGTCGTCACCGTCGCTGATTTCGCTGATGTCGAGAAGGTTGACGTCATCGGTACCTCCAAGGGTAAGGGCTTCCAGGGTCGCATCAAGCGCTGGGGTCAGCGCCGCGGTCCTATGACGCATGGTTCTCACTTCCAGCGTCACCCCGGTTCTATCGGTCAGTGCGCCTATCCTGCGCGCGTCCTCAAGGGCGTCAAGATGGCCGGTCACATGGGTAACGAGCGCGTTACCGTCAAGAACCTTTCCGTTGTCCGCATCGATGCCGAGCAGAACCTCATCTTGGTCAAGGGCGCTGTCCCGGGTGCCAAGAATGGTCTCGTCGCCATCCGTATGGCCTAAGGGCCCAGCCCATTTAGCCCAGCGTCATACCAAGGAGAACACTTAAATGGCAAAGTTTGAAGTAAAGAACAGCGAGGGCAAGAAGGTCGCCGAGGCCGAGCTCGCCGCTGAGGTGTACGGCATCGAGCCGAACATCCACGTTATGCACCACATCGTCAAGTGCCAGATGGCCTCTTGGCGTCAGGGCACCCAGTCCGCTAAGGGCCGCTCTGAGGTTTCCGGTGGCGGCAAGAAGCCTTGGCGTCAGAAGGGCACCGGCCGTGCCCGCCAGGGTTCCATCCGTGCTGCCCAGTGGCGTCACGGTGGCGTTGTCTTCGCCCCCAAGCCCCGTTCCTACGCCAAGCGTATGAACAACAAGGAGGTCAAGCTGGCTATGCGCTCTGCGCTGTCCGCCAAGCTGGCCGATGGCGAGCTTGTGCTCGTCGACGACTACGGCTTCGAGAAGCCTTCCACCAAGGCTGCCGTCGCTATGCTCAAGGCTCTCGGCCTTGAGGGCAAGCGTCTGACCATCATCGTTCGCGATGAGGACGTCAACGCCTACCTGTCGTTCCGCAACATTCCCAAGACGTTCATCATCACTGCCGACGAGGCCAACACCTACGATCTCGTCAACAACAACGCTGTGCTGATGCCCGCCGACATCGCCGCTCACTTCGGGGAGGTGCTTGCATAAATGACCGCCCACGAGATCATCATCCGTCCGATCGTGTCCGAGCGTTCCTTCTCCGGCATGGAGCTGAACAAGTACACGTTCGAGGTCGCCAAGGATGCTAACAAGTATCAGATCAAGGACGCTGTCGAGGAGATCTTCGGCGTCAAGGTCGTTCGCGTGAACACCCTGACGGTCAAGCCCAAGACCAAGCGCGTGCGCTATGTCGCCGGCAAGACCCGTTCTTGGAAGAAGGCCATCGTCACGCTGGCCGAGGGCGACACCATCGAGGTCTTTGGCAACCAGGCCTAAGACTCGCTGCTGTTGAGTGAGCTCATGCCTCCCAAATAGGGGAGGCGAGAGCTCAAGGTTTTGGGCGTATTAAATGGACACGCCCGGAACCGTGTATACGTCCGGTGTCATCGCACCCGAGGCAGAACCTCGAATCCCTGTCTGCGATGGCTAACGGATTCCTATTGAAAGGGATTGTAATGGCTGTAAAGCACCTTAAGCCGACCTCCGCTGGTAGGCGTTGGCAGACGATCTCCGACTTCTCCGAGATCACCTGCACCAAGCCCGAGAAGTCTCTTCTCGAGCCCCTGCCCAAGAAGGCCGGTCGTAACAACAACGGCCGCATCACCACCCGCCACCAGGGCGGCGGCGTGAAGCGTCGTTACCGCGTGATCGACTTCAAGCGCAACAAGGACGGCGTGCCCGCCAAGGTTGCCACGATCGAGTACGATCCGAACCGTTCCGCTCGCATCGCTCTGCTGCACTACGCTGACGGTGAGAAGCGCTACATCCTGGCCCCCAAGGGCCTCGAGGTCGGTCAGACCATCATGTCCGGTTCTGACGCCGACATCAAGCCGGGCAACGCTCTGCCCCTCGCCGACATCCCCGTCGGTACGCTCATCCACGCCGTCGAGTTCCAGCCGGGCAAGGGCGCCGCTATCGCCCGTTCCGCCGGTAACTCCTGCCAGCTGATGGGTAAGGAGGGCAAGTACGCTATCGTCCGTATGCCTTCCTCTGAGATGCGCCGCATCCTCGTTACCTGCCGCGCCACCGTCGGTGAGGTCGGCAACGCCGATCACGCCAACATCGTCATCGGCAAGGCCGGCCGTAAGCGTCACATGAACGTGCGCCCGACCGTCCGCGGTACCGTCATGAACCCTGTCGACCACCCGCACGGCGGTGGCGAGGGCAAGAACCACACCTCTGGTCGTCCCTCTGTTACCCCCTGGGGTAAGCCGACGAAGGGCCTTCGTACGCGCAAGAAGAAGAAGGTCTCGAACCAGCACATCATTCGTCGCCGTAAGAAGTAATTTCGGATACCGAGTTTTAGGAGAAAGCACTTATGAGCAGAAGTCTCAAAAAGGGCCCGTTCGTGGAGACTCGCCTTCTCTCGCGTATCACCGCGATGAACGAGGCTGGCAAGAAGGACGTCGTGAAGACCTGGTCCCGCGCGTCCACCATCTTCCCCGAGATGGTTGGTCACACCATCGCCGTCCACGACGGCCGCAAGCATGTGCCCGTGTATGTTACCGAGTCCATGGTTGGTCACAAGCTCGGCGAGTTCGCGCCGACTCGTACGTTCCGTGGCCACAAGGCCAAATAGGGGGTTAACCGTAAATGGCAACTAAGTCTATTGAAACTGAGGCCACCGAGGTTCGCGCCGTCGCTAAGTACGTGCGTGTTTCCCCCAGCAAGGCCCGCCTGGTGGTCGATCTGATCCGCCGCAAGCCTGTCGCTCAGGCCTTCGACATCCTCCACTTCTGCGACCGCGCCGTCGCCGTGGATGTCGAGAAGGTTCTCCGTTCCGCCGTTGCGAACGCCGAGAACAACAACGGTCTGCGTGCCGACAACCTGGTTGTCGCCGCTGCCTATGTTGACGAGGGTCCGACGCTTAAGCGCATCCGTCCCCGCGCCAAGGGTTCCGCTTCTCGCATTCTGAAGCGTACTTCCCACATCACCGTCGTCGTTGCTCCTCGAAAGGAGGCGTAAAGCTGTATGGGTCAGAAAGTCTACCCCACCGGCTTCCGTCTTGGCATCACCGAGAACTGGCGCTCCCGCTGGTTCGCAGAGAAGGATTACGCTAAGACCCTCGGTAACGATCTCGAGATCCGCAAGTACCTCGAGAAGCGTCTTTCCCGCGCAGCTGTCTCCCGCGTCGAGATCGAGCGCGCTGGCGACAAGGTGAAGGTCATCATCCTCACCGCTCGCCCCGGCGTTGTCATCGGTAAGAAGGGTGCCGAGATCGATACCCTCCGCACCGAGCTCGAGAAGGTCGCTGGCGTCTCCAAGGGCCAGCTCTCCGTCGACGTTGTCGAGATCAAGCGCCCCGAGCTCGACGCCAACCTCGTTGCTCAGTCTATCGCCGAGCAGCTCGAGGGCCGCGTTGCCTTCCGTCGCGCTATGCGCAAGGCTGTCCAGTCCGCCCGCAAGGCCGGCGCTAAGGGCATCCGTATCCAGTGCTCCGGTCGTCTCGGCGGTGCCGAGATGGGCCGTCGTGAGTGGTACCGCGAGGGTCGCGTGCCTCTGCACACCCTCCGTGCCAAGATCGACTACGGCACGGCTGTCGCCAGCACCACCATGGGCGCTTGCGGCGTGAAGGTCTGGATCTACCTGGGCGAGAAGCTCCCGGGCCAGCCTGTTCCCAACCCTGCACTCGAGGGCTCTTCCCGTCCTCGTCGTCGTAACTCCGAGAGGAGGGGTCAGTAGTGCTTGCCCCTAAGCGTATTCTTCACCGCAAGGTGCAGCGTGGCTCCATGAAGGGCCAGGCCAAGGGTAATACCGAGCTGCATTTCGGCGAGTTTGGTATCCAGGCTCTCGAGGCCCATTGGATCACCAACCGTCAGATCGAGGCCGCTCGTATTGCCATGACTCGCTACATGAAGCGTGGCGGTCGTGTCTACATCACGATCTTCCCCGATAAGCCCATCACCAAGAAGCCTGCCGAGACTCGCATGGGTTCTGGTAAGGGTAACCCCGAGGAGTGGGTGGCCGTCGTCAAGCCCGGCCGCATCATGTTCGAGGTCAAGGGCGTGCCCGAGGAGGTCGCTCGCGAGGCTCTGCGTCTTGCACAGCACAAGCTTCCCATCAAGACCAAGATTGTTGCTGCTAAGAACGCTGAGCAGCGCATCGAGAAGGAGATGGCTGAGGAGGCCGCTCTCGAGGCCAAGTGGGCTGCTGAGGACGCCGCCGCCGCCAAGGAGGAGAACTAATGAAGCCCGCAGAGATTCGTGAGCTCTCGGACGCTCAGCTCGTTGAGAAGCTGAAGGAAATGCGCGCCGAGCTCTTTAACCTTCGTTTCCAGATGGCCACCAGCCAGCTGGACAACACCGCTCGCGTCAACACCGTGAAGAAGGACATCGCTCGCGTCCTCACGGAGCAGCGCGCCCGTGAGATCGCAGCGGAGAAGTCCGCTGTCGCCGAGTAGGACCTAAGGAGAGAACATGACTGATTCGCGTAACTCGCGTAAGGTCCGTACGGGTGTCGTTACCTCCGTCTCCGGTGCCAAGACCATTGTTGTCACCATCACCGAGCGCAAGCGTCACCCCAAGTACGGCAAGATGATGACCAGCTCCAAGAAGCTGCACGCTCACGACGAGGAGTGCACGGCTGGCGTGGGCGATACCGTCCGCGTTATGGAGACCCGTCCTATGTCCAAGATGAAGCGTTGGCGCCTCATCGAGGTCGTCGAGCGCGCTAAATAAGCAGTCGCTCTTACGACTTGTACGTTTCCGAAGATGTGCGTATGCCTGGCTTGCGTACCACAGGCCGTCTAAAGGCTGCGCACCTCTCTTCGGTTCTTAGTTCGGAGGAACATCTACCATGATTCAGATGCAAACCATGCTGAACGTCGCCGACAACTCCGGCGCTCGCAAGATTCGCTGCATCAAGGTGCTTGGCGGTTCCAAGCGTCGTTATGCAGGCATCGGCGATGTGTTCATCGGTGCTGTCCAGGAGGCTACCCCTGGCGCCAACGTCAAGAAGAAGGACGTTGTCCGTTGCGTCGTCGTTCGCACCGTTAAGGAGATCCGCCGCAAGGATGGCTCCTACATTCGCTTTGATGAGAACGCCTGCGTTGTCATCAACAACGATGGTTCGCCCGTCGGCACCCGTATCTTCGGGCCTGTCGCTCGCGAGCTTCGTGACAAGAAGTACATGAAGATCGTCTCGCTCGCTCCCGAGACCCTGTAGTTAGGGGAGATATATGTATATCAAGAAGGGCGATAAGGTCCAGGTTCTCTCTGGTAAGGATCGCGGCAAGCAGGGCGTTATCCTGCGTGCTCTCCCCGCCGAGAACAAGGTCGTTGTCGAGGGCGTTTCGGTCGTCAAGAAGGCCGTCAAGCCCAACGCTGCCAACCAGCAGGGCGGCATCGTTTCGCAGGAGGCTCCCATCGATGCCTCCAACGTCAATCTCGTTTGCCCCGAGTGCGGTAAGGTTACCCGCGTCGGTCACGAGAAGGACGGCAAGAACAAGCTGCGCGTCTGCAAGAAGTGCGGCCACAAGTTCTAAGCTGCCCGCAACATTAAGTTGCTAGCAAAGGCCCGGATGCCCCACGGCACCCGGGCCTTTTTCTATCGCTACTCGATGGCTTCGGGTTTGCCGTCCCGTCATTCCGGTTGCATCCAGTTTTCGGTGCCGTCTCGAATCGAGTGCCGCCAGGTGACACCCTGTCGCGTTTCGTCGGCTTCGGTGACAAAAGCCGGGACAACTCCAAAAACTATTTTCGAACTCAGGGCTTTGAGTTTTTGTTTTAGTCCCAAAGGGCGCGGCGGGATGCCTTTGAAGGCTCGATAGCGCCGAAACGCCCGTTTTGAAACTCAAATGCCTTTTCGCGTGCAAGACGCCAGCTGCAATAGGAAGTGAATCAACGCAGGTGGCTTTCAAACAGTTTGCAAAACTGCAGGTCGCAGGTCTTCATTGCCAGTAGGAGAAATGAGTAGTCTCAGGTGGCTTGCTCATGAGTTGACTAACGGGATTTGAGATTACGCTGACGTCCGGAAACGCTTCGAACACGGCGTTAAGTTTTTGGGGTTTGGGCGCAGCCCCTGCACCCGCGAGCGCGGGCCTTAAGCCCGCCGAGAGAGTGACGCGTCGAAAACGAAAGGGAAAGAGAGAAGGGGCCGTTCCTATCATTCAGGTTGCGACCGAAGAAGACAAGGAGACCCCCTGAGCCTGAATGATGCCCCACAGACCGCGTCCGACCGAGCTCAAGCCGAGCTTTTCCTGACGTCCGCCTTCGCGGAGATGATGGCTGGATTGGCTATGGATTGGCAACACCAATTTGGACGATTCCGGGAGGGACGGTCCCGCCTCCCTGAACTCGACCGGCGACATGTAGCCCAGTGTCGAGTGGATCCTGAAGTTGTTGCACCAGTGCACGTAATCCGAGAGCTTGGCTCGGAGCTCGCGCGCCCCTCCTCGGTCCTGCGGAGTGGCCGACGATCTCCCCGTTGCAGAGGTCGACGAGCAGGCAGACGTAGTTCCACGATGCCCCGACGCGTACGCAGGCCAGGTCGCTGCATATTTGGGTGCGCGGCGCCCTGCCGCCGAAGCCGCGCGCGACGACGTTCGGCACGTCGGCCTCGTTGACCGCCCCGGGGTGCACCTTGAACCTCTTCCTGCCGTATGTGCCGGCCAGGCCGTTCTCCCTCATGATGCGGCAGACGCGGCGCCGGCTGACGGTAACGCCCGACCTCCTGGGCGACGCCTTGATCTTGCGCGATCCGTTCCGGCCCTTGCTGGCGGCATGCGCCGCCGCGGCCGCCGTCGCCCCCGACATTAAGGTCCTCGAGGGCCGCGTCGTCTCCGGCGACCAGTTCGTCTCGCCCGCGGAACAGAAGGAGCGCATCCTCGCGACCTTCGGCGACCTGTGCTGCGAGATGGAGGGCTGCACCATCGCGCAGGCCGCCTATCTCAACGGCGTGCCCCTCGTCGTCGTGCGCGCCATCAGCGACAAGCCCTGCGCCGAGGGCCAGGTCGTCGACTACAACACCTTCGAGAAGAAGGCCGCCTGCGACTGCGCCCGCATCGCCGCGCGCATGGTTAAGCTTTAGGCCCTGCGCGCCGGGGCCCTTCTTTATGTTGGGACCCCGGCGCGCAGGGCCCTTTCCAAAGCGAAGTGTCGAGCCGAAGTGTTGAGCGTCGGCCCTGAATGTTCAATGGCCGTTGTTTTCTGCCCCTCAAGTGGTGGACTTTTCCTCGGGGCTGTTGATTCCCCCACGCGCCCCTTTCCGTTCTCTGTGTTCCCCTTATACTCCTTGTACGAGGAGGTAAGAAGTCATGGACAAGACCGCACAGGACAGCTTTGCAAAGAAACCCGTCGACATGAGGGACAGGATTCTCGAGCATCTCGAGGCCCTCACCTCTGCCGTCTCGCTCGACGACCTTGCCCGTCTGTCCACCTCCGACATCGCCGAGACGCTCATCATCTCCAGGAGCCTGGCGAGCCAGTACCTCAACGACCTTGTTCGCGCCGGCTTTGTGGTTAAGGTGGCGGGCAGGCCTGTCCGTTATTTTCATCGCCGCGCGTTCCAGAAGCGTTTTCAGGTAAAGCTCTCTGCAAGCGAGTACGCCTCGCTCGCCGACCTCATCCAGGCGACGGGAATCGCCGATCACCGCGACTTCGCGCGTGCCGTGGGCTTCGACCTGAGCCTCAGCTCCGTTGTCGAGCAGTGCAAGGCTGCGGTTCAGTACCCTCCGTTCGGCCTGCCCATCCTCTTGAGCGGCGGCGTGGGTGTCGGTAAGTCTTTCCTTTCTCGCCTTGTGTACGAGTACGGCAAGAACCAGGGCTTGCTGTCCCGCGACTCCTCCTATGTGCGCATCGACTGCGCCGGGGTCCCGGACGCCGCCTCGTTCAACGGGCTTCTTGACGAGTCGATCGCGAAATCGCGCGGGGGTGTGGTCTTTGTCAACGGCATCGAGGCACTCTCTCCCTCTGCGATGGAACACTGCCTTGCGACGGCCCTCGGGCTCGATGCCTCCCAGGATGCGCCGCGCGCTCGCCTCGTTCTTTCGACGACGCTTTCCGCCGATGACCCGAAGGTTTCCTCGGCCTACAGCAAAATGCCCATCTGTGCCCGCGTCCCCTCACTCAAGGAGCGGACCCCCGAGGAGCGCGAGGATCTCATCTTGAGCTTCCTGCGCAGCGAGGGGTGCCGAATCGGTTCTGATGTGAAGATCAGCCGCGGCGCATACCGTTGCCTCGTGAACGCGGACTTTTCCGATAACATCGCCGGCTTGCGCGCCTGCGTGACGAACTGCTGCGCCAAAGCGTTCCTCAATCGCGAGGGCGACTACGTCGTCGTTCGCCCGTATCTTCTTCCCAGCGGGCTCCTCTCCTCTGCGCAGATCGATCAACAGCCCGACGATGGCGTTCTGATCGACGCGTCCCTGGATGCCGCCGAGAGCACAGGGCCGGTCGAGCAGGCGCTCGATGCCCTGTGCTCTCTCGATGAGCGATTCTGCGCCGGGGAGCTCTCTGTCTCCGAGCTTGTCTCGCAAGCTGTCTCCGCTGTGCGCGGCGTTGAGGATCACTTGATCTTCGGCCACGGCGTCGCCTCATCGAGGTCGCGCGCCTTCGAGCGCGTCGTGGGCGCGGTCCTTGCCGACGCAGGCTCTTCTTATGGCATCGAGCTTTCGAGGAAGGTCACTTTTCTACTGGCCCAGGAGATTTGCCTGCAGTTGTGGCCGGGCATCGGCCTGGCTAAGCGAAAGTCTGCCTGTGCGGAGCAAATTTCCCATCTCCTCGGTGCCGTGACCTCCGAATTGCCGTTTGCCTCGAGCGTCTCCGATCAGGTCGCCGCAGACATGGAAGGGGCGCTCGGAATCTCGCTCGATCACTTCACGAAGACGCTTCTGACGTTGTGCGTCGCATCGGAGTCTCGCGACGCGAAGGCCCTTCGGACGCTCTGCGTCATCTTGTCACACGGCTACTCGACGGCGACGAGCATCGCCGACGCGGCGAACCGTATGCTCGGCGTGCATGTGTACGAGGCGGTCGACATGCCCTACGACCAGCAGCTGAAGGACATCGTCGGTCCGCTCCAGCGCCTCGTCGACCGCCATTCCTACTGCACCGGGGTCGTGTTTCTTGTTGACATGGGCTCTTTGGAGGAGGCCTATAAGGCCCTCGAGAACGTTACCGACTCCACCATCGGGGTGGTGAACAACGTCTCCACCGGGCTCGCGCTCGAGATCGGGTCCGGGCTGCTCGGCGGCAAGTCCATCGCCGAGGTTCTTGGCGATGCGACCGCCGTGTGCGTGACGCACTGCAAGGTAATCGAGCGCGTCAACCGTGAGGACGCCATCGTCTTCTGCTCCGAGTCCGGGGTCGACGCGGCCGAGAGGATACGTCAGCTCGTCTCGCAGAGCCTCCCGCGCACCATAGGCGCGCGCCTGCTCACGAGGCCCTTCAAGCAGCTTGCCGCGAACGGGTCGAACGACGCCGTTTTCTCCGAGCACCGCGTCTGCGCCGTCATCGGCACGGGAGACCCCAGGATTGCCTCCGTTCCCTTCGTCGCCCTCGAAGACATTATGTCGACGGCGTCCGCCTCGAAGGTCGATGCCGTGTTCGGCAGGTGGCTCGACGTCTCCGAGCTCGCTTCTTTCCACGAGAAGCTGCTTTCGAATATGACGCTGCAGAACGTTATCCGCTCCATCACCATCCTCGATCCGGAGCGGCTGTTCCACGAGATCGAGAGCGCCGTGCACGAGCTTCAGCGCAGAACGGGCGAGAAGATCAGCAGCAACGCCATCATTGGGCTCTACGTCCACCTCTGTTGCCTCGTCGAGCGCCTCGTCACCCGCAACCCCATCGAGACCTACGTCGGCCAGGATCGCTTCGAGGAAGAGCACGCCGACTTCATCGAGTCCTTCAGGCAGAGTTTCTCGAGCATCTCGACGCGCTATCGCGTGGAGGTTCCTGTAAGCGAGATCGCCTACGTCTTCGACTACATCAGCGTGAGCGCCGCCCCGGCGCGAGAGGAGCGTCTCGGCTCCTCGAGCCTCCTGTTCGACGAGTGACCCCCCGCGCCGTCACGAGCTGACCGCGCGTCTTCAATAATCCGATAATCCCTCGCCCGGCGCGAATCCGGATAGCGCCAAGGCAGTGCTGAATGAAAAACTTGATTTGATAGGAGCAAACATGAGTGTTGTTATGGCACGAATCGACAATCGCCTGCTTCACGGCATCATCGTGACGCAGTGGGCCCCGGTGTCGGGCGCAACCCGAGTCATGGTCATCGACGACAAGGTCGCCGGCGACGAGGTCCTGAAGTCCACCATGAGGATGGCGCGCCCCGCGGGCATGGCCGTCTCGATCATCTCCGAGGAGACCGCGCTCAAGAACTTCGCGGCGGGCAAGTACGACCGCGAGAAGGTCTTTGTCATCGCCAAGGAACCCGAGACGATGCTTCACCTGGTCGAGTCGGGCATCGAGCTCCCGTCGCTGATCGTCGGCGGCTCTCTTGTCAAGGAGGGCGGCGTCCAGCTCACCCAGCGCGCCTATGCCTCTGCCGAGAACGTCCAAAGCTACAAGGCGCTCATCGCCCACGGCGTCAAGGTGACGGCACAGTTCGTGCCCGCCGACAAGCCCGTCTCCGTCGCCGACCTCATCTAAGGAGGGATCATGGTCAACTTCACTATCCTGCAGGTCGTCCTTTTGACCCTGCTTGCCTTCATCAAGCACGTGGACTACTACGGCATCCCGATGATCTTCGTCAACTATGCCGTCTTCTGGGGCCTTATCACCGGCGTGGTCATGGGCGACTGGCAGACCGGCCTCGTCATCGGCGGCACCATCCAGCTCATGCAGCTCGGCGTCGCGGGCTTCGGCGGCTCGTCGATTCCCGATTACGGCACGATGGCCATCATCGCCACCGCCTACGGCGTGACCCTGGGCTCCGACACGGGCCTCGCCATCGGCCTGCCGGTCGGCATGCTCGGCATCCAGCTCGACGTCGTCGTCAAGATCCTCAACGGCTTTGTCGTCGAGAAGTCCCAGAAGTTCTGCAACGAGGGTAAGTTCAATCAGATGAACGCCATCCTGTGGGTCTGCCCCGCGCTCTTCGGCCTGTGCGCCGCCCTGCCCGTCTTTGTCTCCGTGACGCTCGGCCAGCCCGCCGTCAACTGGCTCCTCGAGGTCATGCCCCAGTGGTTCCTCTCCGGCCTCACCCTCGCCGGCAAGATGCTCCCGGCCATCGGTATCGCCATGCTGCTCCGCTACATGCCAACCGCCAAGTACTTCCAGTACCTGCTCGCCGGTTTCTTCCTCTCGGCCTTCCTGAACGTGCCCATCATCGGTGCCGCCATCGTCGGCGTTGCCCTCGCGATCGCGTTCTATCAGCGTGCCGAGAAGGACGCCGAGCTCACCGCCCACGCTTCCGCAGACGCCTTCATCGGAGAGGATGAGTAACCATGGAAAACGAGAACATCACCGTCGCCGAGGGCAAGCCCTCCGGCTATAAGGTCACCAAGAAGGACCTGCGCAACGCGAACTGACGCTGGCTCATGAGCGTGTGCACCTTCAACTACCAGACCCAGCAGGGCGCCTCGGTCGCCTACGCCCTCTCGCCGATCCTGAGGAAGATCTACACGAACGACGAGGACTATAAGCAAGCGCTCAACAACCACTTCCGCTACTACAACACCCAGCCTTGGCTCGCCGCCATCATCCTCGGCGCCTGCGTGGCCATGGAGGAGCGTGACGGCCTCGCGGCGGCGGACGCCGTCCAAGACCTGAAGATCGGCACCATGGGACCGCTCGCCGGCGTCGGCGACTCCCTGCTCATGACCATGATCCCGACCATCATGGGCTCCATCGCCGCCTACATGGCCATCGAGGGCAACCCCGTGGGAGCCGGCATCTGGTTCGCGCTCATCCTGGCCATCTTCTGGGTCCGCATGCACGCCCTCGAGTTCGGCTACAAGCAGGGTGTGAAGCTCGTCACCGACTTCAGCGAGAAGCTTCCCAACCTCACTGCCGCCGCCTCCGTGCTCGGCCTCACCGTGGTCGGCTGCCTCATCGCCTCGGTCATCGGTGTCACCTGCCCGATTAGCTTCAGCTTCGGCGACGTCTCGATGGAGATTCAGCCGCTGCTCGACAAGATCCTGCCTGCCATGATCCCCGCCGCCATCACGGGAAGCGCGTATTACCTTCTTACCAAGAAGAACGCGAGCATGACGGCCCTCATCCTCGTGGTGATCGTCCTCGCGATGGTCGCCTCCGCCGCCGGCATCCTCGCCTAGCTTCGACCCAAGAGATTGGTGAATCAATGAGAAAGATAGTTGTGGCGAGCCATTCCCTTCTCGCCCAGGGCTTCAAGGACACCCTCGAGTTCCTTACGGGGAAGAGCGACGCCGTCACCGCCGTTTGCGCCTACGTGAACGACAACGGCGAGGGGCTCGACGCGGCGGTCGAGGCGGCGCTTTCGGGCACTGACGAGGTCGTCGTCCTTACCGACGCGCTCGGCGGCAGCGTGAACCAGCGCTTCTCCCGCTTCGCCTCCGACCGGATCCACGTGATCGCGGGTGTCAACCTCCCGCTCGCCATGACGGTCGCGCTCGCGCGCCCCGACGAGAAACTCGACTTCGACGCCCTCGTCGACGAGGCGCGCCAGCAGATCGTCTACGTGAACGGTGCCAGTTCCGCCGAGTGCGAAGACGACGAATAGAGGAGGTCGACGATGAGAGAGTTCCTTAAAGACGTGTGGATGCACGGCGGTGAAGAAAGCCGCGCCATCACCCCCGAGAACATCACGGGCGAGAAGGGCCACGCCGCCATGTCGGCCAGCCACCTCGGCGTCGGCCGCAAGGGCTCGTGCTGCGTGCCCCTTGAGTCCGGCGAGACCATCACGCTCGCGGACATCGAGGGCCCCGGCATCATCCGCCACATCTGGATGACCGTCCCCGACAAGACCGCCGCCGGCAGCTTCGTCATGCGCGACCTCGTGCTGCGCTTCTACTGGGACGACGAGGAGACCCCCTCGGTCGAGTGCCCTGTCGGCGACTTCTTCTGCAACGGCTTCGGTGAGCGCGCCATCGTCAACTCGATGCCCATCTGCGTGAACCCGACGGGCGGCATGAACTGCTACTTCGAGATGCCCTTCAGGAAGCACGCCAAAGTCACGCTTACGAGCGAGCACCCCGGGTTCATTAAGTACATCTTCTACACGTTCAACTACGCGCTCACCGACGTGCCGGACGACGCCATGTACTTCCACGCCCGTTTTAACCGCGAGCGCAGCACCCGCAGGGGCGTCGACTACACCGTGCTCGACGGCGTGCGCGGTAAGGGCTACTACGTCGGCACCTACATGGCCCTGTGCGCCCTGGAGCGCTATTGGTGGGGCGAGGGCGAGATGAAGTTCTTCCTCGACGGCGACGAGGAGTTCCCCACGGTCACCTCGACGGGAGCCGAGGACTACTTTGGCGGTGCCTGGGCCTTCCTCGACAGGCCGCCCCACGCGCTGCCCGAGGCGCAGTGCTTCAACACACTGTTCGCCGGCTACCCGTACCGCTCGACGCGCGACGCCACGCGCGACCGCTTCAGCGCGGGCAAGCCGAACCCGAACCCGATGCTCGCGACCAACGACGACGCGCTGCCCAGGCACGGCCTCTACAGGTGGCACCTTCCCGACCCGATCTCGTTCAAGGAGGACCTGCGCGTGACGTTCCAGGACCTCGGCAACGACGACATCAAGCTCTACGAGCGCGAGGACGACATCTCCACCGTCGCCTACTGGTACCAAAGCGAACCGCACGCCGTGCTCGCCCCGTTTGCCGCAAGGCAGGACCGCGTGCCCAGGTAGGGTCGCCTCGAAACAAGCCAACGTTATGGGCGTCCGCGGTTGACCATGACTGCGGGCGTCCCTTTGTAAGGAGGATCGCATGAGCGAAAAGCAAATGAGGCTCGGCGCCCTCGAGGCCGGCGGGACCAAGATGGTCTGTGCCGTGGTGTCCGGCGACGGCGAGGTCCTCGACCGTATGGAGACCCCGACGCTTGCGCCCGCCGAGACCGTCCCGCAGATGATCGAGTGGTTCGCCGCCCGCGATGTGGACGCGTTGGGCATCGGCGCCTTCGGCCCGACCTGCGTCGACCCCGCCGACGAGCGCTACGGCTCCATCCTCCAAACGCCCAAGCTCGCGTGGCGAGGCTATGGTCTTCGCGCCGCGTTTGCCGACGCCCTCGGGATTCCGGTGGCCTACGATACGGACGTGAACGTTGCCTGCCTCGGCGAAGCGGTCTTCGGCTGCTGCAGGGGGCTCAAGGACGCCGTCTACGTGACCATCGGCACCGGCGTGGGCGCGGGCGTCATGTGCGCGGGCAGGCTCCTTCACGGCATGCTGCACCCCGAGGCCGGCCACATGCTGGTAAGGACCCGTCCCACCGAGGAAGGACGCTGCGTCTGCCCGAGCCACGCGAGCTGCCTCGAGGGCCTCGCCTCCGGCCCCGCCATCGCCGCGCGCTGGGGAAAGCCCGCGGCCGAGCTCGCGGACAACGATGAGGTGTGGATGCTCGAGGGGGATTATCTGGGGCAGATGTGTGCGAACCTCGTGCTCATGTACTCGCCTCACCGCATCGTCCTCGGCGGCGGCGTGATGCACCAGGAGCAGCTCTACGGCATCGTCCGCAAGAAGACCCTCGAATATCTGGGTGGCTACATCCAGACCGCCGAGCTTAAGGACATGGAGAACTACATCTGCGCCCCGGGCTGCGGCGGCGACCAAGGAATCCTCGGCGCGGCCGAGCTGGCAAGAAGGGCGCTCGCGTGACTTGCGCTCTCTCCGCCATACAACGCGTTAAGAAAAGACGAGCGCTTCTTGCCAATTGGGCGGCAAGAAGCGCTCGTCTTTTGCATTTGTTTTTGGGCAGAACGCCCCGCCTCCGCTAGAGTCCCTGGACCGCTACACCCACGAGGTTTGGACCGGTGTGGACAAGAAGCGCGGGGCTGATGTCGGAGCGGACGATCTCCACCGCGTTGGCCACGCGCTCGCGCAGGGCCTGCTCCATGCGGTCGTAAAGGTCGGCGTAGGCCGAGGTGTAGCTCACGGCAAAGCGCACCTTGGGGTGCTTCTCGGCGATGGCGGCGACGAGCTTGACCTCGGTGCGATGCGGTACTTGCATAGCCATTTCGTGTGCGCGAGGCTGTCGGCTTTCTGGGCCACAGCAATCACATTCCCCCTAGCATGATGATCTGAACAATCCTCATGCTAGGGGGAAGGTTTTTGTCGCGTAGCGGAAATTGGCCTCCACCCGCTGAGCGGGTGGCTTTCTATGCCGCGCGTGCCGTGCGGCACGGACTAAAGTCCATGAATAAAAACGAGGGAGGCCGTTTCCGACCTCCCTCGCAAAGGGTCTCTGATTACTCCCACTCATTGGGGACAGACTTAAATGAGTGCTCTTGAAATGCCGGCGCCTGGGGACGTTCCTTTTCTGTCGGCAGTTTGGGACGGTCCTTAGAGTTGCAGCGCGCCATGAGTGACGTGGTGAAGCGGATCATCCTGTCTTTGAAGTTCTAAGTAGAATTCCCCGTCTCTGAGCAATGATTAGTGCGCATTTGTGCGTATTTGCGTGCGCAGGATTGCGTGATCATGCGTGTATATGCGCCGTCTGCGGTTGTATTTTGACCGTTTGGCGGTTATATACGCAGAAGTACGCACATACACGCGTATTTGTGCGAATATATAGCTGTCAGAATTGAAAGACTTTTCACGACGCAGGAGGCATTCATGGCAGATTCCAAGCAGGTTCCACTCGACTCCGCGGCAGCCGCAAAGGCGGCGTTCGCTTCGGTTCAGGACAAGCCGTTCCCTAACGACATCTTTACGGCACCCGAGCTCCGCTGGGCCGTGATCGGTTGCGGTGTTATCGCCAACCAAATGGCGCAGTCCCTCGCTCTGGCCGGTCGCAAGCTCGCGGGTGTCGCCAACCGTACGCCGTCCAAGGCCCAGGCTTTTGCCGAGCAGTATGGTGTCGAGAAGGTGTACGAGACGGTTGAGGACCTCTACGCCGATCCGGACATCGACGCCGTCTATATCACCACGCCGCACAACACGCATATCACCTATCTGCGTGCCGCGCTGGCTGCCGGCAAGCACGTGCTCTGCGAGAAGGCCATTACCCTCAACTCTGCCGAGCTCGACGAGGC
This sequence comes from uncultured Collinsella sp., assembly GCA_902475785.1. GTDB lineage: Bacteria > Actinomycetota > Coriobacteriia > Coriobacteriales > Coriobacteriaceae > Collinsella. Next base: position 36,096 of record CABSAN010000004.1, read on the forward strand.
CCGTGCCATCGCCGACGAGCACAACGTGGTCCTTATGGATGCCACCACGGTGCTCCACATGCCGTTGTATCAGGAGCTGCGCCGTCGCATGGATGCAGGCGACTTTGGCCGCATGAACCTCGCCCAGCTCAACTTTGGCAGCTATAAGGAGTACGGTGACCTGACCAACCGCTTCTACAACCGTAGTCTTGCCGGCGGCGCCATGCTCGACATTGGCGTGTATGCGCTCTCCGTCATGCGCCTATTTATGGCCAGCCAACCCGCCGAGGTCGTCTCGCTGGGCAATACCTGTGAGACCGGTGTCGACGTTGCGGGCGGCATTGTCTGCCGTAACGCCGAGCAGCAGCTGGGCGTCGTGAGCCTTACGCTCCACTCCAAGCAGCCCAAGCGCTCGGTTATCAGCTTCGATAAGTGCTATATCGAGGTCAACGAGTATCCGCGCGCCGACCATGCGACCATCGTGTGGACTGCGGACGGTCACCGTGAGGAGGTCCACGCTGGCACCGAAGCCTACGCACTGTGCTACGAGATGGCCGACCTGGAGAAGGCCGTTGCCGGCGATGATTCGAAGCGCGAGCTGCTGGATTATGCTTCTGATGTTATGGAGCTTATGACCAAGCTTCGCGCCGACTGGGGAGTCGTGTACCCCGAGGAGGAGTAAGCGATGCTTGCGGAAGATAGGCTCAACGCAATCGTGTCGATGGTGCAGCAGGCCGGCTCGGTTACCGTACCGGAGCTTGCTGAAGCCCTGGGCGTGACACCGTCCACCATTCGGCGCGACTTGCAGACGCTCGACCGCGCACACCGTATCGCCAAGGTGCACGGAGGCGCGACGAGTCTGGAGCGCGCGCACGTGACGCGCGACCTGACGATCAGCGAGCGCAGTGATCTCCATAACGATGACAAGGAGCGCATCTGCGCCCGTGCGGCGGCGCTTGTGGAGCCCGAGGGCTTTGTGTACATCGATTCAGGTTCGACGACGCTTAGGCTCATCGAGCATCTTCCGCGCCTTGAGGGCGTCACCTATGTGACCGATTCTGTGCTCCATGCTCAGCACCTCGCTCTGCGCGGCATGCGCACCGTGGTGCTGGGCGGCGAGCTCAAGCCCGAGACCGAGGCGCTCGTCGGTCCCGACGCCTTGGCAACCCTGGACCGCTATAACTTCAACTGCGGCTTTTGGGGTTCCAATGGCATCGCCGCCGAGCAAGGTCTCACCACACCGGATATCGAGGAAGCGCAAGTCAAGCGTATCTCGATGCGCCATACCGCCAAACGCTTCGTAATCTCAGACGCCAGCAAATTCGGCATGGTGGCGCCCGTCAAGTTCGCGGACTTCCGCGACGCAACGATTATTACCGCGGGCGAGGTGCCAGCCAAGTACCAGTCGATGGACAACGTCATCACGGTCTAGCGACAGGGCAAGGCCAAAGCCACCACCAAGGTGCCTGTCCCCATTGTGGTGGTTTAGGGCTCCCAGGGGCAGGGGGCTTCGATGTGGATGTGCTCACCGGTTACGGGATGCGTAAAGGACACGCTGTGGGCATGGAGCATCAGGCCGCAGGGGCGCGGCGTTCCGTACAGGTCGTCGCCAACCAGGGGATGGCGCTCGCTTGCCAGATGCACACGGATTTGGTGCTTGCGGCCGGTGAGCAGCTCGACATCGATATACGAGCGCGTGGGCAGGCCACGACGGCTCTTAAGACGCTTGAGCACCTTCACGCGCGTCTGAGACGGCTTGCCGCTGGCGCCGACGCGCATCTTGCGGCTGTCGTGACGGTTGCGGGCGATGGGCTTGTCGATGAGCTTTTCGTTCCAGTCGATTTTGCCTTCGGCGAGCGCCAGGTAGTGCTTTTCGAAAGCGTGGTCGATGACCATCTGGTCAAAGGCGGGCTGCGTCTGCTTGTCGAGCGAGAACAACACCACGCCGGTGGTGTCACGGTCCAAGCGGTTGAGCGGCTGCATGTCGGTCGCGGCAAAGCCGTCGCCCATCGCCAGCAGCAGGTCGCTGGCGTAGTCGGTGAGCGTGCGCTCGCCGGTGCCGTCGCCGTGGACGATCATGCCGGCGGGCTTGTCGATGGCCATGAGCCAGGCGTCGCAGTAGAGGACTTGAGGTTCTTCGTTCACGTGTAAGCCTTTCGGTTAGCTGATTCCCACAAACATGCAGCCCGAGGTCGCCCCGCGTAGGCGGGCGGCGGGCTTGCGGCCGGCCCGCGCTGCTTCGACGGCACGACGGACACGGGCGACGGCACGGCCCACCTCATCCGTCTCGAGCAGTGTTCCGTCCACCATGAGGCGACGCACGCCGGCATCGAGCAGCTGAGGAACCTGCGGCGTGAGGTCGATGGGGTAGGCATCGTACAGGCGAGAGCGGCCGTGGATGTCGGTGCGGACGGGCATGACCTTTCCGTCGATATTCTTGAGCGAGAGCTTGCGGGCACGCAGGCGGCAGTTGGCACAATCGTGGATGCAGCCGTTGGCAACCTGCAGAATGCAATGCTCGCTTGTCATGACCCGGGGGCGGCCAAAGACGGTGATGCCCAGAGCCGCGGGCGCGGCGGCGCCGAGCGAGACAATCTCGTCGAGCGTGATCTCGGGCGAGAGCCAAAACGCACCGGCTCCGCGCTCGGCAAGCGCCTCCATGCAGGGCGTGTTGTGCACCGGCAGGCAAGAGCGAATCTCGACCGTGGCGCCGGCCTGCGCGGCTACGGCGAGCTCGGAGATATTGCCGACGGCGACGGTGGCTCCGGCATTGATCCAGGGATCGACGCGCTCGTGGTCAACGGCGCGGCAGACCTCGTCGAGTACGGGTACGATGCCCTGCTCAAACGCATCGGCGGGGGAGAGCTCGGCCGCATCGAGCGCGTCGGTGGTCATGTAGATGCGCGTTGCACCCTCCGCGCGGGCTGCCTCGGCGGTCTCGAGCGAGGTGACGGTGACGCAGATCTGCGGCTCATCGCGGTAGTGCTCGGGCATGGGGCGTGTACATTTGTCGAGTACCGGCAACTCGAGCGTTTTCGCGCGCTCCTCATACGGTGCCAGAATGGCCTTCTCCAGCGCTTTGCAGGCGGCGGCGCGCACCTTGTGCACAGCGGAGAAGCCCATGCCGCAGCCCTCATCGAGCGCCACCTCAAAGCTCGCAGCCTCAAAGGGAGAGGAGCCCATGCGCCCGACGTGCTCCACCAGATCGGATGCCTCGACGGCGCGGGTCTTGGCAGCCTCGACGGTAAAGCCCGTGGCCGTGGCCGTAAGCGAAGGGTCGTCGCAGCAGGTGAGCGTAACGGCAAACGGTTCGCCCAGACGCGCCACAACGGACACGTCTACGGCGCGGCGGCGCAGCACATCGCGCTTGAGCGCGGCGCCGGCGGCGTCAATGGCACGCTGACTGCGAATCACGCGCACGCGGCAGCCCTTGGGCATGCTACGGGGCACGCGACATTCGATGATGTCGCCTGCGGCGGCATCATCGGCGGCGATGGTGGTTAGGAACTGGTCAAACTCATCGTCGTGACGAAGCTCCAGCAGGTCGCCCTTGCCCACGGGCTCAAACAGCTCAATACGGGCGATGGCAGCGCGGCGACGGCGGTCGTCGGGCTTGAGCCCGCGCACGTCGCGGTTGGCCAGGCGGCTGCCGAGCACTGTGCCCACGATCTGGCCGCGGTTGTTGGAGCGCTCGTAGCTCATCATCTCGTCACCCGAGGTACCGTCTTGGTAGGCGTGCGTAAAGTCGCGGTTAAAGCAGCGCTTGAGTTGGCGCTGGCGAGCGGCGTCCTCGTCCTTATCTACGGCGACCCCGGCCAGTATGTCATCAATCTGATGACGATACACGTCGACGATGGAGTACACATAATCGGGGGCCTTCATGCGGCCCTCGAGCTTGAGCGATGCGGCGCCGGCGTCATACAGACGGCGAACAAGCTGCGAAGTGTTGGTGTCGCGCGGGCACAGCGCGCGCTCGCGACCGGCAGGGGAGAGCGAGCGGCCGTTCTCGTCGATCAGCTCGTAAGGCAGGCGGCAGGGCTGAGCGCACATGCCGCGGTTGGCCGAGCGGCCCGCCATGGCAAAGCTCGACAGCAGGCACAGACCCGAGTAGCAAAAGCAGATGGCACCGTGGCTAAAGACCTCCAGGTCCACATCGGGCGCGGCGTTGTGAATGGCGGTGATCTCGTCGATGGAGAGCTCGCGCGAGAGAGTCACGCGGTCGGCGCCCTGCTCGCGGCACCAGATAGTCCCACGGTCATCGTGGATGTTCGCCTGGGTCGAGATGTGCGTCTCGATGCCGGGCATGGTGCGCTTGACCTCAAAGAACAGGCCCCAGTCCTGGATAATGAAGGCGTCGGCGCCCAGCGTGGAGCAGCGATGGATGAGTTGCAGCGCATCGCCCATCTCGGACTGCTTGATGACGATGTTGACCGTGACGTAGACGCGCGACCCGGCCAGGTGTGCAGCACGGCAGGCCTGCTCAAAGGCCTCGTCGGTAAAGTTGGTGGCCTTGCGGCGGGCGTTGAAGCTGCCCATGCCGCAGTAGATGGCGTCTGCCCCGGCAGCGAGTGCGGCGGCAAAGGGCTCCGGGCCTCCGGCGGGGGCCAAGAGCTCGGGTCTGCGGTTGGTGGTTCGACTGGCGGTTGCGGTCATATCCTGCCTTTCAAAATGCTCAGATACTCAAAAGTATAGTGGTGCTGTTGCGGTGGACGAGCCCTGTGGCCCAAGCAGGATAAAGTCTTCAGCAGCCCTTGCAGCAAAAATGATCCGTTTCCCTCCGTCCCCAGCGGATCAGGTGATCCATGGGGGACGGAGGGAAACGGATCATTTTGAACTTCACCGTCCGGTCATGCCGTTCAGCGGCCGACAGGCGCCGTTGGGCGATAAATTATTCTCGCAACGTGATAATAATCTTGCATCGCGCGGAAACCTTGAGTACTATCCCAAATCAAGCGCGGTGTTCAGACCGAATTGTGCCTCCCGGTGTGAACACCGCGCTCACGCTCTCTCAATTGATCGTAAGGAGAAAAACATGAGCAAGACCGTCGTGTCTTCCGATAACGCACCCGCAGCTATTGGCCCGTATTCCCCCGGCATCCAGACCGGCAACATGGTGTTCCTGTCCGGCCAGCTGGGCATCGACCCCGCAACCGGCAAGATGCCCGAGGGCGTCGAGGCCCAGGCTAAGCAGTCCCTTGCTAACGTCGAGGCCCTGCTGACCGCTGCCGGCGCCACCTTTGCCGATGTCGTCAAGACCACGGTCTACCTGGCCGACATCGCCGACTTCGCTGCCGTGAACGAGATCTACGCCTCCAAGTTCGAGGCTCCGTTCCCCGCGCGCAGCGCTTTCCAGGTTGCCGCCCTTCCGGCCGGCGGTCTGGTCGAGATCGAGGTCGTCGCCGCTCTCTAAGGCGTTGGCGAAAACAAAACATGACATGCAAAAAGACCCTGCAGTGCGAGCTGCAGGGTCTTTTATCAAGCGATGCGACAAAAATAATCCGTTTCCCCTCGTCCCCAAGGGACCACGTTTAGCCTTCCTTGCGGACTTTTTGCAGGTAGCGGTAGACGCTGGGCTCCGAGATGCCCAACGCGGTGGCGGCGCAGGCCACGGCGCCCTTGAGCATGAACACCCCGTTGCCGTTGAGGTGGCGAATGACGTCCACGCGGTCGCTCTGACCAAGCGAAGCTACATCCAGCCCGCGAGCGCTCAGCAACTCGGAAATACTGCGGTCGATAAGCTCCTGTGTAGACTCCGAAAGGCTTTCGACCTCGATAGGGGCGGGCTCCGTGCGCGTGGGTCCCGCGTCGAAGCACGCCATGAGCTGCTGCGCCATGGCGTTGATGGAGCGCACGGTCGAGAGGTCGGTGTTGACGCAGAGCATACCGACGATCTCGCCATTCTCGCGGATAAAGAACGTCGCGGACTCCAACGTCTTGCCACCGGCGCCGCGCCCTTTATAGCCCGTAATAAACGGCAGGTCGCGATACTTGGCGTCGTGCATGATCTTGAGCGCCAGATCGGTGGCGGGGCCGCCGACCTTGCGGCCGCTCACGATGCCGTTGCGAATATCGACAATGGCGTGGTCGGGATCCGAGAAATCGTGCAGCACGATTTCGCTGTTCTTACCGAGTACCTGCTCCAGGAAATCGACCATCGGCAAAAAACGACGTACGGTCTCGTTCACGGGCAACTCCTTTGGGTTCTATCGAAGTGTTCATAACAATTTTTTATCATGGTAACACGCTGCTCATCATCTCGTATATCCGCAGGTACATTGCGTAATACAGACGAACGGTAGGAATTTGGCGGTAAACGGTTGACCAAAAGAAAAGTTAGATGTTATTTTGACCAGACACTTTCCTGACCTGCGGAAATGCGTTATCTCAGCTCAAGAATAGTCTGATAACAAAAAATTATTATTGAGAATGAGAATCATCTTTAATACGATATGCAACGAAGGCACAACCTCAACCCCGCACTGCGTCACAATAGAGCGTTAGATGCGAAAACAACTATTTCGAGGATTGGTGGTCAAATGACCCAGGAGACGGTTAAGAACGGCACTGAAGCCCTGTTCACTCGTGAAGGCATGCCTCCCGTTAAGGAAATGATCCCGTGTGCCCTTCAGCACGTACTGGCTTCGTTTGCCGGTATCATCACCCCGGCGGTCATCATGGCCGGCGTCTACGGCTTTAATAGCCAGCAGAGCACCGACATCATCCAGGTCGCGCTCATTCTTTCGGCAATCGACACGGCCCTTCAGGCCTTTGCCCCCTTCCGTCGCATCGGCGGCGGCCTGCCCATCGTCATGGGCGTTTCGTTCGCGTTCCTCCCGGCCCTCCAGGCCATGGGTGCCTCGGGCTTTAGCTTTGGTGCGCTGCTGGGCGGCGAGATCGTCGGCGGCGCCGTCGCGGTCCTCTTTGGTCTGGCTTACAGCAAGATCAAGTGGCTGTTCCCGCCCGTCGTGACCGGTACGGTCATCTTCTCCATTGGCGTCTCTCTCTATCCCACGGCCGTCAAGTACATGGCCGGCGGTATGGGTACGCCGCTGTGGGGCACCCCGCAGGCATGGTGCGTCGCTCTTATCACCTTTGCCGTCGTCTTTGCGCTCGCCAACTTTGGCAAGGGCACGCTCAAGCTGGGCTCCGTATTCTTTGGCATGATCGTTGGCATGATCGTCTCCATCCCCTTTGGCATGATCGACTTCTCCAGCGTCGCCACCGCTCAGGTCTTCGCCCTTCCCAAGCTCATGCCCTACGCGCTCGAGTTTGATCCCGAGGTCTGCATTACCCTCGCCGTCGTGTTCCCCATGGTTGCCATTCAGGTTATCGGTGACGTCTCTGCTGCCTGCCTGGGCTCCATCGACCGTATGCCCACCGAGCGCGAGCTCTCCGGTGCTATCGTGTCCCAGGGCCTCACCTCTATGGTCGGCGGCCTGCTGGGCGGTCTTCCCACCAGCGCTCTTGGCCAGAACGTGGGCATCATCTGCTCCAACAAGGTCGTCAACAAGTGGGTCTTTGTGATCATCGCGGCCGTCTTTGCCATCGCCGGTCTGTTCCCGCAGCTCTCTGCCGTGCTCTCCGCCATCCCGCAGCCTGTCATCGGCGGCGCGACCGTCGGCGTCTTTGGCACCATCACCATGAACGGTGTGCGCATGTTCACCCGCGAGGGCCTCACGCAGCGTACTACCACCATCGTCGGTACCTCCGTTGTCTTTGGCCTGGGTATCTGGATGGCCAGCGGTTGCCTTGCCGGCGAGGGCATGCCCACCTGGGTGTCCACCGTCATCGGCTCCAACGCCGTGACCCCCACCGCCATCATGGCCATTGTCCTTAACCTGATCCTTCCGCAGACGCCGGTCGTGGCTCAGCACATCGATGCCGCCAAGGATGCCGCTGTGGATCTGGTCTTGCCTGAGAGCAAGAAGTAACCAATTCGGTGCTATTCGTCGGCGGACGTATCGCCTCGTCCGCCGACGTCATGCGGCGATAGGCCGCACTTCAAAGGGCTTGTCCCTTTGGTGAAGCGTTGACGGGAGAGGGCCCGTTTCCGGTGTAGGCCGGCGCTTCGCACTTCCGCCATGTCAGAGGTGTCAAACCCCGCCTCTGATGTTGAAGGGAGCATTTATGCTTCTGGTCGCTAACGGTTCCGTCTTTACCCGCAACGCTCAGACTCCGTTCATTCCCAACGGTGCGGTCGCCATTGACGGAGATACGATCGTCGAAGTGGGCCCCGAGTGCGAGCTCAAGGCTAAGTACCCGGATGCCGAGTACGTCGACGCCCAGGGCAACCTCATCATGCCCGGACTTATCAACTGCCATACCCACATCTACTCGGGTCTGGCCCGCGGCCTTGCCATTAAGGGCTGCAACCCCACCAACTTCCTGGAGAATCTTGAGCAGCAGTGGTGGAAGATTGACGACAACCTGACGCTCGACGGCACCAAGGCCAGCGCCTATGCCACGATCCTGGATTCCATCCGCGACGGCGTCACCACGATCTTCGATCACCACGCGAGCTTCTGCGAGATTCCGGGTAGCCTCTTTACCATTAAGGATGCAGCTCAGGAGCTGGGCATGCGTTCGTGCCTGTGCTACGAGGTCTCCGACCGCCGCGGTCAGGAAAAGTGCGACCAGGCCATTGCCGAGAACGCCGAGTTCGCCCAGTGGGCCGCCAAGGAGCGTCGCGAAAACGACAACCACATGATTGCCGCCATGTTTGGCGGTCACGCCACCTTTACGCTGTCGGACGAGACCATGGATAAGATGGCTGAGGCCAACAACGGCCTGACCGGCTTCCACATCCATGTGTGCGAGGGCATGAATGACGTGTGGGACTCCCGCCTCAACCGCGGTGGCATCAGTCCCGTCGAGCGCCTGCTGCAGCACAATCTGCTCGGTCCCGACACCATGCTGGGTCACTGCATCCACGTGACGCCCGCCGAGATGGACATCGTCAAGGAGTCCGGCACCTGGCTGGTCAACAACCCCGAATCCAATATGGGCAACGCCGTGGGCTGCGCCCCCGTGCTCGAGTTCTTCCGCCGCGGCATCCCCGTGTGCATGGGTACTGACGCCTACACCCACGATATGCTCGAGAGCCTCAAGGTTTTCCTGATCATTCAGCGCCACAACGCCGCCATGCCCAACGTGGGCTGGTGCGAGGCCATGACCATGTTGTTCGAGAACAACGCCAAGATGGCCAGCAAGTACTTCGATCGCAAGCTCGGTGTGCTCGAGGCCGGCGCCGCTGCCGACGTCATCGTCATGGACTACAAGCCCTTTACGCCGCTGAGCGAGGAGAACATCGACGGCCACATGCTCTTTGGCATGATGGGCAAAAACTGCCGCACCACCATCATCAACGGCAAGGTTCTGTACAAGGATCGCGAGTTTGTCGGTATCGATGAGGACAAGATCAACGCGTGGACCATGGCTGAGTCCAAGAAGCTCTGGAGCACGCTCAACGATCGCGCCTACTAATTACAAGTAGATTCACGCGCGCCGGATGTTTCGCCGCATCCGACGCGCGTATAGGCGACCTCCGCGGGGTCGCCGGCGCTGTGCTAGCGCTACACCGTATTTGCGCCCGCCGCGCGGTCTCGCCGGGCGTTACAGAGAGGAGCTCATTATGAGCGACATCATGAGGCCGATCCCGTTTTCGCAACTGATGAACTGGATCATCGAGGAGCACAAGACTCAGGGCGCCATCTTTGGCGTGCGCAAGATGGTCACGGCCAACCAGGAGGGCGCGCTTCCCATTTTTGACGAGCGCATCGAGACCCCGTTTGGCCCGGCCGCCGGCCCCAACACGCAGCTTGCCCAGAACATCGTGGCATCCTACGTGGCCGGCTCCCGCTTCTTTGAGCTCAAGACCGTTCAGGTTATGGACGGCGAGGAGCTCTCCAAGTGTGTGAACAAGCCCTGCATCGTGGCACAGGACGAGTGCTACAACTGCGAGTGGTCGACCGAGCTCGAGGTTCCGCAGGCCTTTGCCGAGTACGTGAAGGCATGGTTCGCCTGCCACCTCATCGCTCGCGAGTACGGCCTGGGAAGCCCGGACGGCTTTGTCTTCAACATGTCCGTGGGCTATGACCTCGAGGGCATCAAGAGCCCCAAGGTCGACGCCTACATCGAGGGCATGAAGGACGCCAGCGGCTCCGAGGTTTGGAACGAGTGCCGCACCTGGGCGCTCGCTAACCTGGACAAGTTTGAGCATGTCGACGCCGCATTTGTCGAGTCCATCCCGGCGCGCGTCTCCAACTCCATCACCGAGTCCACCCTGCACGGCTGCCCGCCGGCGGAGATCGAGCGCATCGCGACCTATCTGATCACCGAGAAGGGCCTCAACACCTACATCAAGTGCAACCCCACGCTGCTGGGCTATGAGTTTGCACGTCAGCGCCTCAACGAGCTGGGCTTTGACTACATCGTTTTCGACGATACGCACTTCCGCGAGGACCTGCAGTGGGCCGATGCCGTGCCTATGTTCGAGCGCCTGATTGCCCTGTGCGCCGAGCGCGGCTTGGAGTTTGGCGTCAAGCTGACCAACACGTTCCCCGTCGACGTGACGAGGAACGAGCTGCCCTCTACCGAGATGTACATGTCTGGCCGTTCGCTGTTCTCGCTGACTATCGAGGCTGCCCGCCGCATTACCGAGCAGTTCGATGGCAAACTGCGCATCAGCTACTCCGGCGGCGCCACGGTCTACAACATCCGCGCCCTGTACGATGCCGGCATTTGGCCCGTTACCCTGGCGACCGACGTGCTCAAGCCCGGTGGCTACGAGCGCTTTAGCCAGATGGCCGGCGAGTTTACCGACCTGGATGGCAAGCCGTTTGCGGGCGTCTCGCTCGAGGCCGTGACCGCGATTCAGACCGACTCGCTCACCAACCCGCTCTACAAGAAGCCGCTGCGCCCGCTGCCCGACCGCAAGGTCGCCGGCAAGAGCCCGCTTTCCGACTGCTTTACCACGCCGTGCCGCACGAGCTGCCCCATCCAGCAGGATATTCCCGCCTATCTGGCGGCTGTTGACGAGGGCCGCTACGAGGACGCACTCAACATCATCATCGAGCGCAACGCCCTGCCGTTCATTACCGGCACCATCTGCCCGCATCCCTGCGGCCGTGCCTGCGAGCGTGCGTTCTACGAGCCCGAGGGCGCCCAGATTCGCGCCAGCAAGCTCAAGGCCGCCCGCGAGGCCATGACCGCCGTGCTGCCCAAGCTGCGCGCCCAGGCCATCGCCAACGACGGCGAGCACAACGTAGCCGTTATCGGCGGCGGCCCGGCCGGTCTGGCGACGGCGTTCTTCCTGACGCGTGCCGGCGTGCCCGTCACCATCTTCGAGGCCCGCGATTCGCTCGGCGGCGTGGTCCGTCATGTGATCCCCGAGTTCCGTATCGCGAGCGACGATATCTCCCACGATGCCGAGCTCTGCCTGGCCTTTGGCGCCAAGGTGCAGCTCAACGCTTGCGTGGATTCCATCGACGAACTCAAGGCCCAGGGCTTCACCGACGTGGTCGTGGCCACCGGTGCCTGGATGCCCGGCTCTGCGGGTTTGGGCGAGGGTGCCGAGCTCGACGTGCTGGAGTTCCTCGAGGCCGCCAAGAAGGGCGAGAAGCTCGAGCTGGGCGAGGACGTCGTAGTCATTGGCGCCGGCAACACCGCCATGGATGCTGCCCGCGTGGCCAAGCGCCTGGCTGGTGTGAAGAACGTGCGCCTGGTGTATCGCCGCACCAAGAAGCAGATGCCTGCCGACGAGGAAGAGCTCGATCTTGCTCTTGCCGACGGCGTTGAGTTCTGCGAGCTACTGGCGCCCAAGGCACTTAACGGCGCCGTGCTGACCTGCGATGTTATGGAGCTCGGCGAGCCGGATGCAAGCGGCCGTCGCAGCCCCGTCGCCACGGGCGAGACCGTCGAGCTTTCCACCACCACGGTGATCTGCGCCGTGGGCGAGGGCATCGACGCCAGCCTGTACGATGCCGCGGGCGTTGAGCACGACCGTCGCGGCCGCCTTGCCGCCACCTCCACCGGCGTCGAGGGCGTCTGGGCTGCGGGCGACTGCCGTCGCGGTCCTGCCACCGTGGTCGAGGCTATTGCCGACGCCGCCGAGGTCGCCCGTGCCATCGCCGGCGTGGACTTTAACAAGTACGCCGATTGCAACGAGCAGGCTGGCCGCGAGGGCACCTGCTACGAGCGCAAGGGGTCGCTGTGCCGCGACAAGCGCAACTGCACCAAGACCCGCTGCCTGGGCTGCGGCTCGGTGTGCGAGGTCTGCTGCGACGTGTGCCCCAACCGCGCCAACGTGGCCATTAAGGTGCCGGGCCTGGCCAAGCATCAGGTTGTCCACGTCGACGGTATGTGCAACGAGTGCGGCAACTGCGCCGTGTTCTGCCCCTACCAGGAGGGCCGTCCCTACAAGGACAAGCTCACCCTGTTCTGGAGCGAGCAGGACATGGAGAACTCCGAGAACGAGGGCTTCCTGGCCGTGGACGAGGATCACTTTAAGGTCCGCGTCGCCGGCACGGTCCGCACCGTCTCGGTCGATGCCGTCAACACCGGCCTTCCCGAGGCCGTCCGCCTGACCATCAGGGCTGTGCGCGACAACTATTCGTACCTTCTTAAGAAATAGGCGAGTCTCTTATGGCCAAATCTATTCAACATAACGTGGCCTACGTTGCCTGCGGAAGCGGTTGCGCCTCCGCAGGCGGCGACGCCCGCTGCAGCGAAGGCTGCATTGGCTGCGGTGCCTGCGTTACGGCCTGCCCCCACGGTGCCATCGCACTGGTCGACGGCGTCGCCCGCGTGGACCGCTCCAAGTGCACGGGCTGTGGCCTGTGCGGCATGGCGTGCCCGCAGCGCGTGATTGCCTTTGTTCCCGGCTACCAGAACATACTGGTGCGCTGCAACAACACCGATAAGGGCGCCATTGCGCGCAAGATCTGCGACACGAGCTGCATCGGTTGCGGCATGTGCGCCAAAAAGTGCCCCGCCGGCGCTATCCGCATCGAGGACAACTGCGCCCATATCGACGGCGCGGATTGCCTGTCGTGTGGCATGTGCGCCGTCGTCTGCCCGCATGGCGCCATCCACGACCGCACCGGCATCGCCGCCGGCGTGTAGAGGGGAATCACCATGGCACAGGAATTCACTTTTACCGTTAACGGCGTCGAGCACACGACGACCCAAAACAAACCGCTGCTGCGCTATCTGCGCGACGACCTGCACATTCACTCCGCCAAGGACGGCTGCTCCGAGGGCGCCTGCGGCACCTGCACCATCCATGTGGACGGTGCGGCCGTCAAGGCGTGCGTGCTGACCACCGCCCTTGCCGCCGGCCGCGACATCGTGACTGTCGAGGGCCTGCCCGAGAACGTGCGCGAGGCGTTTGTGTACGCCTTTGGCGCCGTGGGCGCCGTGCAGTGCGGCTTTTGTATCCCCGGTATGGTCATGGCGGGTGCAGCGCTCATCGCCGAGGATCCCGAGCCTACCGAGGAGCAGATCAAGTACGCCATCCGCGGCAATGTTTGCCGCTGCACCGGCTACAAAAAGATTATCGAGGGCATTGCGCTGGCCGCTGCGGTGCTCCGCGGCGAAAAGCAGATCGACGAGGATCTGGAGCGCGGCGACGACTACGGCGTGGGCAAGCGCGCCTTCCGTATTGACGTGCGCAAGAAGGTGCTCGGCGAGGGCAAGTACCCCGACGACATCGACGAGATCGACCAGCCGGGCCTGACCTACGCCAGCGCCGTGCGCTCCAAGTATCCGCGTGCCCGCGTGCTCTCCATCGATACCTCCAAGGCCGAGGCCCTACCCGGTGTGGTTGGCATCCTGCGCGCCGAGGACGTGCCGGTCAACCAGGTCGGCCACCTTATCCAGGACTGGGACGTCATGATCGCCCAGGGCGACATCACCCGCTGCGTGGGCGATGCCATCGTGCTGGTGGTTGCCGAGGACGAGGCGACGCTCGAGAAGGCCAAAAAGCTCGTAAAGATCGATTACGAGCCGCTGGAGCCCGTGCGCAACATCGCCGAGGCCAGGTCTGCCGACGCCCCACGCCTGCATGACAGCTTCTTTGCCTTTGGCAACACGGTGGAGCTCAAGGACAACGTGTGCCAGAGCCGCCATGTGACGCGCGGCGACGCCGCCAAGGCGCTGGCGGAGAGCGCATTCACCGTGACGCAGCGCTTTACCACGCCCTTTACCGAGCATGCCTTCTTGGAGCCCGAGTGCGCCGTCGCCTTCCCGTACAAGAATGGCGTCAAGGTGCAGTCGACTGACCAGGGCGCCTACGACACGCGCAAAGAGTGTGCCCACATGTTTGGCTGGGACAACGAGCCCGAGCGCGTGGTCGTCGAGACCATGCTCGTGGGTGGCGGCTTTGGCGGCAAGGAGGACGTGTCCATCCAGCACCTGGCCGCACTTGCCGCATACAAGTTCCAGCGTCCTGTGAAGTGCAAGCTCACACGTGCCGAGTCACTTGCGTTCCATCCTAAGCGCCACGCCATGGACGGCACCTTTACGCTGGGCTGCGACGCCGAGGGCAACTTTACCGGCCTGGACTGCGAGATCAACTTTGATACCGGCGCCTATGCGTCACTGTGCGGCCCGGTGCTCGAGCGCGCCTGCACGCATGCCGTCGGCCCCTACAAGTACCAGAACACCGACATTCGCGGCTTTGGCTACTACACCAACAACCCGCCCGCCGGTGCGTACCGAGGCTTTGGCGTTTGCCAGTCCGAGTTTGCGCTCGAGAGCCTGATCGACCTGCTGGCCGAGAAGGTCGGCCTGGATCCGTGGGAGATTCGCTACCGTAACGCCATCGAGCCGGGCGAGGTTCTGCCCAACGGCCAGATTGCCGACTGCTCCACGGCGCTTAAGGAGACGCTGCTCGAGGTCAAGGATGCCTACTACGCGCATCCCGGCCACGCCGGCATTGCCTGCGCCATGAAGAACGCCGGCGTGGGCGTGGGCCTGCCCGATGCCGGCCGCTGCAAAATCCGCATCGAGAACGGCGTGGCCGTGGTCTATGCCGCCACGTCCGACATTGGACAGGGCTGTAACACCGTCTTCTTGCAGGACGTTGCCGAGGCATGCGGCCTGCCGCTTCGCTGCATCGCCAACGGCGAGTGCTCCACCGAGAACGCTCCCGACTCCGGCACCACGTCTGGCTCGCGTCAGACGGTCGTGACCGGCGAGGCCGTGCGCGGTGCCGCTTTTCTGCTGCGCGATGCCATGGTTGGCATCGAGGCCGGCAAGCCTGCCCCCGATGCTCCCGTGAGCGCGCATGGCGACGGCGTCAAGATTGAGTACGACGACGGTCACGCCTATCAGCTGCGCGCACAGGAGCTCGTCGCCGGCCAGGGCATGCATCCTCAGGATCCCGCGGCCGCCATCAAGGCGCTCGAAGGATGCGAGTTTGGCTACGTGTATCTGGAGCCGACCGACAAGCTGGGCGCCGACGTGCCCAACCCCAAGAGCCACATCTGCTACGGCTTTGCCACGCATGTGGTCATTCTGGATGATGACGGCCGCGTGAGCGAGGTCTATGCCGCGCACGATTCCGGCAAGGTGGTCAACCCCATCTCCATCCAGGGTCAGATCGAAGGCGGCGTGCTCATGGGTATGGGCTATGCGCTGACCGAGGACTGGCCGCTCAAGGACTGCGTGCCCCAGGCAAGGTACGGCACGCTCGGACTGTTCCGTGCGCCCGAGATTCCGGATATCCACGCCATCTACGTGGAGAAGGACGAGCTGTTGCCCGTGGCATACGGCGGCAAGGGCATCGGCGAGATCGCAACGATCCCCACGGCGCCCGCCGTGCAGAACGCCTACCGCGCGTTCGACGGCAAGCTGCGTCCCGATCTGCCCATGGTGGATACGCCATACAGCCGCGCCCGTCACCGCGGCTAGGGTAGGGCGCGCACGGCCATTGCTGATGGGCCGTTCACGCTCAACATCAACTGCATATGCTGCACCTTTGGCCCCAGCTCCATCGCGAGCCGGGGCCTTTTGTTTGGAGCGGAGACAGCATCCCGGAATTCGGGCAATCCGGTGGTCAGGGGTTGAGCGAGCGTCGCGCTAAGGATGCCAAGCGTAAAACCTTCAATGAAAATGGCGTAAAAACTACATCTGTCATGGCGTAAAAACTACATTGAAAGTAGCGTAAAATCAGCATTGAGAATGGCGTAATTTCGCATATCGCGTGATAGAGAGGGACGGCCGTCTCCAGGCTCGATGAGCCTGCGCAGCGTGCGGCGGCAGAGGTCGACCCAAGCCTGGCGCTCATCGGCGATGCGCCACACCTGGTCGATGAATGGCAGGAGGTGCCCGAGGTTTGGGATGCCGCCCGGCGTTTCGTGGACGCGAGCGGCAACGAACGGGGGACACTTTTGCTCACGGGCTCGACCGCGCTCAAAAGCGAGGAGCGCAGCCATGTTCGTCATTCCGGCACGGGTAGGATCGCCCGTCTGTCAATGCGCCCCATGGCCCTGTGTGAGTCGGGCGACGGCGAGCCGCTCGTGTCACTGGCAAGCCTCTTTAAGGGCGAGGATTTTGCCCCTCAGCGTCGCGAGAGCACGGTGGATGACGTCGCCCGCTGGTGCTGCAGGGGCGGTTGGCCTGCAAATCTTGGGCTTTCGGAAGATCTTGCGCGAGAGACGGCAAGCCAGTACGTGCACTCGGTGCTCGACGTCAACGTGCTGGACGAGGGCATGTCGCCCGAGCTTGCACACGGCCTTTTGCGAGCTCTTGCCATGAACGAGAGCCAGGCTGTCACGTACAAGACGCTCGTAAAGGACGCCTCGTACGGTGAGGCGGGCCCCGACGAGAGGACCATCGCTGCGTACTTGGACCTCTTCAACAGGCTCAAGCTGACCGAGGACCTGTGCGGATGGGAGCCGCCCATGCGCTCGAAGGCCCGCGTTCGCGTGCGCCCCAAGCGCTACTTCTGTGACCCGTCACTTGCGGCGGCGTTGCTGGGGGCTACCCCTGAGCGGCTGCTTGGCGATATGCAAACGCTGGGGATGCTCTTTGAGAATCTCGTCCTGCGCGACATGCGCGTGTTCCTTTCCACCTACGGCGGTGTCGACAACAGTGTCCATTATTTCCGAGATGAGAAGGGCCTTGAGGTCGATCTGATCGTTGAGCACGACGGGCGCTGGGGAGCCATCGAGGTCAAGCTGAGTGATGCGAAAGCAGACGATGGAGCGAGAAATCTCAAGGCGCTGGAGAGGAAAGTGCTCTCCAATCCTGCCGCCCAGAATGCCGCGCCGGCGTTTTTGGCGGTCGTGGTTGGAAAGGGGAGCATTGCCTACACACGCGACGACGGCGTGGCGGTGATTCCCATGGCGGCACTTGGGGCGTAGTGGTTTTGTGGGCGTGCCGTGCTTCCTTTACCGAAAATCCATTTGGTAAACCAGATGCTCGCGGATAGAATAAAGTTGACGGCGGCCCAAGGGTGATAGCTGGGCAGCGCCGTTGCTTGGTCAAGAGGTCAGCGCCTTAATGGCAGCGACTTGTTATGCTTCGAATGCTGCTTGAGTGCCTCGGAAAGTTCGATAAGCGCCGTGAAGAGCGAGACCAAAGCAACCAAGAGCTCTACGAGCTCTGATGGGCCCGGGATGACCGCTGATTCAAGTCACCGGGCCTAAATCTTTTTCATGCATTTGAATAGAGCGGGCGATTCTCTTGGGGCCGTCTGCATGGCGTGCGCCCGGCGCATGGCATTGCGCCCCGCTTTCATGTCCGCACGGGCGCCTATCCTTACGGCAATGTAGCCGCCTATGTAGCAAGCGGCAGGCAACGGAGAAAGGCCCAACCGTGTCAGCTGAAAAGACGCCGGGTATCTCGGCTATCGATACGACGAACTTTGCGCGCCAGATTGTGCTGGACTTTGAGTTTGCGCCGGTGCCAAAGCAGCGCCAGCGCCGTGGACTGCGCAACGAGATTATCGAGGTCGGCGCCGTCAAGCTCGATTACCACGGCAACGTTATGGGCGAGTTCTCGCAGTTTGTGCAGACGGAATTTACCGAAGGCGTTGCGTTTCCCGTCCGCGAGCTTACGGGGATATCGGCTGTGGACACCGCGATGGCCGATCCGCTCTATGTGGTGATCAAAAGGCTCAGCGATTGGATCGGTCGCTACTCCGCCCAGGTGGTTTGCTGGAGCGGGGCGGATCGTCGACAGCTTTTGACCGAGTGCCAGGCAAAGCATATTGATCTTTCCGCATTTCCTACGGACTGGGCCGACCTGCAGGCGTTTTTCACCTCGATCATGGACGTGGGCAGCCACGGGTGCGTCTCTTTGAGTGACGCGGCAACGTGGTTTGGCATCGAGTTCGACGAGTCGACGGGTCACGCCCACAGCGCCCTTGCCGATGCGCGCGTGACCGCCAAGCTGCTCAAGCAGATGATGGACGGGGACTATCGCGTGAGCCCGCGCGCCCAGGAGATCCGTCAGCGATGGGGGATGGGCGAGCGAGCCCAGACGCGCCTTTCCAGCAAGTGCCCCGAGCTGGGCGACCTGCTGCTGAAGCTGAAGGCGGAGGGGAGGTAGGCCCTTTTAGAACGCCATTCGGTTTGGCACGGCGGGGCTGTAAGCGCGACTCCGCCCTGCTGTTTGAATCGAAGCATCAATCAGTATGACGAGCTGTCTGGTCTGTCTGCCTACGCCAGCGCAATCCCGCGCGCGGCACTCAACAGCTCATACTCCCTCTGGCTCCACTGGCGCAGCTCGGCCGCGCGTACGGCGTCGCGGCATAGGTCCAGGAATACCTCGGCTCCCTCGTAGAAGCACTCGCGGGCAAAGGCGCCGGATCCGTCCGCAACGCACGCGCCGTCGGCAAAGCACCTCCAGCTAGACGGCTCACGCAAGTCGTCTCCGAACAACTTAATCTGCAGCACATGCGGATTGCCAGCAGCACAGAGTTCTTCCTCGAGCTTCTGTACCGTAAAGCGCATCTGGTGGGAGAGGCTGCTCTTGACCATGGCCGAGGCGTAGCCGTTCGGCTTGTCCAGAAGATGCATGCGTTTTGGCTGTGCGACCAGGTTGTGGAAGTTGCGCTCGCTGTGCACGGAGAAATTGTCCATACGGACTCCTTTCATCGATGTTGGCAGGGCCACCGTGCCTCTTGGCCGGTTGGCGTCGGGATCGTGGAGCCAACTCTCTACCCCGACTCTGGATAAAACGTGCCCGCTCCTTGCAGGCACGATGGAGTCAATCAACGTGTACGGACAGAAATCAAGCGCCATCCGCGAAATGACGCGCGGATGACGCTGGTTTCCCAAGTGATTATTCGGCTTTCATCCGGAAAAGTGTCGAAATCAGCCGTGTAAAAGTACGGAAAAGTGTCGAAATAGGCACCTTAAAACTTTGGAAAAGTGTAGCTGGATGACAAAACAGCACTTAGAAGCCGGTGCTGGATGTGGGATCCTGCGGCCGCCTTCAGCCCTCGCTACTCGTCGTCCTCGTCGTTGGGGTCGCCCTTGAGGGTGTTGATGTCCAGATACTCGTTATCGTCCTCTTTTTGCTGGGTCTCCGACTCCGCTTGGGTGGGGCCGCGGAACAGCTGGAATCCCTCAAACGCAATGACGCCGAGCAGGGCAATGATAATGGCGATAAAGGCAACCTTGACTGCCTGCGGAAATTCCGAGAAACGCAG
Source organism: uncultured Collinsella sp. (assembly GCA_902475785.1). Lineage (GTDB taxonomy): Bacteria > Actinomycetota > Coriobacteriia > Coriobacteriales > Coriobacteriaceae > Collinsella. The sequence continues at coordinate 55,735 of CABSAN010000004.1, forward strand.
TGCCTTTTCCTCAGCGTAATAATCGGCGAAGCGCTCTTCGCCCGTGCTTTTGGTATACGCCGGCGCGGACGCGGCCTCCGGGTCATATTCCGGTGCAGGCGTGGCAGCGTACGGATCGTTGAGATAATCGCTCGATGCGGTGTCATAATCCTCGGTCTCGATGCGGCCGGTGCCAGCATAGCCATCGGAATAATCGGAATATGCCGCACCGTCCTCAAAGTCCGCGGCGCTCGTGTTGGAGGCAAAAAGCGGATTAACTGGAACGTCGAGCGCCGGCATGCCGGTGGAGGTCTCATCCAGATCGGCTGCAGCCCAGGAATCGTAGGCGACCTGATGGGCAACGGGCTCATCGAGCCTTGCGATCGGAGGCTTGCGTGCCGCAGGAACAGGCAACTGCTGGGCGCTGTACATAACGGTGCTGTCGGCCGATTTGCCCTGCGTCGCTGCAGCGAGAAATGCCGCCGTCTCGGACGGGTCGCTTGCGGGGCGGGGAGCGGGCGTGGGCGCCGAAGTGGGTGCGAGCGTAGGCGCGGGCGTCGAAACAGGCGACTGCGCAGGAGTCGGCGCAGATGCGGGCTTAGGCGCAAGTGCGGGATTGGTGCTTGACGGGCGAGCCCCGCCGCCCATGAGTTCGTCGGCGGTCCACGGGCGATCATCCATCACGTCGTCAAGGCTCAGCGAAAACAGGTCGTCTTCACCCTCATCGAACATGCGGTGCACATGTCCACCAATTGCCGGAATCAATCCGCGACCGGTGCACGATGCCTTGCTCAACGCCATTCTGTTCCACCCTTTCGAAATACCAATGACATCGATTATATGGAACTTCCCAAGCGGCTCGGTCTTGGATTCGAGCTTTCCAGAACTCGCGCCCAAAAGGGAGGGGCAATCCAGGCGAGTGCCTACTTGTCGCTGGCCGCCGCCTTGGCCTCATTGAGGTAACTATAGAAGCTGTATTTGGAGATGCCAAAGAACTCGCAGGCGCGCTCGCTCGACTTGGAAATGAGGAAGGCGCCGCGACGGTCGAGGTAGCCAATGGCGCGGATGCGCTCGTCTTTGGTCATGAGCGCCGCGGGCTTGCCCACAAACTGCTCGCACTCGTGCAGCAGGTCCTCGAGCAGATCGCCGATGTTCTTGGTAATGGGCTCGGGCTCGGTGTAGCCCGTGCCGCCGGTGCCGGTAAAGGCGTCGAGCGAACGCTCAAAAGCCTTCATGAGCGTAATGTCAAAGTTGATGCCCAAAATGCCGACGGGCTTGCCCTCGTCGTTGCGAATAAAGATCGTCGACGATTTGAGCAGCTTGCCATCGGTGGTTTTAGTGAGGTACGGCTCGCGGTCGTGTACGTCGGTGCTGCCCTCGTGCATGGACTCAAACACGATGTGGCTGGGGCCGTCACCCAGTTTGCGCCCGCTGACGTGGCCGTTTTCGATCACTACGATGGAGTGGTCCACGTCTTCGGTCTCCAGATCGTGGACGACGACTTCGCAGTTGGGACCAAATTGGAGCGCCAGACCGTGTGCGAGGCGCTTGTAAAACTCAATCTGTGCGGGGGTCATGGGTGCCTTCCTAAAAATTAGTTTGGGCACACTTTGCCATAAACCACACCTGTTCGCAAACAAATACATAGACAGGCTAATTGGTGACCGTTCGGCGGCGAAAAGGTACCGATTACGGCAACAAACAATTTGTTAGGTTTGCCAATCAAAAAGTGTGATAGAACAGTGCTAACAAACTTTTTGTTTGGCATCCACATAAAAGTTCAGCCGAGTGAATGGGATCGGGCTGAAACGCGTATGCGGGGGCCGGCAAGAGAGGACTTAAGGAGTTCACCGTATGGCCGATAAGATCCAGTGGGCGGGCAACACGATGCCCAAGAGCGATGACAAGCACTTGGGAATCATGAGCCTCGACCATGTGAAGAAGGCCCGCGCCTTCCACCAGTCGTTCCCCCAGTACACCGTCACTCCGCTTGCCCGCCTGGACGGCCAGGCCGCGCGCCTGGGCCTGTCCAACCTGTGCGTTAAGGACGAGAGCTATCGCTTTGGCCTCAACGCCTTTAAGGTCCTGGGCGGTTCGTTTGCCATGGCCAATTACATTGCCGACGAGACCGGCAAGGACGTTGCCGAGTGCACCTTCGATTACCTGACCTCCGATCAGCTGGCTGAGGACTTTGGCCAGGCTACCTTCTTTACCGCCACCGACGGGAACCATGGCCGCGGCGTGGCATGGGCTGCCAACAAGTTGGGCCAGAAGGCCGTCGTGCACATGCCCAAGGGTTCCACCAAGCCCCGCTTCGATAACATCGCCGCCGAGGGCGCCACGGTGACCATCGAAGAGGTCAACTATGACGAGTGCGTGCGCATGGCCGCTGCCGAGGCCGATGCCTGCGAGCGCGGCGTCATCGTTCAGGACACCGCCTGGGAGGGCTACGAGAAGATCCCGTCTTGGATCATGGAGGGCTACGGCACCATGGCTTCCGAGGCTGCCGAGCAGCTGCGCGAGATGGCCATCAACCGCCCGACGCACGTCTTTGTCCAGGCTGGCGTGGGCTCGCTCGCGGGCGCCGTGGTGGGCTACTTCACCAACCTATATCCCGATAACCCGCCCACCTTTGTCGTGGTCGAGTGCGCTCCTGCCGCCTGCCTGTACAAGGGCGCTGCCGCCGGCGACGGCGACCCGCGCATCGTGGACGGTGACATGCCCTCCATCATGGCCGGCCTGTGCTGCGGCGAGCCCAACATTCTGGGCTGGGATATCCTGCGCAACCACGCTACCGCTTTCGTGTCCTGCCCCGACTGGGTCACCGCTCGCGGCATGCGCACCCTGGGCGCCCCCGAGAAGGGCGACCCGCGCGTCATCTCCGGCGAGTCCGGCGCGGTGACCACCGGCCTGGTCGAGACCCTCATGCTCGATCCCGAGTACGCCGAGCTCAAGGAGCTCATCGGCCTGGACAAGACGAGCTCCGTGCTCTGCTTCTCCACCGAGGGCGACACCGATCCGGATCAGTACCGTCGCATCGTCTGGGAGGGCGAGTACCCGACTTGCTAATACTGGGCGGAGTAAATAGGTATCGCTCCGCCACCTCACAGGTAGATTCCTTCGTTTGAAAGGTTATGAACAATGGCTAAAGAACTCGATTTCGACGCTATCAAGGCTGCTGCTGAGTCCCATCGTGCTGATATGACTCGCTTCCTGCGCGCTATGATCTCCCATCCCTCTGAGTCTTGCGAGGAGGGTGAGGTTGTCGCCTGCATCAAGGCTGAGATGGAGAACCTCGGCTATGACGAGGTCAAGGTCGACGGCCTGGGCAACGTTATGGGCTTTATGGGCGAGGGCGACAAGATTATCGCCATCGACTCTCACATCGACACCGTTGGCATCGGCAACATCGATAACTGGGATGCCGATCCTTATGAGGGCTACGAGACCGACGAGATCATCTATGGCCGCGGCGGCTCCGACCAGGAGGGTGGCATGGCTTCTGCCACCTACGCTGCCAAGATGATGAAGGACATGGGCCTCATCCCCGAGGGCTACAAGATCATGGTCGTCGGCACCGTCCAGGAAGAGGACTGCGACGGCATGTGCTGGCAGTACATCTACAACAAGGACGGCATTAAGCCCGAGTTCGTCATTTCCACCGAGCCCACCGACGGTGGCATCTATCGCGGTCACCGCGGCCGCATGGAGATCCGCGTCGACGTTCACGGCACCTCCTGCCACGGCTCCGCTCCCGACCGCGGCGACAACGCCATCTACAAGATGGCCGACATCATCGCCGACGTCCGCGCCCTCAACAACAACGGCTGCGACGAGTCGACCGACATCAAGGGCCTCGTCAAGATGCTCGACCCCAAGTACAACCCCGAGCACTTCGAGGACGCCCGCTTCCTGGGCCGCGGTACCTGCACCGTCAGCCAGATCTTCTACACCAGCCCCAGCCGCTGCGCTGTCGCTGACTCCTGCGCCATCTCCATCGACCGTCGCATGACCGCTGGTGAGACGTGGGAGTCCTGCCTGGACGAGATCCGCAACCTGCCGGCCGCCAAGAAGTACGGCGACGACGTGAAGGTCTCCATGTACATGTACGACCGTCCGTCCTGGACCGGCGAGGTTTACGAGACCGAGGCTTACTTCCCCACGTGGATCAACAAGGAGACCGCTCCGCACGTCAAGGCCCTCGTCGACGCCCACAAGGCCATGTTCGGTGACGAGCGCATCGGCTGCGAGCCCAGCATGGACAAGCGCACCGGTCGTCCGCTGTGCGACAAGTGGACCTTCTCCACGAACTGCGTCTCCATCCAGGGCCGCTATGGCATCCCCTGCGTCGGCTTTGGCCCGGGTGCCGAGTCTCAGGCTCACGCTCCCAACGAGGTCACCTACAAGGACGACCTGGTCACCGCTGCCGCCATGTATGTGGCTGCCCTGAACCTCTACGATCCGAGCCAGGCCGATGGCGACGCCACCGTGTTCCGCGCCGGTCTGACCAACAACAAGATCGACTAGTCCCATTCCACGATCTTGTTGAGCCGGGGACAGTTTATGCCCCCGGCACCCCCTGTTGACTTGGGGCCCGCGGTCGTTATCTCCCATGCTTCCTCAACGGTAGCGGGTCCTCGTCATAGCGCTTTGCATGTTCTGGCCACACGCGCATGCCGGAGCGCATCTACTCATTGCGATCGTTTCACCTTTAGAAAGGACATTTCCATGGACGCCAAGTTTACCGAGCTCGTCGAGCAGCTGAACGGTCTCGACTTTAAGGGTATGTACGGCAGCGACTTCCTGCACACCTGGGACAAGACCACCGATGAGCTCAAGGCTCTCTACATCGTCGCCGACGCCCTGCGCGAGCTGCGTGAGAACAACGTTTCGTCCAAGATCTTCGATTCGGGCCTGGTCGTCTCGCTGTTCCGCGACAACTCCACCCGTACGCGCTTCTCCTTCTCTAAGGCCGCCAACCTGCTCGGCCTTGAGCTGCAGGACCTGGACGAGAAGAAGTCCCAGATCGCTCACGGCGAGACCGTCCGCGAGACCGCTACCATGATTTCCTTCATGGCCGACGTCATCGGCATCCGCGACGACATGTACATCGGCAAGGGCGACGCCTACATGGCCGAGGTCTCCGAGTCTGTCCAGCAGGCTTACGAGGATGGCGTTCTGGATCACCGTCCCACGCTCATCTCCCTGCAGTCCGACTCCGATCACCCCACGCAGTCCTCTGCCGACATGCTCTACCTTATCAACGAGTTTGGCGGTCTTGAGAACCTCAAGGGCAAGAAGGTTGCCGTTACCTGGGCCTATTCGCCCTCTTATGGCAAGCCGCTGTCCTGCCCGCAGTCGCTGATCAGCCTGCTGCCCCGCTTTGGCATGGACGTCACCCTGGCTCACCCCGAGGGCTACGATCTCATGCCCGAGGTCGTCGAGCGCGCCAAGAGCTATGCCGCCGAGTCCGGCACCACCTTTAAGCAGGTCAACACCATGGCCGAGGCCTTCGAGGGCGCCGACATCGTGATCCCCAAGAGCTGGGCTCCGTTTGCCGCCATGGAGAAGCGCACCAACCTGTACGCCGAGGGCGACGACGCCGGCATCGCTGCGCTCGAGAAGGAGCTGCTCGCTCAGAACGCCACCCATCAGGACTGGTGCTCCACGACCGAGCTCATGGAGAAGACTGCCAACGGCCAGGACACCATCTTTATGCACCCGCTGCCCGCCGACATCTCCGGTGTCTCCTGCGAGCACGGCGAGGTCAACGCCGACGTCTTCGACATGCACCGCGTGGGCATGTACAAGGAGGCCAGCTACAAGCCGTACGCCATCGCTGCCATGATGTTCCTGCAGAAGGTTGCCGATCCCGCCGCTACCCTCAAGGCCCTCGACGAGCGCAACACCGCCCGTTGGTTCCAGGCCTAAAGCTGGGCTGAGAAATGGCTAAGCGTATTGTTGTCGCCTTGGGCGGAAACGCCCTCGGCGCCAACCTTCCCGAGCAGATGGAGGCCGTCAAGACGACTTCCAAGGCTATCGTCGACCTGATCGAGGAGGGCAACGAGGTCGTCGTCGTGCACGGCAACGGTCCCCAGGTGGGCATGATCGCCAACGCGATGGCTGAGCTCACGCGCTCTAATCCTCAGAAGTACGTTCCCTGCCCCTTGTCCGTTTGCGGCGCCATGAGCCAGGGCTACATTGGCTATGACCTGCAAAATGCGCTGCGCGAGGAAATGCTCGACCGCAATATCGACAAGGGTGTCGCCACCGTGCTCACCCAGGTCGAGGTTGCGGCAGACGACCCGGCCTTTGCCGACCCGGTCAAGCCGATCGGTCCGTGGATGAGCGAGGCCGAGGCCAAGGAGCTGGAGGCCGATCGCGGCTATCAGTTCATCCACGACGAGAAGCAGGGCTTCCGTCGCGTGGTTGCCTCGCCCAAGCCCGTGAACATCGTCGAGCTCGACACCATTAAGTCGCTCGTCGAGTCCAACCATGTGGTGATCTCCTGCGGCGGTGGCGGCATTCCCGTCACCAAGTCCCAGGGCAACCACCTTAAGGGCGCTGCCGCCGTCATCGATAAGGACTTTGCGGCCGAGAAGCTTGCCGAGCAGCTCGACGCCGATGCCCTGATCATCCTGACGGCTGTGGAGAAGGTTGCCATTGGCTTTGGCACCGACCACGAGCAGTGGCTCGACACGCTGACCGCGGCTGACGTAAAGCGTCTGTCCGAGGCCAATGAGTTCGGTCGCGGCTCCATGCTGCCCAAGGTCCAGGCCGCCTCGACGTTTGCCGAGAGCAAGCCGGGCCGCACGGCGCTCATCACGCTGCTCGAGAAGGCGCGTGACGGTCTTGCCGGCAAGACCGGTACCACGTTTACCGGCGACGCTGAGTAGGCATATCTGCACCATTGAGGAGGGTGCCCTGCGTCGCGGGGTGCCCTCCTTTGTGCTATGGGGAGCCAAGGGGCGTTCGCTGGAAAACGAGTGCGTGCCTGTTCCGACGGAGTGCGAGCTTGCTATGGTGGGTATAGCAACTATGGTGTCCAAGGCAGCCAGGGGAGGTTTGCGGGGATGAAACTCGGTTGCGTGATTATGGCCTCGGGCGAGGGCAAGCGGTTTGGCTCTAACAAGATGCTTGCCGATATCTATGGCGAGCCGCTGATTGCCCGGACCATCGATTCGGTTCCCCGGAGCTTTGACGTCGTGGTTTCGACACGTTGGCCCAAGGTCGCCCAGATTTGCGAGGACAAGCATTGTTCGTGCGTGTTGCACGATGGCGAGCTGCGCAGCGAAAGCGTCCGTGCGGGCCTTTCGTGGGGAGTCGAACGCAACTGGAAAGGTTGCCTCTTTTTGCCGGGCGACCAGCCGCTCGTGAGTTCGGATTCTTTTGATGCCATGGTTCGTGCATTTGACGAGCGTGGCCGCAAGCATCCGGTGCGTCTTGCGTGCAACGGTGAGCCTTCGAGCCCGGTGCTCTTTCCGGCGGAACTGTTCGATGCACTTATGTGTCTTGAGGGCAAGGACGGCGGCGGTTCGATCCTCAAGGACCGTATTGACGTGGTGCTGGTCGAGGCGCGTGCCTACGAGCTGTGGGACGTCGATACCACCAAGGGACAGCGACGCATAACGGAGCATATCGCCGCCTGCTCGTATTTTGATCGCGTGGCCAACAGCATCAATCAATAAGGAGCAATTATGATCATCATCAAAAACGGCGCGCTCGTGACGCCACAGGGGCTTCGCCGCGCCGATCTTGCCATGGATGGCGATAAGATCGTACGGATCGCCGCGGCGATTGAGCCGGCCGAGGGCGATACCGTCGAGGATGCCACGGGCTGCTGGGTGTTTCCCGGCTTTATCGACGGCCACACGCACATGCAGTGCTGGACCGGCATGGATTGGACAGCCGATAGCTTTGAGACCGGCACGCGCGCGGCTGCCTGCGGCGGCACGACGACCATCGTGGACTACGCGACGGCCGATCGCGGCGTGACCATGCCCGATGCCTTGACCGAGTGGCATCGCCGCGCCGACGGAACCTGCACGGCCAACTACGCCTTTCATATGGCACTCGCCGAGTGGAACGAGCGCAACCGCGCCGACCTTTCGGCCATGCGCGAGGCGGGCGTATCGTCGTTTAAGACTTACTTTGCCTACGACCACCTGCGCTTGGACGATGCCGAGACACTCGAGGTGCTCGAGGAGCTCAAGCGTATTGGCGGCATACTGTGCGTGCATTGCGAGAACGGCACGCTGGTGAATGAGCTGCAGAAGCGCGTGTTTGAGCAGGGGATTCATGGGCCCGAGGGCCACGCGCTCAGCCGTCCGGACGTGTGCGAGGCCGAGGCAGTGAGCCGTCTACTGTATCTGGCGCACTTGGCCGGCGACGCACCGGTCAACGTGGTGCACCTTTCGACCAAGCTGGGGCTCGAGGCCATCCGTGCCGCCAAGGCGCGCGGGCAGAAGAATATCTATGTCGAGACCTGCCCTCAGTATCTGATGCTCGACGATACTTGCTACTTGGAGCAGGGTGAGGACGGCTTTGCGGGCGCCAAATATGTGATGAGCCCGCCGCTGCGCCATGCGGGTGACCGTGCGGCACTGCGCGAGGCGCTTGTGGCCGGCGAGATCGATACGATTGCGACCGACCACTGCAGCTTTAACCTGCATGGGCAAAAGGACCGCGGGCGCGACGACTTCCGCGCGATTCCCAACGGCGGGCCCGGTGTGGAGCATCGTCCCGTCGCGATTGCCACGAGCTTTGAGGGACTGCTGGGCCCCGAGGATCTGTGCCGCTTGATGAGCGAGAACCCGGCGCGCGTCTTTGGCATGTATCCGCGCAAGGGCTGTCTTGCCGAGGGTGCCGATGCCGACGTGTGCGTGTGGGATCCCAAGGCGCGCTGGACAATCAGTGCCGCGACGCAGCATCAGGCCGTGGACTACACGCCGTTCGAGGGTTTTGAGGCACACGGCCGCGCCAAGGCTGTGTTTGTGAACGGCGTGCTGGCTGCGCGCGACGGCGAGCCCACCGGAGCCCAACCCGGCCGCTACGTCCCCCGCTAGCAGGAAGATCACCGGATTCCCCTCCGCAGTTGCGGTGGAATAGTTCCTGTTTAGCCGCCAAATAGGCCGTTTCAGGAACTATTTCACCGCAACTTATAGGTCTGCTGGGGCAGCGCGGGCTATTTGAGGCTGGTGGCGATGGTGGGGCGGTCGAGGACTGCCTCGAAGCGATCTGCCATCGTTGGGTCGGCAAGCGTGTCGACTTGGTTGAGCATGATGCGGGCATTGTTGAGGTTCAGCATCCGCAGCTCGGCATTGAGCACCATGGCGACGTGCTCTGGGGTGGCAGCGTCGGTGGGCTTGCAGCCGCAGCGCTCGCAGAAGAGCTCGGGGCGGTGGACAACCTCCGCGACGGGCTTGCCCAGCCCCGAGGCGCCGACGATCCAGACAACGTTTGCCGCGGCGGCGGGAATCACCGGCTCCCAGGCGGCATGCGCTTTGAGCGGGAGTCGCTTGCTGCCATCTGCCTCGGCCAGCACATAGTCAAAGCGCCGTGCCAGCTCGTTGAGCGGCTCGGCGGGGGCGGAGAGCTTGCCTGTCTCCGGGTCCAAAACACCCGCCTGGCAGATACTTCCGCGGTTCATGCCCGCGCATGCCTCGCAGGTGCAGCCGGGAACATGCAGGGTCCCCGGCTTCCAAGGCGCGGCGTCCAGGCGACGGCTCGACCCGTCCCATGGCACGCCGGCGACGGGAAACATGTGCGCGGTGGTGCAGAGGAGCACACGGCCGCCAGCGCGCATAAGCTCAAGGCCCAGCGTCTTCAGCAATGTCGACTTGCCGCCACTGCCGATAATTGCGGTAATGCCCGGCTCGATCTTGAGCGCGGAGGCAAGATTGCCGCTAACCGTTTCCATCTGTTCACCGCCGTATAATACTGTGATAATAAATAATCATCAGAGTAGCGGTCGAACCGCTTTTGCTCTGCTCAAACCGTAGCACAGGGAGGTGCCCCGGGAATGCTCGTTTATGTTCGCGGCGCCGGCGATATCGCCACGGGTGTCGCCGCTCGCTTGGTGCACGCCGGCGTGTCGGTCGTTATGGCCGATATCGCGGTTCCCACGTGCATCCGCCGCACAATCAGTTTTTGCGAGGCTATTCGTCTGGGCGAGGTCCAGGTCGAGGGCATCCGCGCTCGCTTGGCGCAGACGCCGGCAGAGGCGCTTGCAATTACCGAGGCCGGAGACGTCGCCGTCGTGGTAGACCCCCAGGCCAAGATGCTCGACGAACTGAAACCCGCTGCCGTGGTCGATGCGATTTTGGCCAAGCGCAACTTGGGCACCACGCGCGATATGGCGCCTGTCGTCATCGCCGTGGGGCCGGGCTTTACCGCGCCGGTCGATTGCGACGTCGTGGTCGAGACCATGCGCGGGCATTTTTTGGGCCGCGTGATTACCCAGGGCTCACCCCAGCCCAACACGGGCGTGCCAGGCATGATCGGCGGATACGGCAAGGAGCGTGTTATCCACAGCCCCGCCGCCGGCGCGTTTCGGTCCGACCGCGCGATCGGCGACATCGTGAGCGCCGGAGACGTGATTGGCTACGCGGGCGATACGCCCATGATCACGCAGATTGACGGCTGCTTGCGCGGCCTTTTGGCCGACGGCGTTCAGGTGACCGAGGGCTTTAAATGCGCCGATGTCGACCCGCGCGGCGATGCCAGCTATATCAACTACATTTCGGACAAGGCGACGTCGGTCGGCGGCGGCGTGCTCGAGGCACTCGCTATGCTCACCGATATCTTTAGAGGATAGAAGGCGGCAATGGAAAAGCTCGATGTTGTGAATGCGGCGCTTGCCGACCTGCGTGCTGGCGAGACGTGCGAGCTCGTGGTCGTGGCCGGCACGGCGGGGTCGTCGCCGCGCGGCGTGGGCGCCTGGATGGCCGTCTTTGCCGACGGCAGCCAGGCGGGCACTATCGGCGGCGGCAAGATTGAGCTCTTTGCGCTGGATGAGGCGCGCGAACTCCTGAGCGCGGGACAGTCGCGTCTGGTCCGCTACACCATGGGCGGCGAGAACTCCGATACCGGCATGATCTGCGGCGGAGCCATCTGCCTGTGCTATCTGCATCTGGATGCGACCCAGGCACCGTTGTTCCGGGAAATTGCCGACGTCTTGGTCTATCGGCGCATCGGCGACTTCGTCATCGACTTTGAGCCGTTTATCGCGAGCGCGCTCGAGGGCGATGTGGCCGAGTACCATGGCAAGGAATCGCGCCATACCATTGCGGGCTGCCCCGGGCTTTCACTGGTGGAGGAGGGGAGTAACGTCACCTACACCAACGCTGCCTCTGAGATTCCCGCGGCGCACATCGAGACGCTCTGCCCCGAGGGGCTGACCTATATCTTTGGCTGCGGCCACGTGGGCGCCGCGACGGCGCGGGTGCTCACGGCGGCGGGCTTTGCCGTCGTGGCGTGCGACGACCGCCCCGGCACGCTGACCCCCGATTGGGTGCCCGGTGTCTACGACCGTCGTCTGGTCGACTACAAGAACCTGAGCAAGCAGTGCCCCATCGGCCCGCGCGATCTGGTGGTCGTCGCCACGGCGGGGCACAAGTCCGATATCGACGTGGTGATTCAGGCCATGCGTGCCAAGCCTGCCTACCTGGGCTGTCTGGGTTCGCGCCGCAAGACGGCCTTTGTGCGCGCCCGCCTGGAGCAGGAAGGCTTTACGCAGGACCAGATCGACGAGCTGCACCTTCCGATCGGCGTTGCCATCGAGGCCGAGGACCCCGAGGAGATCGCCATCTCCATCGCCGCCGAGATGATCCACCTGCGCCGCACCAAACTCGTCCCCCGCAAGCGCTAATCGCATTCCCATATATGAGTTGCGGTGAAATACGGATTGTTTAAGCCTGTTAGGCCGCCAAACAGTCCCTATTTCACCGCAACTGCTTTTTGGGACCCATTTGTGCGGGGGAGTTGTGGAGTTGTGCAGGCAGACGAGGTTTTTCTGGAAATACGCACTCAATGCGCGTATAGTACCGATTGTTTTGTCGGCTCCTGCTGCGTCGAGTCCAAACCGCAAAATGCCATGAGCGGTGCGGATGCAGCCAGGAGGCACGAGGACAACCCACCGTGGCCACGCCCCGTGCTTAAAACCCCAAGAAGGAGTGAACAATGGCAGAAGAGAAGTATGTGCCGCGTCTGAAGACCAAGTACAACAACGAGGTCAAGCAGCAGCTTCAGGACAAGTTCCAGTACGAGAACGTCATGATGATTCCCAAGTTTGAGAAGATTGTCGTGAACATGGGTGTCGGCGAGGCCGCTACCGATTCCAAGGCCATCGACGGTGCCGTGCGCGACCTGCGCGCCATCACCGGCCAGCAGCCGATGATCACCCGTGCCCGCAAGTCCATCGCTACCTTCCGCCTGCGCGCTGGTATGCCGATCGGCTGCAAGGTTACCCTGCGTGGCGACCGTATGTGGGAGTTCTTCGATCGTCTGACCTCCGTCGCGATCCCCCGTATCCGCGACTTCCGCGGCATCTCCGCCAAGAGCTTCGACGGCCGTGGTAACTTCTCCATGGGCGTCACCGAGCAGCTCATCTTCCCCGAGATCGACTTCGACTCCGTCGATCACCAGCGTGGTATGGACATCACTTTCGTGACCACCGCCAACACCGATGAGGAGGCCAAGGCCCTTCTGGACGCCTTCGGTTTCCCGTTCAAGAAATAGGTTCACCTGCCCTATAAGCGCCGTTCCCACAAGGGGGCGGCGCTTGGGGCGAACAATACTCTATGTGAGGAGGATATAAGTGGCTAAGACATCGATGATCGTCAAGTGCAATCGCAAGCAGAAGTTCTCTACTCGTGAGTACACGCGCTGCCAGCGCTGCGGCCGTCCGCACTCTGTGTACCGCAAGTTCGGCCTGTGCCGTGTCTGCTTCCGTGAGCTTGCACTCAAGGGCGAGCTTCCCGGCGTTAAGAAGGCCAGCTGGTAAGTCACTACCAGCGTTTCAAGCATCCGTTTGGAACAGGGAAAACGCGCTAGTTAGGCTTTGCCGTTAAGGGCGGCGAAGAACCAAGAGCACGTGTTCATCAAGAACGAAGGAGAATCTGTATGAACCTTACAGACCCGATCGCAGATATGCTTACGCGCATCCGTAACGCTAACTCTGTGAACAAGGCCACGGTCTCCATGCCGAGCAGCAAGAAGCTCGTCGAGATCGCTCGTGTTCTGCACGAGGAGGGCTACATCGAGGGCTACGATGTCGAGGACACCGTTCCCCAGAGGACTCTGCACATCACGCTTAAGTATGGTCCCAAGAAGGCTAAGGTCATCAACGGCATCCGCCGCATTTCCAAGCCGGGCCTGCGTAAGTACACCGGCGTTGCCGACATGCCCCGCGTCCGCGGTGGCCTTGGTACCGCCATTATTTCCACCAGCCATGGCGTCATGACCGACCGCGATGCTCGCAAGCACAACGTCGGCGGCGAGATCATCGCTTACGTCTGGTAATTCGCTCGGTAGGTAGAAGGAAAGGAGATCACCGTGTCTCGTATCGGTAATAAGCCTGTCCAGATTCCCGCCGGAGTCGAAGTGGCAGTCAACGGCAACAACGTTGTCGTCAAGGGCCCCAAGGGCCAGCTCGAGCTCGATGTCTTTGAGAAGCTCACTATCAACGTCGAGGACAACGTCCTCACCGTTTCCCGTCCCGACGACGAGCGTGAGACCCGTGCCCGCCACGGCCTCACCCGCGCCCTCATCCACAACATGGTTGTTGGCGTTTCCGAGGGCTTCGAGAAGAAGCTCGAGCTCGCCGGCGTCGGTTACCGCGTGCAGCAGAAGGGCAAGAACCTCGAGTTCTCCCTGGGCTTCTCGCACCCCGTGATCGTCGAGGCTCCCGAGGGCATCACCTTCGAGGTTCCCGACAACACCCACGTGAACGTCAAGGGTATCAACAAGCAGCAGGTCGGTCAGATCGCCGCTGAGATCCGCGGCCATCGTCCTCCCGAGCCTTACAAGGGCAAGGGTATCCACTACGTTGGCGAGCACATCCGCCGCAAGCTGGGTAAGGCCGCCAAGTAGTCGTAACCGACTCACTCGCATAAGACCAGCACCCCGTCAGGTGCTGGCAAGATCAACCTTTTTAGGAGTTTACGTATGAACAAGCATAAGGCGAAGCTGGAAGGCCTCAAGCGTCGTCAGCGTCGTGTTCGCGGCAAGGTCTCGGGTGCCGCCGAGCGTCCGCGTCTTCGCGTGACCCGTACTAACGCCAACATCTATGCCCAGATCATCGACGACAGCAAGGGCTCCAGCCTGACGCTCGTCTCTGCCTCGACCCTCGAGGCCGAGTTCAAGGGCACCCACACCTCGAACAAGGAGGCTGCGGAGAAGGTCGGTCAGCTCGTTGGCAAGCGCGCCATCGAGGCCGGCATCACCAAGGTCGCCTTCGATCGCGGTGGCCGTATCTACCATGGCCGCGTCAAGGCCCTCGCCGACGGTGCTCGTGCCGCCGGTCTCGAGTTCTAGGAGGTATGTAGCACATGGCTCGTAATCAGAAGCAGCAGCGCGAGGCCTCCGAGTTCGAGGAGCGCGTCGTTTACATCAACCGCGTGTCGAAGACCGTCAAGGGTGGTCGTCGCATGAGCCTCGTCGCTCTCGTCGTCGTTGGCGACGGCAAGGGCAACGTTGGCGTTGGCATGGGCAAGTCCGCTGAGGTGCCCCTGGCCATCTCCAAGGCGTCTCTCGATGCCAAGAAGAACATGTTCCACGTGCCGGTGACCGATCAGGGCACCATCCCGCACGAGGTTCTCGGTCACTTTGGTGCCGGCCGCATCATCATCAAGCCCGCTGTCGAGGGTACCGGCGTTATCGCCGGCGGCGCTGTGCGTCCCCTCTTCGAGCTTGCTGGCATCAAGAACGTCCTGTCCAAGTCCCTCGGTACCGACAACGGCCTCAACATCATCAAGGCTGCCGTCGAGGGCCTCAAGGAGCTCTCCAGCCCTGAGGACGTCGCGGCTCGCCGTGGCCTGACGGTCTCCGAGATGTTCGTCGGTAAGGAGAACTAAGCATGGCTGACACCATCAAGATCAAGCAGGTCCGCAGCACCAATGGTTGCAAGCAGGACCAGGTCCGTACTGTCCGTGCCCTCGGTCTCCACAGGATCCGCGAGGTTCGCGAGATTGCTGACAACGAGTCCGTCCGCGGCATGATCTTCAAGGTCAAGCACCTTGTCGAGATTGTAGAGGAGTAGCAAATGCAGCTTCACGATCTTACTCCCGCGCCCGGTTCCACCAAGAACCGCAAGCGCGTTGGCCGTGGCAATTCTTCGGGTCACGGCACCACTTCTGGCCGCGGCCAGAAGGGCCAGGGTTCCCGCTCTGGTGGCACCAAGGGTGCCGGCTTCGAGGGTGGCCAGACTCCGCTGGCTATGCGCCTGCCCAAGCTTCCGGGCTTCCGCAACCCCCGTCGTATCGAGTACACCGCTGTCAACGTCGAGCGTCTCGAGCGTAAGTTCGAGGACGGCGCTGTGATCGACGGTGCCGCTCTTAAGGCCGCTCGCATCACCAAGAGCGAGTTCGAGCCCGTCAAGGTGCTCGGCAATGGTGAGCTCACCAAGAAGTTCACGGTCAAGGTCGACAAGGTCAGCGCCTCTGCGCAGGCCAAGATCGAGGCCGCCGGCGGAAAGGTCGAGCTGCCGTGCTAAATGGTCTTAAGAATGCTTTCCGCATCAAAGAACTGCGCGAAAAGATTCTTTTTACCATAGCTATGCTCGTCGTGTACCGCATTGGTGCGCACGTTCCTGTGCCCGGCATTCCCTTCCAGGGGATGCTGGGCCTTTTCTCGACCGGGAGCAACTCGGTCGCCGCAGGTGCTATGGCCCTCCTGAATCTTTTCTCTGGTGGCGCGTTGAGCTATGTCTCGGTGTTCTCTTTGGGCATCATGCCGTACATCACGAGCTCGATTATCCTCCAGATGCTCCAGGCCGTCGTGCCTTCCCTGCATGAGCTTGCCCGCGAGGGCGAGGTCGGTCAGACCAAGATTACGCAGTATTCGCGTTACCTCACCTTGGCTCTGGCTATCCTCAACTCCGTGGGTTACCTCTTCCTCTTTAAGAGCTTCGGCATTAGCTTCAACGGTGCCGGTGCTCCCGAGATCATCTTCGACCTCATGATCGTCGGTACGCTCACCGCGGGCGCCATGCTGATCATGTGGATTGGTGAGCTCATCACCCAGCGCGGTATCGGCAATGGCATGTCGCTGATCATCTTCGCGAACATCATGGCCGGTCTTCCGCAGGCGATTTTCTCCAGCACCGAGGGTAACGCAGGTGGCATCATCACCATGGTGATCATCTGCGCCATCATCTTGCTGGTCATCCCGCTGATCGTTTTCCTTGAGCGCGGCCAGCGCCGCATCCCGGTCTCCTACGCCAAGCGCGTCGTGGGCCGTCGCATGATGGGTGGCCAGACCACCTACCTGCCCATCAAGGTCAACACCGCGGGCGTCGTGCCGATCATCTTCGCTTCGGCGCTGCTGTACTTCCCGGCCCAGATTGCCGTGTTCTTCCCCGGCATCGGCTGGATTCAGGCAGTTGCCTCTGCGCTTTCGACCGGTTGGCTCAACTGGGTGCTTAATGTTGTCCTCATCGTGTTCTTCGCGTACTTCTACACCTCCATGGTGTTCAACCCCGATGACACGGCCGACAACCTTAAGAAGCAGGGCGGCTTTATTCCGGGCGTCCGTCCGGGCAGGGCTACCGCGGCCTACATCAAGAACGCGCTCAACAAGATCACGCTTCCCAGCGCTGTCTTCTTGGCGCTCATCGCCATCGTGCCTTCGATCATCTTCTCCTTTACGGGTAACCAGCTGATCCAGGCATTTGGCGGCACGTCCATCCTCATCATGGTCGGCGTCGTGCTCGACACGGTCGACAAGCTCGAAGGCCAGATCAAGATGTATGATTACGATGGATTCTTTAAATAGGCTAGAGGAGGATTGCTCATGAACCTCGTATTGCTCGGAGCTCCGGGTGCCGGTAAGGGCACCGTCGCACAGGAGCTCGTCGCCGAGTTCGGCGTCGCTCACATTTCCACGGGCGACCTGCTGCGTGCTGCCGTCAAGGGTGGCACCGAGCTTGGTATTCAGGCTAAGAAGTACATGGACGCCGGCGAGCTCGTTCCCGACCAGCTCGTGATCGACCTTGTCAAGGAGCGCCTTGCCGCCGATGACGCCCAGCAGGGTTTCATCCTCGATGGCTTCCCGCGCAACACCGCTCAGGCTGTGACGCTCGATTCCGAGCTCTCTGCCATGGGTCGCGAGATTGACTGCGCCCTTCTGGTCGACGTGGCCCCCGAGGTCATCATCGACCGTCTGTCTTCTCGTCGCACCTGCCGCGCCTGCGGTTACACCGGCACCGCTGCCGATGCTACCTGCCCCAAGTGTGGTGGCGAGATGTATCAGCGCGACGACGACAAGCCCGAGACCATTAAGAACCGTCTCGACGTGTACGAGAAGTCCACGAGCCCGCTCGTCGACTACTATCGTGGCCAGGGTCTGCTCAAGTCGGTCAACGGTGACCAGGCTCGCGAGACCGTGTACGGGGATGTCAAAGAGGCTCTCGGTCTATGATCAAGATTAAGTCTGCAACGCAAATCGAGCAGATGAAGAAGGCAGGAGCGCTATCTAAGATGGCGCTCCGCCACGTTGGAGCCATGGTTCGTCCTGGTGTTTCGACCTTTGAGCTTGATCAGCTTGCGGAGCAGATTATCCGCATGCATGGTGGCACCCCGGCCTTTAAGGGCTACGGCGGGTTCCCTGGTACCATCTGTGCATCGATTAACGATGCCGTGGTGCACGGTATTCCCAACCCCGACATGATCCTTCGCGATGGCGATATCATCTCCATCGATACGGGAGCCGTTGTCGACGGTTGGGTCGGCGATAACGCTTGGACGTTTTTCGTCGGTACCCCCACGCCCGAGGCCAAGGCCCTGTGCGAGGTTACGCGCGATTGCCTTAAGGCTGCAATCGAGCAGGCTGTTCCCGGTAACCATATTGGGGACATTGGTTATGCCGTCCAGTCTCTCGCCGAGTCTCACGGCTATGGCGTGCTTCGCGATTATGTGGGGCACGGTATTGGCCATGTGATGCACGAGGACCCCAACGTTCCAAATTACGGAAAGAAGGGGAGGGGCGTTCGTCTCCAGGCCGGTATGGTCATTGCCATCGAGCCGATGGTCACGATGGGATCCAATCATGTGAGCACGGGCTCCGACGGTTGGATCGTCACGACCAACGACCACCTGCCTGCCGCGCACTACGAGAACACCGTCGCTATCACCGATGACGGTCCGGTGATTCTCACCACCGACGCGCAAGGATCCTGGTGTTCGCTCCAGGGCGGAGAAATGTAACAAGTTCCACGTAGTTGTGGAGCCATTACGAAGTTATTACGATGCGTGCATACGTGTTGTAGAATACTCAATCGCTGTCGTTTTCTAGAGAAAGATGATTGCTTGTGAAGAAGGAAGACGCAATTGAGCTCGAGGGTACGGTAAAGGAACCGCTGCCCAACGCCATGTTTAAGGTTGAGCTCGAGAACGGTCATTCGGTTCTGTGCAACATTTCTGGCAAGATCCGAATGAATTACATCCGTATTCTCCCCGGTGACAGGGTTGTCGTGGAGCTTTCCCCGTACGACCTGACCCGCGGCCGCATCACCTATCGCTATAAATAGCGGCACGCATACACGCACTCCTTTTCCGACTGCAGGCTTAGCTCAACCTACGGTCGGATTGTGTGTGAAGACCAGCCATAGTTTTAAACGCCTGCGGCTGGGCGAGTAGATAGTAGGGAAGTAGTTTGAGCGCTACCGAAAGGAAGAACGATGAAGGTACGTCCTTCGGTCAAGAAGATGTGCGATAAGTGCAAAATCATTAGGCGCCATGGCAAGGTCCTCGTCATTTGCGAGAACCCCCGTCATAAGCAGCGTCAGGGTTAAGAGAGGAGACTACGTTGGCCCGTATTAATGGTGTCGACCTCCCGCGTGAGAAGCGCGTTGAGATCGGTCTGACCTACATTTACGGCATCGGCCGCACCACTGCGACGAAGATTTGCGTCGAGTGCAACGTTAACGTGGATACGCGCGTTAAGGACCTCACCGAGGATGAGGTTAACGCCATCCGCGATTATATCGACAAGAACCAGATCATGGTTGAGGGCGACCTCCGCCGTGAGCGCAACCAGAACGTCAAGCGCCTTATGGACATCGGCTGCAACCGCGGCCTTCGTCACCGCAAGGGCCTCCCGGTCCGCGGCCAGCGCACCCACACTAACGCTCGTACCCGCAAGGGCCCGAAGCGTCAGATCGGTGCTAAGAAGAAGAAATAAGGAGCGCTAGATAGATGGCTACTGCTAAGAAGAACGTTCGCGCTGCCCGTCTGAAGCGCGCGGACCGTAAGAACATTTCCGTGGGCCAGGCTCACATTCGTTCTACGTTCAACAACACGATCGTTTCGATCACCGATCCCCAGGGCAACGTCATTTCCTGGAAGTCGGCTGGCCAGGTGGGCTTCAAGGGCTCCCGTAAGTCCACGCCGTTCGCTGCCCAGATGGCTGCCGAGGCTGCTGCCAAGCAGGCCATGGAGCACGGTATGAAGAAGGTTTCCGTCTTCGTCAAGGGCCCCGGCTCCGGTCGTGAGACCGCCATCCGCTCCCTCCAGGCTGCTGGCCTCGAGGTCTCGAGCATCCAGGACAAGACCCCCATCCCGCACAACGGCTGCCGCCCCAAGAAGCGTCGCCGCGTGTAACTGAAAGGATCGTATCAATATGGCAATCGACAGGACTCCTGTTCTTAAGCGCTGCCGTCAGCTCGGGATCGATCCCGCTGAGCTCGGTTACAGCAGCAAGAAGGAATCTATCCGTCAGCCCAAGCGCCGTCGCAAGGAATCTGAGTACGGCATGCAGCTGCGCGAGAAGCAGAAGGTCAAGTTCATCTATGGCGTTCTGGAGAAGCAGTTCCACGGCTACTTCAACAAGGCCCGTAAGATGAACGGCGTCACCGGTGAGAACCTCATGATCATCCTTGAGTCTCGCCTCGACAACGTCGTCTTCCGTCTTGGCTTCGCCCGCACCCGCAAAGAGGCTCGTCAGTCCGTCCGTCACGGTCACTTCACCGTGAACGGCAAGCGCGTGGACATCCCGTCCTACCGCGTCAAGGCCGGCGACGTCGTCGCTGTCGGCGAGAAGTTCCGTGACCTCCTCCCCATCAAGGAGGCCCTGATTTCCTCCGAGCGTTTCGAGGTCCCTGGCTGGCTCGAGGTCGATATCGAGAAGCTGTCTGGTAACGTGCTCGCTCTGCCGACGCGTGAGCAGATCAGCGGTGATATCAACGAGCAGCTCATCGTCGAGCTCTACTCTAAGTAGTCCATCCGGGCTGCTGAGGCTGGAGGTAATACATGTCAGAATTCATTAGGCCTCAGGTTCAGGTCGAAGAGATTAACGAGACGTCTGCTCGTGTCTCCGTTGAGCCGCTCGAGCGTGGCTACGGCGATACGCTGGGTAACTCCCTTCGTCGCGTTCTTCTGTCCTCGCTCGAGGGTGCCGCCGTCGAGGCTATTCAGATCGATGGTGCGCAGCACGAGTTCATGACCATCCCTAACATGGTCGAGGATGTCACCGACATCGTCCTGAATGTCAAGGGTCTTGTCTTCAGGGCTCTCGGCACGACCGACGAGGCGACCGCCACTATTTCTGTTGACGGCCCCTGCGAGGTCACCGGTGCGGACTTCTTTATTCCGTCCGAGTTTGAGCTGGTCAACCCCGAGCAGCACATCGCTACGCTCACCGAGGGTGGCCATCTCACCATGAGCATGCGCATCGGCTATGGCCGCGGCTATGTCTCTGGCGAGGCTAACAAGCGCGACAACGATCCCATCGGTGTGATCCACGTCGACTCGCTGTACTCGCCGGTGTCCCGTTGCGCCAAGCTCGTTGAGGCTTGCCGTGTCGGTCAGCACACCGACTACGACCGCCTTGTCCTCGAGATCGAGACCAACGGCTCCATCGCTCCGCGCGACGCCGTGGTCCAGGCTGCCAATATCATCAACCAGCATATGGCTGCCTTTATGAACCTTGCCGAGACCCCCGAGGTCGAGGAGGAGGCTTCGATCTTCGCTCCCGAGGTCACCAACG
The DNA here is from genome assembly GCA_902475785.1 of uncultured Collinsella sp. Classification (GTDB taxonomy): domain Bacteria; phylum Actinomycetota; class Coriobacteriia; order Coriobacteriales; family Coriobacteriaceae; genus Collinsella. The sequence goes on from CABSAN010000004.1 coordinate 76,915, forward strand.
ACAACGCCGAGCTGGACAAGCAGATCGAGGATCTGGACCTTTCCGTCCGTTCCTACAACTGCCTTAAGCGCGCCAGCATTCACTCGGTCCGTCAGCTCGTTGAGTTCTCGGAGAACGATCTGCTCAACATCCGTAACTTCGGTGTTAAGTCGATCGAGGAAGTGAAGGACAAGCTAGAGTCCATGGGCCTGAGCCTGAAGGCTTAATGCTTCGCATATTTGAGGAGAAACTAGACCATGCGTCACAACGTTAAGAAGGGCCTGAAGCTCGGCACCGATGCGAGCCACACCAAGGCCATGAAGAAGAGCCTTGCTAAGGCCCTCTTCGAGAACGACCGCATCAAGACCACCGAGACCCGCGCTAAGGCGCTGCGTTCGGTCGTCGATCCGATCATCACCTGGGCCAAGAAGGGCGACCTGCACTCTCGTCGTCTGGCCATCGCCAAGCTCGGCGATAAGCAGCTCGTTGCCGAGATCTTCGACAAGGCTGCTCAGGGCATGTGGCAGGACCGCAACGGCGGTTACACCCGCATCATGAAGCTCGGTAACCGCAAGGGCGACAACGCTCCCATCGTTATCATGGAGCTCGTCACCGAGCCTTGCACGCCTAAGGCCAAGAAGGCTGCTCCGGCCCCCAAGAAGGCCGCTGCTCCCAAGAAGCTCGAGGCCGTCGAGGAGGCTCCTGCTGAGGAGACCGCTGAGTAGACAATCCGTCTGCATAGGCTATATTCGAGGGGTACGTTCGCGTACCCCTCTTTTTTTGTCGCAATACCGTTGATTGTTTGTTGGGAGCGTCCATGACCGCGCCGTCTGATTTCAATTCGAACCCAGAGCTCGATGCTACGCTCGTATTCCGTGTTGCCTATGACGGCTCATCGTATAGCGGATTTGCCGAGCAACCGGGCCAGACGACCGTTGCGGGCGAGTTGCGCCGCGCTATCGAGACGCTGCTGCGTCGCCCGATCGATCTGACGTGTGCGGGGCGTACCGATGCCGGTGTGCATGCGGTGGCCCAGTACATTAGCGTGCCCGTAACGGACGCTGAGCTTGCTCTGACGCGCCGTAGGTGGCTGAGGGCTATGGATGCCCTGTTGCCCAAAGAAATCGCCATAAACGAGGTCTACAAGGCCCGTAAGGGCTTTTCTGCGCGCTTTGACGCGCGGTCCCGCACGTATACGTACCGCATTGCCGACCGCGATGCGCGCCCCGTGCTCTCGCGCGGTGCGGTGTGGTGGCATCGCTACCCCTTGGATGTCGATGCCATGGCTGCCGCGTGCCCTGCGCTCTTGGGCGAGCAGGACTTTAAGAGCTTTTGCAAGGTGGCGTCTGCCGTGGGCAAGCCCACGCACCGCTGCGTGATGCGTGCCGAGTTTGGCCACGAGGTCGCTTTTGGCGAGGATATCCTGACCTTCACCATCGAGGGCAATGCGTTTTTGCACTCGATGGTGCGTACCATTGTAGGAACGCTCGTGGAGATCGGCATGCATCGTCACGATCCCGAGTGGATGCGCGAGGTCATTGATGCCTGCGACCGTACCGCTGCGGGTCCCACGGCGCCTGCCTGCGGCCTTACGTTTATGGGTGTGGATTACGGCCCCGACGAGCTTGTCGTACTCGACTAGGGGAGTGCTCGACGCGTCCGTACCTGGCACATACTATGTGTGAGCTGCGCGTGTGCAACATCTGTTCTTGGCGTGCAGCATGTTAGGTGACTCGTTGCTTTTATGGCTCGGGTGTACCATGAACGACAGTTTGATTTGGCGCTATCGAGAGGATGGAAAACTTGGTTCGACGTTGTTCGCATCCGCGACTTTCGGTGATCCTTATTGTTGAGGGTTCGCCCAGCTATGCGATGCGTGCGCTCGAGAGCGTCCAGAACCAAGACCTCTATGATTTGCAGATTGTCATCGTATGCCGCGATGTTGCACCGGGTGTGCGCCATTCGCTCGAGGTTGCCGCCGGCAGAGATATTCACATCGATTTGATTGACGTCGAGGATTCGGCGCGCGGAGCATGTCTCAAGGCCGGTTTTGCCGCCTCGCGTGGATTGCAGATTGTTGCCATGAACGCCGACGAGTGGTTTGCCCCACAGTCCCTTTCCAAGATGGTCGACGTTGCGTGCGATGCTGCGGCAGACATGGTGATTCCCACGGCATCGCTCGACCGCTACGATGCTCATCGTGAGCGCCATTCGCGTGTACTGGATGCCACCTCTCTTGCGATCGATGACCGTGCTTCATTGGCGGCCGGTCTGTCTCAAATGATTTCCGGCGGCCTGATTGCCCAGACTCCCGGTGTGATGTACAGCCGCTCGCTGTTCGAGACGTGTTTGTCGCGCGACCGTGCGTTTCGCTCGATTGGGTTTATGACATGCGCTCTTTCGCAGGCGCAATGCATATCCGGGTGCGGTGATGCCTGTTTCCATGCGGTGGCGCCACGGCTTACAGATGCTTTTGACCCCACATTGTTTGCCAAGCTTACCGATGACGCCCGGGCGCTCGACGAGCTTATTGATTCGCTGGCAGAGGCGAACGGTGACGCGCAGCTAAAGGTGGCGAGCCATATGTTTTACTTCGCCGGGCTGGTCGCCTGCATCGAAAATTTGTGCTTGAGCCCGCATGGGGTTTCTTCAATTGAGCGTTCCGCTCGTATGCGTGATATGCTCGAGGCATCTCGAACTCGTCAGATGGCTGCGGCACTCAAGGATAACCATCGTGGACTCGGCTTGTTGTTTGGACCGATTGCCAGTGCCAAACCTACGCGTTGCGTGATGTATACGCATCTGGCCGCTTTTTTTAACCGGACGGGCGTCAAAACTGCTTAAGACGGCTATTTTCGAAACAATCTTGCATGGAATTGTTTCGAAATGCGTTCTTATTCACAAATACCCTCAAATAGCGCTAAACTATTCAATTACTGATTGATTGTCTCCGCCATCTATGGAGTGAGGTTTAGTATGGCTAAAAAACGCAATGGGCGCCAGGATGCCATCAGAGATATCGTGCGCAACAAGGATGTTCGCACACAGCGCGTGCTGGTGGACGAGCTTCGTGCCATGGGGTTTGATTGCACGCAGGCGACCGTTTCGCGCGACATTGCCGATATGGGGCTGCGCAAGCTCCCCGAGGGTATCTATGTCCTGGCCGAGGACTTGCATCTGCAGCGTATGGTTTCCGAACTGGTAACGGGCGTTCTGCGCACCGACAACTTGGTTATGATCAAGGCTCAGCCCGGTACCGCTTCGGGCATTGCCGCTGCGGTCGATGCCGCCGAGCTGCCCGACGTGCTCGGTTCGCTCGCCGGTAACGACACCATCTTGGTTATCGCCCAGACCGCCGAGGACGGCGAGCGCCTGGAGGCCCTCATCAACAAGCTGAGCAACTCTCGTAAGTAGGCAAGGCGGCGCGTGAGGATAGCGCCGTACGAGCGCATATAGCGACTTTTATGGGGCGTCGACGATGGTCGGCGCCCTTTTTTATTGTCGCATCGTGTTGGGGCGCATGCGAGGTTCCTCGTGACAAAAAGGCGCCCGAGCAGCATTTGAACTGCTCGGGCGCCTTTGATTGGCTATGGCTGGGTGCCTACTGACCCGTAGAGGGATCGGGCGTGGGCGTAGGCGTAGGCGTTGGAGTGGGGGAGCCACCCTCGCCGCCGCCTTCGCCACCGCTACCGTCGCCGCCCGTCGAGCCGCCGGTCGTGCCGGTGCCACCGGTGGTTTCGCCGCCCGTGGTCTCGGTGGTCGTGGTGGTCGTCGTCGTGGTCGTGGTGGTCTCTTTCTCGTCCTCTTCGTTCTCGTCCTTGGACTCTTCCTTCTTGGCGTTGTTGGTGCCGTAGAACTTCCAGACGTTGTTGTTCTTATACGTTGGGGCAGTGCCCGTCGGGAACTCCTCGCGGTCGGTGCCGGCAAGGACGGTGTTCATGAACTTCTTAAAGACGGGCAGGTTGGTGCTGTCGCCCAGCAGGTCCGTGCCGTACTTTTGGATGGGAATCTCACCTGCGGAGTAGCCGGTCCACAGGGCGCATGCCAGTTGCGGGGTATAGCCGCAGAACCACAGGTTGGTGGTGTTGTCGGTGGTACCCGTCTTGCCGGCATAGGGCTGGTTCACGCTCAGAGCGCCGGCGGCACCCGTGCCGCTGCCCTGCATGACTCCGGTCAGGACGTCGGTCACTGCCGCGGCCTCGCCGGCGGAGAGCACCTGCGAGGGGTTATCGGTGTGCTGGTACAGTACCGAGCCAGTGCGCGAATCAATCTCGGTGATGGCGATCGGCTGGCGATAGTAACCGCCGTTGGCAAACGTGGCATAGGCCGCGGCCATCTCGAGCGGCGAGATGGAGCCGGTGCCGAGCGTCATGACGGGAACGTCCTCGATATTGTCCTTAGAAGGATCGATGCCGAGCTTTTTGACGAGCGACATGATCTTGTTATTGCCGATGGCCTCTGCAACCTGGATATAGCCGGTGTTGGAGGAGTATGCCGTAGCCTGCTTGAGCGTAATGGTGCCGTAGCTTTGGTTGGCGTAGTTTTGCACCTCGGTCGTGGTGCCCTTGGCTTTGAGCGGCGAGTTGCAGTTGAGGGTGACGTTGGGGTTCATGCCGTTTTGGATGGCAGTGGCCAGCGTAAAGGCCTTAAACGTGGAGCCCACGGGACGCTTGGCCGTGGCGTGGTTCACGTGGTTCTCGTCGGCGTTATAGTCGTAGCCGCCCACCATACACTTGATGTAGCCGGTCTTGGGGTCGACGACGACCATGCCCATGTCCAGGCCGTCGAGCGAAAGCGTGTCGAGCTGGGCGCGCACGGCCTCCTCGGCAGTCTGCTGCATCGTGGGGTCGATGGTGGTCTTGACGGTTAGGCCGCCCTTAAACAGCACGTCGGTGGAGAACTCCTGCTCCAGCAGCTGCTTAACATAGGCGACAAAGTAGGGCTGCGAATACACGTCGACGCCGCTGCCCGAAATCTCGGTTACGTTGAGGGTGATGGGCTCTGCCTGCGCGGCGTCGTGCTCCTCCTGGGTGATGTGGCCCAGGCGCAGCATGTTGTCGAGAACCTTGTTGCGGCGAGACAGTGCCAGATCGGGATTGACCGTGGGGTCGTACTGCGAAGGCGAGTTGGGAAGGCCGATGAGCAGCGCGGCCTCGCTCAGGGTGAGGTCGGCGGCGCTCTTGGACAGATAGGTCTCGGCTGCGGCCTCGATGCCGTAGGCACCGTGGCCGTAATAGATGGTATTGAGGTACATCATAAGGATCTCGTCCTTGGAGTACATCTCCTCCATCTTGATGGCGATATAGGCTTCGCGCACCTTACGCTCGATGGTCGAATCGAACTGCTCCTCCTGCAGGATGGTGTTGCGTACCAGCTGCTGGGTGATGGTCGATGCGCCCTCGTGGCCACCGGAGGCGGTTGCCACGGCGGCACGCGCGATACCCCACAGGTCGATACCGCCGTGCTCGTAGAAGCGCTCGTCCTCGACGTCGACGGTGCCCTGCAGCACGTACGGAGAGACCTGGTCCTTGGTGACGGACTTGCGGTTTTGCGTGTAGAAGCTCGCGATCTTGTTGCCGTTGCAATCGACGATCTCGGTGGGTTCACTCACCAGATAGGCGTTGGCGTCGGTATAGTCGGGCAGATCGGACAGCCAACGATTGACGTTGCCGATCATGCCGATGCCAAACGCTACGCCCGCGATGAGCAAAAAGCCCAAGAACGAGAGCAGGATCATGGGCAGGGCATGCGTCTTGGAACGACTGCGTCCCTGTCGTTGGCGAGGACCCATATATTGACCTCCAGGTATGTCGTGCCGCGCGGCGGATACGCCGCTGGGACAGGATGGACATAAGTTATTACACGATAAACCAAACGAGGCGCGTGAGGCCTCGTGTATGCTGGATGACGGCATTTTTCAGAGTGAATGCATACCTTGTTGGTAAGGAGTTTGCCGATGGCGATTCGGACGATGGGGCCGAGCGGACAATGCGATAAAGAGCCGGGGGCTGCCGAGGCGGCGCTGCCCGAACTGCTGGCGCCTGCCGGGGGACTCGATCAGATGCTCGCGGCGATTGCAGCGGGCGCCGATGCTATCTATGCGGGCCTGGGCGGGCTTAACGCCCGCGTGAGCGCACACGGCTTTACCGACGACGAGTTTTTGCGCGGCTGCGTCGTGGCGCATGCGCACGGCGTGCGTGTATATGTGACGCTCAACGTGTTTGTGTTCGATGACGAGTTGGCCGACGCGGTGGCGCTGGGGGCGCATGCGCATGAGTTGGGTGCCGATGCCTTGATCGTGGCGGATGTCGGTCTGGCCTGCGCGTTGCGCGCGGCGATTCCCGGGGTCGAGATTCACCTGTCCACGCAGGCGGGCGTCCATAGCGAAGGTGCCGTGCGCCTGGCTGCCGACGAGCTCGGGGTCGAGCGCGTGACGACCGCCCGCGAGCTGGCGGTCGACGAGATTGCCGCCCTGTGTGCTACCGGCGTGCCTATCGAGGTGTTCTGCCACGGCGCGATTTGCATTGGATATTCGGGCGCCTGCGAGTTTTCGGCCCTGCGGCGTGGACGATCGGCGATGCGCGGCGACTGTACGCAGCCGTGCCGCCTGGCGTACGACCTGGTGGACGAGGCGGGGGAGAGCGTCGTTTCCGTAGAGGGCGATCGTCTGCTGTGCCCGCGCGACTATCTGGGCATTGCGCACCTGCCCGAGCTTGTTGGGGCCGGGGTGGCGTCGCTCAAGATCGAGGGGCGCATGAAAAACCCCGACTACGTGTTCAACGTGGTGCGGGTGTGGCGTCGTGCACTCGATATGCTGCGCGATGGCGCGTGGGATGTCGCTGCCGTGTCGGTGCTCGAGCGCGAGCTGGGCAGGTCGTTCAACCGCGGGTTTACCGACGCGTATCTGCGGGGGCGTTCGGGCGCCGAGCTTATGAGCTTTGAGCGTGCGATTAACCAGGGCGTGCGCGTGGGCCACTTGGTAACTGTGGGTCACGAAGAGGTGACCGTCGAGCTCGATGCCGCCGTGGCCGCGGGCGACACGCTCGAGATTCGGTTCTATCCGGGTGCCGATGCGCGCCCCGATGTGCCCAAGCGCTGGCCCCAGGTGCCCTGCCCGGTGGATGCGGCGGCGGGGGAGCGCGTTGTCGTGCACTGCAAGCGCAAGGTGGATGCGGGATGCGAGGTGTACCTGATTCGCAGCGCCGGCGTGTTGGAGCAGACGACGACGGCGCTGGAGCACATGCGGATCGAGACGGACGCGGTCGTACCCGTTGCACGAGCCGTTGAGATACTGCCCTTTGAGGGCGCCGTGACTGTTGACGACGTGCCCGAGGCGGCGTTGGCGGAGCCGACGGAAAAGGGGGCTTCCGCTCGCATGGTCTTTGCCTGGCAGCTGATGGATGCCGACCCGTGTGGCGAGCGCGATCTGTCCGATGCGACCGTGGTGCTCGACGAGGTCTGTCGCGCGGCCGATGCCTCGCGTACCCGTTCGCTTATGCGGCGTGCCGGGCGCGTCGTCTGCCGTAATCTGGGACAGGTGGCGATGGCGCGTGAGCTGGGCGTGGCGTTTGACGTTGCGGCACCGGTGTTTTGCGCGAACCGGGTTACGCTTGCCTGGCTACGCGGGCTCGGCGCGGGCCGTGTGTATTTGCCTGCCGAGTTTGTCGCTGACGACGCAGAGCGCGTTGCCGAGCTTGCCGCTTGCCCCGGTGTCTTGGGGGCTGTCGACGCCGACCGTCCCGAGCTCATGGTGTGCGAGCACTGCTTGCTGACTGCCGAGGGCGCCTGCGCCACGGATGTGACGGGGCAGGTCCGTTGCCGTGACTGCTCGCGTCGTCAGCAGGCGCGCTTTTTGGTCGAACGTGACGGCACGCGTTTTCCGGTCGTTGTCGACGCGTGCGGCAGGACGAGGATTTTCCTGTCGTAGGTGTTCGGCCGCGCCGTTTTGGTTATTATTAGTGGGTTTATGAACTTCGAGCACCGCCGTATCCGGTGAGGGTGCTATAGCAAAAGGAGGATACCCAATGCTGTCTGTCGACGAGCAAATGC
>CABSAN010000005.1 GCA_902475785.1 uncultured Collinsella sp.
GTCAGCCCGTGGGAGGCCAGGGCGCCGCTGACCGGTGGACGGCACCGAGCCGTCATCGAACTGAGAAGGGGGAGGCCTCGCGGCCTCCCCCTTTTTTACGTTGTATACACGTTATACTTTGGGACCTAGCTCCCCCATATGTGCTCTTACTGTTTGGCTGTATTTTGAGTCCATCTAGTGTATTTGAGCGATAATTACTCGCATTGGCGTTAGGGAGGGCTTGATGTTTACCGTATTTGTCTTGGGCAATATTGCTTCGGGTAAGTCGACTGCCTGCCGCTATTTCAAATCTCGTGGCGCTATGCTAATCGATCTGGATGAGCTTGCAAAATCGCTGTATGTGCCGGGCTCTGATATCGTCAATGCACTCGCGGATGAATTCGGTTGGGACATTTTGGATGAGGAAGGCGGCATTCGCCGTGGCATCCTCGCTTCTCGAGCTTTTGCTTCTCCTGATTCGGTCGCACGGCTCAATGGCATTGTGCATCCTGTTCTCATTGAACAGCTTTCGCTTAGGATTCTCGATCCGGTTTGTTGTACTGTTTCATCTCCCCGTTATCCTTTTGCGGTGGTCGAGGTTTCTGCTCCGACTGGTTTTGAGGATGCATTTGGCTTGGCTGATGAAATTTTGGTCATCAGCGCCCCTTTGTCAGTTCGTCGCGAGCGCGCTATTCAACGTGGCATGGAGCCATCTGATTTCGATGCCCGTTCTGCTTGCCAGCCCGATGAGTCTGCGCTGTGCAATCTCGCTACAACGGTTATTGATAATACGGCAGGCGATAACTCGCTCTTTGAACAATTGGATGCATGGCTTGCGCGCCATGGGTTCGGGGATGTTGTGGATAAGGAGGAGGCCGATGCCTAAGACACGTTTCCTTACGTGGTATCGCCTTATGCCGCTGGCTGCCGTTTTTGCCTTCGGCCTTATCTCATTCGTTTACTCGTATGCCCCTGCCGCTTTCTTTAAGCCGCTGTATCCGATTGATTACGAGGCGTATGTAAAGCAATCCAGTATTTCGCATAATCTGGACCCGTATTTGGTGTGCGCTGTCATTAAGTCTGAATCGAATTGGGATCCCGAGGCCGAGTCGAATCAAGGTGCTCAGGGATTGATGCAGCTGATGCCCGAGACTGCCCAGGATATGATCGCCAAGGGCCTTGTCGACGGTGGCGAGTATTCGGCCGACAACCTTAACGATCCGGCTACGAATATCGAGTTTGGGTGTGCGTATCTTTCGTATCTTCTAGCGTATTTTAACGGGTCGACTGACAGTGCCATTGCCGCCTATAACGCCGGCATGGGTAATGTCGACGGATGGGCGCAGCAGAGCACGTCGCTTCATAATGCAATCACCTTTCCCGAGACGCAGGCGTATCTGATTCGTGTCAATAATGCCTGGGTTCGCTACAAGACCCTCTATCCCGATCGGTTCGTATAGGACTATGCCTGCCGCCTGCGTATACTGCAGATATATGAGTTAGGAGTATCCATGGCGGAATTTGAAGTCGAGCGTGTTGGTGGTGAGCTTAAGCGCTTTGGCGTTGAAGGCTCTGACGTGCCGTTTAAGGTCGTGTCTCCCTATAACCCTGCAGGCTCTCAGCCTAAAGCCATTGAGTCGCTTGTGCAGGGTGTGAGGGACGGAGACCGCTATCAGGTTTTGCTGGGCGTGACTGGTTCGGGCAAGACCTTCACGATGGCAAAGACTATTGAGGCCCTAGGGAAGCCGACGCTGGTCATGGCTCCCAATAAAACGCTTGCCGCTCAGCTTGCGAGCGAGCTCAAGGAATTCTTTCCCAACAACGCCGTGGTCTACTTCGTCTCGTACTACGACTACTATCAGCCCGAGGCGTATGTGCCGCAAAGCGATACATATATCGAGAAAGACTCATCGATTAACGAAGAGGTCGAGATGCTGCGACATCAGGCGACCGCATCACTGCTCTCTCGACGCGATGTGATCGTCGTCGCATCGGTCTCGTGTATCTATGGCATTGGCTCTCCTGAGGACTATGCGGGCCTGGCTCCGAACGTCGACAAGAAGGTGCCGCTCGAGCGCGATGACTTTATCCATGCGCTTATCGACATTCAATATGATCGCAATGACTATGACCTGGCACGCGGCACGTTCCGCGTGCGCGGCGATGTTGTCGACGTGTATCCGCCTTATGCCGAGCATCCGTTGCGGTTTGAGTTCTTTGGCGACGAGGTCGAGCTGATTGCCGAGATCGATGAGGTCACCGGTGAAATGCTGCGTGAGTACGAGGCCATCCCCGTATGGCCGGCATCGCACTACGTGACCGAGAAGCCGAAGGTCAAGGCGGCTCTGAAATCAATCAGTGAAGAGTGCGAGAAGCGTGTGGCCGAGCTCAAGGCGACTGATAAGCTGCTCGAGGCACAGCGTCTGCAGCAGCGCACCGATTATGATCTTGAGATGCTCGAGACCATGGGTTTTTGTAACGGTATCGAGAACTACTCGCGTCATCTGGACGGTCGAAAACCGGGCGAGCCGCCGTTTACCCTAATCGATTACTTTCCCAAGGATATGCTCTGCATCATCGATGAGAGCCATGTGACGGTGCCGCAGATTCGCGGCATGCACGAAGGTGACCGCTCGCGTAAGGTGACGCTGGTGGAACACGGTTTTCGCCTGCCCTCGGCGCTTGATAACCGCCCGCTTCGTTTCGATGAGTTTGAGGCAAGGATACCCCAGTTCATCTACGTTTCGGCCACGCCGGGTGACTATGAGCTGCGAGTGAGCCAAAATGACGTTGAGCAGATCATTCGTCCGACCGGCCTGCTCGATCCCAAGATCGACGTTCGTCCGGTCCGAGGCCAGATTGACGATCTTGAGGACGAGATTCGCGAGCGCGTTGCCCGCAAGGAGCGCGTGCTGGTGACCACGTTGACCAAGCGCATGGCCGAGGACCTGACCGACCACCTGCTTGATGCGGGCATTAAGGTCAATTACATGCACTCCGATACGGCGACAATGGACCGTGTCGAAATCCTGCGAACGCTGCGCGAGGGCAAGATCGATGTTCTCGTTGGCATCAACCTGCTCCGCGAGGGTCTAGACCTTCCCGAGGTCTCGCTGGTGGCAATTCTCGACGCCGATAAGGAAGGCTTCTTGCGTAACCGCCGCTCGTTGATTCAGACGATTGGCCGTGCGGCCCGTAATGCCGACGGCGAGGTCATCATGTATGCAGACGTTGTGACCGATTCGATGAAAGAGGCCATCGAGGAGACGCAGCGCCGTCGCGAGATTCAGATGGCATATAACGAAGAGCATGGCATTGTGCCCAAGACGGTCCGCAAGGCCATTAACGACATCTCAAGTTTTATTGCCGAAGCCGAAAAAACCGTGGGTTCCAAGGGGCGCTCGAAGGGCGACTCTCTTGGTCATGGCGCATTCTATACGCCCGATGAGTCGGGCGAGGGCGGCGTGCCGGAAACGGTGGCGCCCGAGCAGACACTTGCGGAGCAGTTGGAAGAACTGCCGCATGACGAGCTTGTGCGGATCGTCGAAACCATGGAAGAGGATATGCGTAACGCTTCTGCCGCCATGGACTTTGAGGAGGCAGCGCGCCTGCGCGATGCCGTCGTTCAGATTCGGGCGATGCTCGAGGGTGCGTCTGAGGACGAGACGATCGAGCGCTTGCGTTCGCAGGCCCGCAAGGGTTCCACGTTCGCATCGGGCAGAAAACGCCAGGGTGCACGGTTTAAGAAATAGCAAACAGGCCCCGAGCTCCCTGTGGAGCTCGGGGCCTGTGTCTTTTGTGCGCTGGAATTCGTGCGTTAGAGGTCTGCGATCAGGGCTTTGGCACAGCGAATGCCGTCGGTGGCCGCGCTCATGATGCCGCCGGCATATCCAGCTCCCTCACCGCAAGGGTAGAGGCCCGGGGTCGACACGGCATGGCACGTTCGGTCTCGGGTGATGGTGACCGGTGAGCTCGAACGAGTCTCCACGCCGGTAAGAACGGCATCGGGGCGGTCGTATCCTCGAAGTTTTTTCCCGAGTAGGGGAAGTCCCAGGCGGAGCGACTCGACGATATGCTGCGGCAGGGCTTCGTCAATTGCCGTCCAGGTCACACCGAGCGGATAGGTGGGCTTTACCTTTCCGGGTGTCTTGCTGGCGCGTCCCGCAAGGAAATCTCCGACGAGCTGTGCCGGTGCGTTCCAGTTGGAACCGCCCAGGCGATAGGCAGCCGCCTCGCAGGCACGCTGGAGCTCAATGCCTGCGAGCGGATCATCGTTGGGAAGGTCCTCAGGCGTGACGTTAACGAGCAAGGCGGCATTCGCGTTGCGCCCGTCGCGGGCATTGAGGCTGGCACCGTTGACGCACAGATGACCCTGCTCGGAAGAAGCCGCGACAACCTGTCCGCCGGGGCACATGCAAAACGAGAACACGCTGCGGCCGTTGGGAAGATGGGCAACAAGTTTGTAGGGGGCCGCCCCAAGCGCTGGATGTCCCGCCGAGGCTCCATATTGGGCTCGGTCGATGTCGCGCTGCGGATGCTCGATGCGAACGCCCATGGCAAAGGTCTTTTGTGCGAGGGCCACGTTGTGGTCCTTAAGGAGCTCAAAAATATCGCGAGCAGAATGCCCGCAGGCGAGGATGAGGTGCTTTGTTTCGATTGGCTCGTAAGCGGCGTCTTGGGACGATTGGACATCAATACCGGTGATGGCGCCAGACGCGTCGGTGCGAATGTCGACGAGCTTCGTTCGATAACGGACGACACCTCCGAGCTGCTCGATGCGCTGGGATATAGCGGTGACAACCGTGGGAAGGATGTCGGAGCCAATGTGCGGCTTGGCATCCCACAGAATATCGCGGGGCGCACCTGCCTCGACGAAGGTTTCGAGGATAAGGCGATGGGCGGGATTTTTTGTTCCCGTATTGAGCTTGCCGTCCGAGAAGGTCCCCGCGCCGCCCAGACCAAACTGAATATTGCTCTCGGGGTCGAGGATGCGCTCCTTTAGAAAGAGGTCGATCGCCTGCGAGCGGCGAAATGCCGGGTCGCCGCGCTCGATAAGCAAGGGCTTAAGACCTGCTTCGGCGAGCGTGAGCGCAGCGAAAAGGCCGGCGCATCCGGCGCCGACAACGACGGGGCGCTCTTTGGATGCGTCGGAAATGGGGGAGGGGAATGAAGGCTCATCGTCTTCTATCGCGCGTACGCGCGAGCGGTCACGTTCGGAAACGCTGTCGACCACTTCTCGCTCGAGGTGGGGACTGGTCAGCTCAACACGAAAGCTCAGGATAAAATGGACGTCTCGTTTTTTGCGAGCGTCGATTGACTTGCGGTGGAGCTCGATGGACTTGATCTCGGAGTCCTTGCAACGTAGGACGCGCTTGGCGACTCGCTTGCCAACAATGAGGCAGGCATTTTCATCGCCGGCTTCATCGAGCGAAGCGTTGACTTGGGTGATTTCGATCATCGAGGTCTCCTTAGAGGCAAGAAAGAGGCCGTCCGGTATCCCAGACGGCCCGAATGCGTTTTTGATTATAGACTGCGCGGCTACAGGCTGCTTGCAGCGCGAATGCCCGAGAGCCATGCCCACGCAAGGTTAAAGCCTCCGCAATCGGCGTCGATGTCGAGCGCTTCGCCACAGACGTAAAGCGGGGCGTCGACAACGCTGCGCGCGCGTAGACTGGGTGTTGAGATGCTCTCGACAGATATGCCACCACGCGTGACCTGCGCCGAGCGCTCCTCGGCGGTTCCTTCGACGAGCAACTTAAAGTGCTTGAGGATCGAGACCAGGTGGATGACATCGTTGGAGCCTGGATGGCACTGCTCGAACGCTGTGCAGACGACGCGGGAGAGTTGCGGGGCAAGCATACCGTCGAGCCAACGGGGATCGCGGGGCGAAAAGCCGCCGAGCAGCTCAACGCGCCGGTTAAGCATATCGAGCAACTCGTCTTTAGAGAGGTCGGGGAAAACGTCGAGCAGGATCGTATCGCCGCGCTGGATACGACGGGAGAGGTTGAAGACAGCGACGCCCGAGATACCGAAGGTTCGAAACAGGACTTCACCGTCTTCGTGCCAGAGCTCATTATGATTGCGGGCGAGCGTCAAGCGGGCGCGGACGCGCAGGCCATCCAACGTCTTGAGTGCCGCCCGATCGCCGACGACCGTTGCCGATACGGGGCAGAGGATGGGGCGCAGCGAAGTGAGGGGGAGGCGAAACGTATCGGCGATACCGGTGGGGTTGCCACCCGTGGCGATAATTACGGCATGTGCCTCCAGGGCCTCGTTCTTGCGAGGGACATCGGCGAGCGCTTTCCGAAGCGAGCGGAGCTCCGATTTTCGGTCGTCGTGCTTTTTTGCCTTGAGCGCCCGCGCTGGACGGTCTATTTGGAGTGCCCAGCCTTCGGAAGCTTTGTGTGCCGAGGCAACGTTGGCTCCGCAGATTAAGGTGATACCCAGGCGGTCGCAAACATTGAGAAGTGCGTCGCGCACCGATTCGGCACGAAGGGAGCGCGGGTACAGCCGGCCTTCCTCGGAGGTTGTCATGATGCCCAGCGAGGAGAAGAAACCCATAAGCTCTTGTTCGGGTTGGGGGCCCATGACAGATTCGACGAATGCGGGGTGGTTATACCGCTGAGGATCAATCGATTCGTTGGAGAGGTTGCAGCGGCCGTTACCGGTCGCAAGGAGCTTAAGGCCGCAGGCGACATCGCGCTCAACGATGCAGACGCTTTTGCCAGCACGTGCGGCCGTAATGGCGGCGGCGAGGCTTGAAGCCCCGCCGCCGATTACCAGGACGTCATAGAAGGCGCTCGTGTTCACTTAGGCCTCGTCGGTCTCGTGCGGGGTAATAGCCTCGACGGCAGAGACTGCCTTGGGCAACATGCCATCGGGCAGCGCGGTCTCGACCTCGCCCTTATCGCAGGCCTCGGCGAGTGCCGGATTAATGGGAAGCGTGCCCAAGATGTCGAGGTTATAGCGCTCTGCGACCTCGGGGAGCTTGCTCTTGCCAAAGACCTCGATCTTCTTGCCGCAGTCGGGGCACTCAATATAGCTCATGTTCTCGACGATGCCCAGAATGGGGACGTTCATCTTCTCGGCCATGTTGACCGCCTTGGCGACGATCATCGAGACCAGATCCTGCGGGCTCGTGACGATGACGATGCCGTCGACGGGCAGTGACTGGAAGACGGTGAGTGCGACGTCGCCTGTTCCCGGAGGCATGTCGACCAGCAGGTAGTCGATGGGGCCCCACGAGGTCTCGCTCCAGAACTGCCTGATGGCGCCTGCGATGACCGGACCGCGCCAAAGGACGGGGTCGGTCTCGTTTTGGAGCAGAAGGTTGGAGCTCATGACCTTGACGCCGTGCTCGGAGATTTCAGGCAGCATGAGGTTGCCAAGGGCATGGACGTGGCGTCCGCTCATACCGAACATCTTGGGGATAGAGGGACCGGTGATGTCGGCATCGAGGACGCCGACCTTGTGGCCGTGACGGGCAAGCTCGGTGGCGATGGCACCGGTGACAAACGACTTGCCGACACCGCCCTTGCCGGAAAGCACGGCGATGACGCGTTTGACCTCGGACAGCGTATTCTCCTCAAATTGCGACGGCGACGTTTGTCCGCCGGCGGCCTGTGCGTGCTCGCAACCCATGTATGACTCCTTTGTATATGTTGGGGCCGGGGCCCCGTGATGTGACACGAGCGTCATTGTACCCTCGTTTGCGAGCGGGAGTCATTTACGATGCATTTGGGCCGAGCGTGCTTGCAATACGATGGGTCCAAGCGAATGGGCGGGCTTACTGAACTTTGCTGGCGAACTCGAGGTATTGCATGCGCTGCAGCTTGTCGATCGTCGAGGCGTATGGGCTGTCTTCAGATTCCAAGTCGTAGCGCAGCCCGTCGGCACCAAGGTAGCCGGCGACATTGATGGTGGGCACATCTGACCTTGTTGCAAGCAGAGCCTTTTGATAGTCGGTGAGCGGGGCGCCGATCTTATTAAGGGTAATGGCTGCAATCTCGTTTGCCCCGACGGTGTCGTAGACGTTGAGCTCGGTATTGCCGGCGATTTCATAGTTAGCCCAGACGAAATATGTCGACTGATAGATACGGAAAGCGTGGCTTGCCGTATCTTCCTGAGGGTACAGCTCGTCGTTGAGAGTCGTTGCGGCGCTCGGCTGATGGTCGCCAAAAAAGACAAGGACAACCGGTCTGCCGATATTGCGGAGTTCGTTGATAAAGTACTCGAGGTCCCGGTCGGATGCGTTGATGCAGGTGAGATAGGTGTTGAGCGCGCTATTGGCGCCCTCGCTGGCTCCCTCGACCCAATAGTTTGTCAGCTCTTCGGCGGGAACGGTGCCGACATCGTATCCGCCATGGTTTTGCATCGTGACATCGAAGATGAACTGCGGAGCGTCGTCGGTCCTCAGCAGGTCGAGTATCTTGTCATAGGTGGCGTAGTCGCATACGCCGGCATGGTAACAGGGCGCACCTTCGAAATCGCCGATCGAAAGAAAGTCTCCAAAGCCCAGCTGCTGATAGATTTTATCTCGATGGTAGTTGACGGGGTTTTGCGGGTGCATAGCGGTAGCGGTATACCCAAGCTCCTTAAGGTCCTTTGCCAGACTGTTGACACCATTCATCTGATATAGCTGATAGGGGATTTTGCCTAATCCGACAAAGGCCGTTGTCGCTCCGGTCAAAAATTCGAATTCGGAGTTCGCCGTTCCGCCACCGGCGACCGAAGCGAGCATGGTGCCGCGAACAAGTGTGTCGGGAAGCGAGTTGTAGAATGCGGGGCCGGTGTACCCGGCCGTCTGGAGCTGCTCAAAGCACGAAAGGTCGCTAAAACTCTCGTTCATGACGGCAACAATCGTCGGCTTGATTTCATTGAACTGGGCAACGGCCGCCGCGCGCTGCTCGCTCGAGCCATACGTGCTGTCGTAGGTGGCGGAGAGCTCCTGCTCGATGCTCTGCGCCTCATCGGGCGTATAGTCTTCGGGCTTCTCAATGGGCAACTCGTTGACCATTTCGGTGAACGAAGTGATAAAACCCTGAGACGCATACGTGGTGATGGGCTGCCAACGGTCAAATCCAAAATTCAGCGCCTGCTCCAAGTCGATGCTGGAAAAGCCCGAGAGCCCCACAACGGTCACTAGCAGAAAAGCGCAGAGGTTAGCGGCGATTGCGGGGAAGACATGGGTGGGCGTACGGAGCTTTCTCGGTCGGATAAGCGAAAGAAGCCCCAGGGAAATCTCCAGCAGGGCTAGAGAGGTTACGATTCCGGCGGTAAAGGTAAACTCGTATCCCTCGCTCACTTCCATTGCGGTGCCAAGGGCCAAGATATCGCTTGGCAGGATGGCCTCGCCTTTAAACGTTATGACGAAGTGCTCGGCAATGCCAAGGATGCAACAGGCGACGGGCACGAGGGCCATGAAGCCTCCATGACGCTGTCCCAGCAAATAAAGGGAGAGCAGAACCGTCGCGAGCAGCCCGACGGAAAACCCGAATGAGTTGGCGGGAATGCGATAGAACGTTTCGTTACAGGCAATTTCGAGTGAAACGAACGAGAGCGCTGAAACAGCGGCGATGACAAGGATGTCACGGCAAATGCAGGCAACCGTTCCCGTCGCAAGATCGGTTTGGTCGATAAGTCCCGAAACCAAGGGTTCGACAAGAAGTATGACGGCGGCAGCACCGAGCGCCGAATAAGAAAGGACCCATAGGGAACTGTCCTCATTTACGAGCAATTGATTCGTAATCCATGCAGCTACCATGCCGAGCGGGATGAGGAGCGTCGCGCACCAAAAGGCGCGGGCAATGGGCGGCTTTTCATTGTGTTTGATTGAAAAATATACGTGCACCACGACGATGGCCACGATAAGGACGGCGATGAATATGGGCAGATTGGCCATGTCGCTCGAAGTGATTTCAAGGGGGATATCTTCGGTCATGGACGTTCCTCTGTTACGGCAAATTAAGTTCAGTATTAGATTACTGTAACCTTTCCACGGCATTTCGAGAAACAAAGCGCCCGATACGCAAAGCTAAAGGTCTGCGAATCTTGTATTACGAACATCTGTGCGCGTCGAGTGCGCTAAACTCATTGACAGTATGATTCGATGCAATAGGAGGCAAGGAGCTTCCATGTCTGATTCTTCTATCGTTATTCGCGGCGCTCGTGAGCACAACCTCCGTGATATCGATGTTTCCATTCCGCGTGACCAACTCGTGGTCATTACCGGTCTTTCTGGCTCGGGCAAGAGTTCGCTGGCATTTGACACTATCTATGCCGAGGGCCAACGTCGATACGTCGAGAGTCTTTCGAGCTATGCGCGCCAGTTCTTGGGCCAGATGGACAAACCCGACTTGGATTCAATCGACGGCCTTTCGCCGGCGGTGTCGATCGACCAAAAGACGACGTCTAAAAACCCTCGCTCGACGGTTGGCACCGTAACCGAGATTTATGACTATCTGCGCCTGCTGTTCGCCCGTGTGGGCACCCCGCACTGTCCCGAATGCGGCCGCGTCATTGAGCGCCAGACGACCGACCAGGTTGCCGACAAGGTCTTGGCGGCGGGGGAGGGCCGCCGCGCGTTTGTGCTGGCACCGGTGGTGCGCGGGCGAAAAGGCGAGTACACCAAACTGTTTGAGGACCTTCGCGCCGAGGGCTTTAGCCGCGTGCGTGTCGACGGTGAAGTGCGCTCGCTCGACGATCCGATCGATCTGGATAAGAAATTCAAGCACGATATCGAGGTCGTGGTCGATCGCATCGTGATCCGTGAGAATTCTCTGGGCCGTATCGCCGAGTCTGTTGAGCAGGCGACCGCGCTGGCTCACGGCAATGTAAACGTGTACATGCTGCCCGATCGTGATGCTCCCGAGGGGACCGAGGGCGAGCTGCTGGAGTATTCGTTGGCCTTGGCGTGCCCGGAGCATGGACACTCCATTGACGATCTTCAGCCGCGTGATTTTTCGTTTAACGCTCCCTATGGCGCATGTCCTGAGTGCGACGGCCTGGGCTTTAAGAAAACCGTTGATGCCGAGGCGCTGATCGAGGACCCCTCGAAGTCCATTGCCGACGGAGTCTTTGGTAGCCTGTTTGGCAATTCGAACTACTATCCGCAGATTTTTGCTGCGGTCTGCAAACACTTTAAGGTGAGCGCTGATACGCCGTGGGAGGACTTGCCCCCTCGCGTGCGTCGTGCATTCTTGGATGGCCTGGGCGATACGAAGATCTCGGTCGACTACCAAAAGCTCGACGGACGTCGCAGCCAGTGGGATACCAAGTTTTCGGGCGTTCGCAACATCCTGTACGAACGCTATACCGAGACGACGAACGAGAACACCAAGGCGCGCCTGGAGAAGTACATTCGCGAGGAGCCGTGCTCGACCTGCCACGGCGCTCGTTTGCGCTCCGAGATGCTCGCCGTCACCGTGGGCGGTAAGTCCATTTACGAGGTTTGTTGCCTGTCGTGCCGTGAATCGCTCGAGTTTTTTGAGGGCTTGGAACTCACCGAGCGCCAACAGTTTATCGGCGGGCGCATCGTTAAGGAAATCCTGGAGCGCCTGCGCTTTCTGGTCGATGTCGGACTTGACTATCTGACCCTCGACCGTGCCTCGGCGACGCTTTCCGGTGGCGAGGCACAGCGTATTCGACTGGCAACGCAGATCGGCGCGGGTCTCATGGGCGTGCTCTATATTCTGGACGAGCCCTCGATCGGTCTTCATCAGCGTGATAACGAGCGCCTGATCAAGACGCTCGAGCGCCTGCGCGATATCGGCAATACCGTTATCGTCGTCGAACACGACGAGGATACAATCCGTGCCGCCGACTACGTGATCGACATGGGGCCCGGCGCCGGCGTCAACGGCGGGCACGTAGTCGCGGCGGGAACGCCTGCCGATATCATGGCGTGTCCTGAGTCGATGACGGGCGCTTATCTGACCGGCAAACGAATGATCCGGGTGCCTGATGAACGGCGTAAGCCCGGTCGCGGCTGCCTTAAAATTACGGGCGCTCGAGCCAACAACCTCAAAAACGTTACTGCCAAGATCGAGTTTGGTACGCTTACGGTTGTTACCGGCGTGTCGGGATCGGGCAAGAGCTCCCTGGTTACCGACACCATTGCGCCTGCCCTTACGAATGCCATTCACCGCTCGACGCGCCCCGTGGGTCCGTATAAAAAAATCGAGGGCATCGAGTGTATCGATAAGGTTATCGATATCGACCAGTCGCCGATTGGCCGCACGCCGCGTTCCAACCCTGCTACCTATATCGGCCTGTGGGATGATCTTCGCGCGCTGTTTGCGAGTACGCCGGAGTCGAAGGCGCGCGGCTACTCGCCGGGTCGTTTCTCCTTTAATGTGAGTGGCGGGCGCTGTGAGGCGTGCAAGGGCGACGGGCAGATCAAGATCGAGATGCACTTCCTTCCCGATATCTACGTTCCCTGCGAAGTTTGCGGCGGTAAACGCTACAACCGCGAGACACTCGAGGTCACCTACCGTGGCAAGACCATCTCGGACGTGCTCGACATGAGCGTCACCGAGGCGCTGGCCTTCTTTGGGAATATCCCGCAGATTAAGCGCAAGCTCCAGACGCTGTACGATGTAGGCTTAGGCTACGTGAGCCTGGGCCAGCCCGCCACGACGCTCTCGGGCGGCGAGGCGCAGCGTGTGAAGCTCGCCAAGGAGCTTCATCGACGCCAGACGGGCAAGACGTTCTATATTTTGGACGAGCCGACGACCGGCCTTCATTTTGAGGACGTCCGCCAGCTGCTCGATGTGCTGCAGCGCTTGGTCGATGCGGGCAACACGGTGCTGGTGATTGAGCACAACCTTGATGTCATCAAGGTTGCCGACCGCCTGATCGATATGGGTCCCGAAGGCGGTAACGGCGGCGGAACCGTCGTGGTTTCGGGCACACCGGAGCAGGTTGCGGACTGTCCGCAGAGTTATACGGGCAAGTTTTTGGCGCCGTTGCTCAGGCGTGACCGGGAGCGTCAGGCTCAACTTGATGCTTAATAAATAGGCGATTCAGTTTATGGGCGCCATCGACTCCTTGTGATTCGATGGCGCTTACTGTGCCGATGTGACGTATGCAGTCGAATTGGACATATACTTAATCCTTGCGTCCGAATGCGAGGGAAAGGATATGTCATGGCAAAGGCTGTAAAGACGCCAAAAACCAATGCGATGCGCGAGCTGGAAAGTGCCGGCATTTCCTATGTTCTACATACGTACGAAGACGATGGTGATGAGTCGGTGGGCCTGGGGGTCGCGATTTCGGAGCAGCTTGGCGAGGAGCCCGGTCAAGGATTTAAGACTTTGGTCTGCGTGACACCGTCCAACGACTATGTCGTGTGCTGCATCCCTGTTGCCGACGAGCTCGATCTAAAGTCCGCCGCGCGTGCCGCGGGGGAGAAGTCCTTGGCCATGATGCATGTGAAGGATTTGCTTGCGGCGACTGGCTACGTTCGTGGCGGCTGCAGCCCGGTCGGTATGAAAAAACGCTACCGGACGCTCATTGATGAGACATGTGTCCTTTGGGATACCATTTTTATTTCGGGAGGCAAGCGTGGTTATCAGCTCGAGCTTGCACCCGATGATTTAATTGCATTTTGCGGGGCGACGGTTGCCGCGATTACGAGAGAGGACTGAGCGATGCCGCAGGAAGAATTGAAGCGCGGAGCTCATTTTGCAAGAGAATCTGCGCCTCAGACACCCTCATCCGAAGCTTCTTCGTCGCGAGATGACACTGACGACATGGGCTCGTCGGACTACTCCACGGTTGGTCGTTCCGCCGGGCTTATGACCATACTGACCATCGTGTCTCGCGTTACCGGTTTTATCCGAACGTGGGCAATGGCGGCCGCTATCGGCATGTCGCTACTCTCGTCCTCCTATCAGGTCGCCAACAACCTGCCCAATATGCTCTACGAACTCGTGATGGGCGGCATGCTCGTGACGGCGTTTTTGCCCGTGTACATGGGCGTGAGGCGTGAGCAGGGTCGCGAGGCCTCGAACGAGTACGTGGGCAACCTGCTCGGCATTCTGCTTTTGGTGCTGGGTGGCATTTCGTTGCTGGGGACCGTGTTCGCCCCGGGCTTTATCTGGACTCAATCGTTCCTTTCGGGTGACGGCGGCAGCATGGATACCGCTGCGTTCATGTTCCGTTTCTTTGCTATCCAGATTCTGTTTTATGGTTTGGGCTCGGTGTTCTCGGGCGTTCTCAACGCACACCGCGACTACTTCTGGTCGACGTTTGCCCCGGTCCTCAACAATGTGATCGTCATTGCGAGCTTTATGGGTTTTGCGCCCGTGTCCGCACAGTTTGGCGAACGTGCCGGCATCATCTTGATTGCGGCCGGTACGACCCTCGGTGTCTTTATTCAGATGGCATGTCAGATCCCCGCGCTTGGCAAGCACGGCGTGCATCCCCATATCCATATCGACTTTAAGGACCCCGCACTGCGCCAGACGATTGCGCTCGGTATCCCGACGCTGCTCGCCACGGTGTGCATGTTTGTCTCGACTTCTATCACCAACGCTGCCGCGCTGGTGGTCCAGCCCGAGACTGGTCCTTCCGTCATCGCCTATGCGCGCCTGTGGTACACGCTGCCCTATGCGCTGATTGCCGCCTCGCTTTCGACGGCGCTCTATACCGAGCTCTCTCACGACGCACAGGAGAAGGATTACGACAGCGTTCGCACGGGCATTTCGCGTGGCGTCGCCCAAATGCTGTTCTTCCTGATTCCGTTCGCGCTGTACCTGATTGTCTTCGCGCGTCCGCTCAACATGATTTACTGTGCTGGCAAGTTTGATAAGTCCGGCGTGGCGCTGGTGTCCGAGTTCCTTGTCTACCTGGCGTTCTCGCTGCCGCTCTACGGCGTGGTCGTGTTGATGCAGAAGAGCTTCTCTGCCTTGCTCGACATGAAGCCCTATAGCCGCTATTGCCTGTATTCCGCCATCGGCCAGGCCGGCTCGGTTCTGCTGTTTGGCGTTGTGCTGGGCTTCGGTATGCCGGCAATCGCGCTTTCGTATGTCGTCGACTACGTGATCTTGGTCGGTTGTTCGCTGTGGTGGCTGCGTCGTCGTCTGCGTGGTCTTCAGGTCAAATCTATCCTGCATGGCGGTTTCTTTGGCCTTTTGCTCGGTGGCCTGGGTGCTGCCGCAGGCGCCGGCGTCATGTGGGCGCTTGAGCACTTTGTCGGGGCACTTGGCGGCTCGATTCTGATTACTCTTGGCTACGTTTGCGTTGCAGGTGTCGTCTCGCTTGCTGTTACCTTTGGCCTTGCCGTCGTCCTTAAGATGCCCGAGGTCTCGGCGCTGCTTCGTCGCAAGTAGGTGCGTGTGGCCGGTCACGACAACATTCCAACACTCGCCGAGCAGGTTTCGCGCGTTCCCACGCAGCCCGGATGTTACCTTTGGAAAGATGCCAAGGGCGATGTCATCTACGTTGGCAAGGCAAAAAACCTGCGTTCCCGTATGCGCCAGTACGTGACACTGCAGGATGAGCGTCAAAAGATCCCGCTGATGATGCAGCTGGTGGCGAGCTTTGACTATATCGTGGTGGAGACCGAGCACGAGGCGTTGGTGCTCGAGCGCAATTTGATTGGTCAGTACCATCCGTACTTTAACGTTGACCTCAAGGATGACAAGAGCTACCCCTTTATCGCCATTACAAAGGGCGACCTGTATCCCGCTATCAAATATACGCGCGAGCGTCATAAGCCGGGAACGCGTTATTTTGGTCCCTATACCGATAGCCGTGCGGCACGTGAGACGATAGATACGCTGCGCAAGGTTATCCCCATCTGCTCCGCATCCTGTGCGGAGTGGCGTCGTTGTCGTCGTATCGTCGAGTCCCACAAGGGCGAGGAAGACATCGTCAATATGATTTGCGCGCAAAACGGGCGCCCCTGCTTTGACTACCATGTCGGGCGCGGCCCGGGTGCGTGTGTCGGCGCGATTTCTCCGGCAGACTATGCCAAGAACGTCAAGCGCGTCGAGCGCTTTTTGTCGGGCCATCGCAAGGATGTCGTCGATGAGCTGACCTCCGAGATGACGGATGCCGCCGAGGCGCTCGACTTTGAGCGCGCGGCACGCGTCAAACGTCGTTTGGAGGTCATCAGGGGTCTGGACGACCGTCAGCAAGTCGTTTTTCCCTCCAGTGTCGATATCGATGTCATCGGTTTCTATCGCGAGGAGACCATCTCTGCCGCTTGCGTCTTCGTCGTTCGCGAGGGCCGAACAGTTCGCACCTGCGAGTTCATTCTCGACAAGGGTCTTGATGTTGACGAGGAAGAGCTCCAGTCGGGCTTTCTTAAGCGCTATTACGACGAGACGGCTGATATTCCAGCTGAGATAAACCTCTCTGTCGAGCTTGAGGATGCAGAGGCGCTGGGGGAGTGGCTTGCAGGCAAGCGCGAGCGTTCCTGCCATCTCCATAGGCCGCAGCGTGGCGAAAAGCACCGTTTGCTCGATATGGCATCCAAAAATGCGCGCCATGCCCTCATGCGCTACATGATGCGAACGGGGTACGCTGACGACCGCACCAATCAAGCGCTCCTGGAGCTCGAAAGCGCGCTGGCGCTGCCGGCGCCGCCGATGCGTATCGAGTGCTTCGATATCTCGACGCTGCACGGAACCTTTACCGTCGCCTCGATGGTGGTGTTTACCAACGGACGCGCCGACAAGAGCCAGTACCGTCGTTTTAAAATTCAGGCCGAATTGGACGAGGCAAACGACTTCGTGTCGATGTCCGAGGTTTTGGGACGACGCTATGCTCCCGAGCGCATGGCCGACGAGCGCTTTGGCTCGCGTCCCGATTTGCTCGTTGTCGATGGCGGTAAGCCGCAATTGACCGCTGCGATCAAGCAACTTGAGGCTCTTGGGCTCGATATACCGGTTTGTGGCTTGGCAAAGGCCGATGAGGAGGTTTTCGTGCCTTGGGACGAGACTCCCGTCGTGCTTCCGACCGGGTCCGCGTCGCTCTATCTAATTAAACAGGTGCGCGATGAATCGCACCGTTTTGCAATCACATTCCATCGTGAGTTGCGTGATAAAGCCATGACAGTTTCGGTACTCGATGACGTTCCAGGCGTGGGACCCACCAGAAAACGTGCCCTTATGCGCCATTTTGGCTCGATGAAGCGTTTGCGCGCGGCGAGCGAGCAAGAGATCGCGGAAGTTCGCGGCATACCTGCCGATGTTGCCAAGGCGGTCCACGAGGCGCTCGTTGCGTGGAATGCCGAGCGCGCCGAGGCGGCGGCTGGCCATTCCGATAGCTAAACACGAGCCTAAACTACTGATATACATGATTGCGTGATTTTCAACCATTTATTTCGCCATGATTGCCTGCTGGTTTCGGGTTTTATTAACGCTAAAACGTTTGACTGACCCAAGTGAAAACCCTGCTATCCTGCGGGTTGACGAAGACTGATATCTCACCTCGCCGATACATACTGTCTGGCGAATCGTTTGTCAACGAATTCGGTGAACGGTAGTAAATACCGTTCAAGCGTATGTATGTATCGGTCGCCGAGCGCGGCACCTCAGTTGGGCTCGTCGGTAGGTAAGGTATATATCGTCCGCAAGTTGCGCGGGGGCACGTCTAGGTGCTCCCGGGTAAGATTCTCTATTGATAGGAGAAGACATGGCCATCATCAACAAGGGTATGTCCAGGCGTTCGTTCCTCGGCCTCACCGGCAGCGTCGCTGCTGTCGCAGGGCTTGGTCTCACCGGCTGCGGTGGCAGCTCTAGCGACGAGGGTTCCGCTTCCGGTTCCACCGATTCCGCCAACCGTGGCGGCGGCGTGATCACCGCTGGTTCCGCTTACGCTCCGTCCAGCTTCGATCCCGCCAGCACCGGCTCCGCTGTGGGCCTGGGTGCTAACTGGCACGTCGTTGAGGGTCTCTACGGCATCGATTACCACGACTACAGCACCTTCAACGAGCTCGCCACCGACGATCCCAAGTCTGTGGACGACACCACTTTCGAGGTCACCATCCGCAAGGGCGCCAAGTTCTCCGATGGCACCGAGGTCACCGCTGACGATGTCGTTGCTTCCTACACCGCTTGCGCCGCTTCCGCTACCTATGCTCCGTTCTTCCAGCCCTTCGAGTCCATCGAGGCCAAGGACGCCAGCACCGTGACGGTCAAGACCAAGGTCCCCAACTTCTCCCTGCTCAAGGATCGTCTGGCCATCGTCCGCGTTACCCCGGCCACCCAGACCGAGGAGGATCGCGCCAAGCAGCCGATCGGCTCCGGCCCCTGGATGTACGACTCTATCTCCGATACCGAGATTACCCTGGTTCCCAACCCCGAGTACAACGGTGAGTATGCTGCCGAGGATAAGAAGATCCAGTACAGCATCCTGACCGACCCCACCGCTCGCGTTACCGCTCAGCAGGAGGGCTCCACGCTCGTTATGGAGCTCGTTACCGCTGATGCCGTCGACCAGCTCGAGAGCGCCGGCTGCAAGATCGATAACGTTCAGGGTTTCGGCACCCGCTTCATCATGTTCAACGTCGCCAAGGAGCCTTGGAACAACGTCAAGGTCCGTCAGGCCGTCATGTATGCGCTCGACACCGAGAAGATGGTCAGCAACACCTTCGCCGGCCTTGCCACCGCTGCCAGCTGCTACCTGCCCAAGAGCTTCACCAACTATCATGAGGCTTCCACGGTGTACAAGACCGACGCCAAGAAGGCTAAGAAGCTCATCGAGGAGTCTGGCATCACCCCGGGTGCCATCACCCTGCGCACCACCGACAACGAGCAGATTAAGGGCATGGCCGCCCAGGTCAAGAACGACCTCGACGCTCTCGGCTTCGATGTGACCATCCAGACCGATACCTCGCCGGCCACCTACGCTGCCATCGACGGCGGCGAGGCCTACGATATCCTCCTTGCCCCTGGCGATCCTTCCTGCTTCGGCGCCGACCCCGACCTGCTGCTCAACTGGTGGTACGGCGACAACGTCTGGATGCAGACCCGTTGCCCGTGGAAGGAGTCCGCTGAGTGGCAGAAGCTCCACAGTCTCATGGACGAGGCTCTTGCCGCCGAGGGCGACGAGCAGCAGAAGAAGTGGAACGAGTGCTTCGACATCATTGCCGACAACGCCGTTCTGTACCCCGTTGTCCACGTCAAGACCGTCTCCGCTTCCTGGGACGATCCGTCCACTGCGCCCAACGGCGAGGCCCTCGATGGCTTCAAGGGCATCGGCACGACGAGCATGTCCTTCAGGGGCGTTGCGACCGTCAAGGCGTAAGACTCGCTTGAGTCTGTATGCAGGATGTCGGTCGTTGGGACCGTATCCTCATAGTTGAAACAAAGACCCGGGCGGCAACGATGTCGCTCGGGTCTTGTAATGAGTATCCGTACTCATATACCAGTTGGTCCTACCGACAAAAGAAAGGGGAGAGAACGTGAACAACTTGCTACGTTTGATTGGAAGGCGTCTCGTGGCGCTGCCGATCATGGCATTGGGCGTCACCGTCCTGGTGTTCTTCCTTATGTCGTTCTCCAAGACCGACCCCGCCTACACGGCGTTGGGTGACGGTGCCTCGCCCGAGGCGGTCGCCGAGTACCATGAGAAGTATGGTCTGGACGACCCCTGGCCCGTGCGCTACGTGCGCTATATGGGCGATTTGATCCATGGCGACATGGGCACCTATGGTGCTGCTCGCAACTCCGTTGCCAAGCGCATCTCCACGGCCCTGCCCGTTACGATGCAGCTGACCTTCATCGGTCTTGCCATCGGTGCGGTCGTTTCGTTTTTGCTCGGCGTCATCGCGGCACTGTATCGCGACAAATGGCCGGACCAAGTGATCCGCGTCTTTTCCATCGCCGGCTTGGCAACCCCGTCGTTCTGGCTTGCCGTTCTGTTGATCCTGCTGTTCTCTTCCTACCTTAAGGTGCTTCCGGCATCGGGTGCTCTGCCTCACTTCACCACGAATCCGGTTGGCTATCTGGGGCGTATGATCATGCCCGCTATCGCCTTGGCATTTCCGCTGACGGGCCAGATGACTCGTATCGTGCGTACCGCCATGGTCGAGGAGCTCGACAAGGACTATGTCCGTATGGCTCGTGGCGCCGGCGTTCCCGAGAAGGTCGTCGTCGGCATCAACGTTCTTCGCAATGCGCTGATCACCCCGGTCACCACCCTCGGTCTTAAGATCGGTTACCTCATGGGCGGCGCCGTCGTCATCGAGGTTATCTTCAACCTCCCCGGCATGGGCACCGCGATTCTGCAGGGCGTTCAGGGCAACGAGGCGAACCTGGTTCAGGGCGTCGTTATCGTCGTTGCTCTTGCCTTCATCATCATCAACATCGTGGTTGACATGCTCTACCTGCTCATCAACCCGCGCATCAGGACGGTGTAGATTATGGTAAAGATTCGAGAGAAGCAAACCGAGCAGCTCGAGAAGGCTGCCTCCAAGGGGCTCAAGCTCGGTGGCTGGAAGAAGATGACGTTGTCTTCTAAGATTGCCGCCGTCGTGCTGGTGCTGGTCGCCCTGACTGCGATTCTTGCGCCCTTGCTTGCCCCCTATAGCCCGGTCGAGATCTTTACGGCTCGCCAGGCTCCCGGCAACGGATTTATCTTCGGTACCGACGATAAGGGTCGCGACATTCTGTCACGTATGCTCTACGGTGGTCGTTACTCGCTGATTATCGGCTTTGGCGCCACTGCCATGGCTCTGGTCTGCGGCTCGGTCGTGGGCGCCCTTGCAGCGGTTTCGCGCAAGGCCGTCTCCGAGACGATCATGCGTATCCTGGACATCATCATGTCCATCCCGGGCATCGCCCTCGCGGCCGTCTTCGTCTCCATCCTGGGCAACTCCGTGCCGTCGATTATCTTCGCCATCGGCTTTATGTACACTCCGCAGATTGCCCGTATCGTGCGCGCCAACATCGTGTCCGAGTACGGCGAGGACTATGTCCGCGCGGTCATCGTTTCCGGCGCCAAGGCTCCGTGGATTTTGATCAAGCATGTTCTGCGTAACTGCATCGCCCCGATCATGGTCTTTACCGTTACCCTGGTCGCCGACGCCATCATCTTCGAGGCCTCGCTGACCTTCATCGGCGCTGGTATCCAGGAGCCCACCGCTACCTGGGGCAACATCCTCGCCGACGCCCGCGGCGGCGTGCTCGCTGGCCGTTGGTGGCAGGCGCTGTTCCCGGGCCTGGCCATCATGATCACCTGCCTGGCGCTCAACATCCTCTCCGAGGGCATTACCGACGCCATGGCCGCTGCTCCCTCCGCCGCCCTGGATCCGACCGATTCCTCCAAGCGTCGCGAGGCCGACCTGCTGGTCTCCGACCCCGTTCGCGCCTACAAGGAGCAGGCCCAGTCCCTCTCCGCTCGCCTTGGCGCCCTGCGCGATGTCGAGCTCAAGCGTGACGATCGCCATGTGCCCGACGAGTCTGTCGAACCGATTCTCTCGGTCCGTGACTTCTGCATTCAGTTTGAGCATCACGGTGATATCAACGTCGTCGACCATGTCAACTTTGACGTCCGTCCTGGTCAGACCATGGGCCTGGTGGGCGAGTCCGGTTGCGGTAAGTCCATCACCACGCTGGCCATCATGGGCCTGACCGACGATGACGAGCATCTTTCCGGCGAGGTCCTCTGGGAGGGCCGTGACCTGCTTAAGATGAGCAAGAAGGAGTGGTTCGGCCTGCGCGGTACCGATATCGCTATGGTCTATCAGGACGCCCTGTCTTCGCTCAACCCCTCCATGCTCATCTCTGCCCAGATGAAGCAGCTCACCAAGCGCGGCGGCACCCGCAGCGCCGAGGAGCTTCTGGAGCTCGTCGGCCTCGATCCCAAGCGCACGCTCGAGAGCTATCCGCACGAGCTTTCCGGCGGCCAGCGTCAGCGTGTCCTGATCGCTATGGCCCTTACCCGCGACCCCAAGCTGGTCATCTGCGACGAGCCCACGACCGCTCTGGACGTTACCGTCCAGAAGCAGGTCATTAAGCTGCTCAACGATCTTCAGGCCAAGCTCGGCTTTGCCATGATCTTCGTTTCGCACGACCTGGCACTGGTCGCCGAGGTCGCCCACAACATCACGGTTATGTACGCTGGCCAGGTTATCGAGCAGGCGCCCACCAAGGAGCTGCTCACTAACCCGATCCACGAGTACACCCGCGGTCTTCTGGGTTCCGTCCTGTCCATCGAGAGCGGTTCGGGCCGCCTGCACCAGGTGCCCGGCGCCGTTCCGAGCCCGCGCGATTTCCCCAAGGGCGATCGCTTCGCACCCCGCTCGAGCCATCCGCGCATTGGCCTGGACACCCGTCCGGTCTTCAAGCGCGTGCCCGGCACCGAGCACTTCTATTCCGAGCTCCCCGATGAGGTGCTCAAGGCAAATGGTTTGACCCCTCACGCGGAGGTGATGTAGATGAGCGAGACCGCAGTCAACGGCGTCGAGCCGATCATCTTCCTTGATGACGTCCACGTCACCTTTAGGACCCGTACCGGCTCGATTCTGCACCCCAACCTGGTTCACGCCGTCCAGGGTGTAACGATTAAGCTCATGCCCGGTCAGACGATCGGCATCGTCGGCGAGTCCGGTTGCGGCAAGTCCACCACCGCCAACGTCATGTGCGGCCTGCAGGCCCCCACGAGCGGCAAGGTCTACTTTAAGGGCAAGGACGTTACCAAACGTACCGCCGAGGACCGTCGCCACATGGGTCGCGTCATCTCGGTCGTGTTCCAGAACCCGGCCACGGCGCTCAACCCCCGCATGGTCGTTCGCGAGCAGCTGCTCGACCCCATGCGCGTCCACAACCTGGGTACCGAGGCCGAGCAGGAGAAGCGCGTCAAGGAACTCTTGGAGCTCACCGGTCTGCCCAGCTCCGCTGCCGAGGTTCTTCCCGGCCAGCTTTCGGGCGGCCAGCGCCAGCGCGTCGCAATTGCCCGTGCCCTGTCGCTGAACCCCGATGCCATCATCGCCGACGAGCCCACCTCGGCTCTGGACGTTTCGGTCCGCGCGCAGATTCTGAACCTGCTGACCGACCTTAAGAAGGAGCTCGGCCTGGCCATGGTGTTCATCAGCCATGACATCCAGACGGTCCGCTATATCTCTGACGACATCATCGTTATGAATGGCGGCAGGATCGTCGAGCAGGGCGAGGCCAAGCAGGTCTTCCAGCACCCCCAGGACCCCTACACCAAGATGCTGCTCGGCGCTGCGCCGTCGCTGCTGCACCCCAAGCTCGGCGAGTAGCCTCGCTTTCCCTCCCGTGCGCCCGGTTCCCTTGCCGGGCGCACCTCCGTTGCGATTTCGAAAGATTGGGTTCACGAGCCATGCCAAGTGCTCAGGAGCTACAACATCAATTTGGTGAATACCGAGGCGCCATGCCCCGTCCATCAGATTTCGATCTCTTTTGGAAGGATCGCATGGCCGAGGCCGACGCCGTCGGGCTTGACTATGCGATCGAGACGGCATCGGTCGCCGATGCCGCGACCTGCCAGCTTTTCGACCTCTGGTATACCGGCATGTGTGGCGCGCGCCTGCATGCCAAGTACCTTAAACCCGTCTCGGACGAGCCCGTGCCATTGGTACTTCAGTTCCATGGGTATCCGGGTGCAAGCCGCAGCTGGTTTGAGCAGGCGTCGTTTGCGGGCATGGGCATGGCACTCATCGCCCTCGATTGCCCCGGCCAAGGAGGTCCCTCCGAGGACATTGGTGGATTTGAGGGCACAACGGTTGCCGGGCATATCGTCGCCGGTATCGACGGCGACCCTGCCAACCTCTACTATGTCCGCTTACACCAAGATATTCGAATCCTGTGCCGCATCGTTCGCGAGCTCGAGGGCATCGATCTTGCGCGTGTGTTTGTGAACGGCGCGTCGCAGGGCGGCGGTTTGGGCATTGCGACCTGTGCGCTTAACAGCGAGCTTATCAATCGCGCCGCCATCCTCTATCCCTTCCTGTCAGATTTCCGCCTGGTCTGGGATTTGGATGCCGACGACATTGCCTACGAGGGCCTGCGCTATTGGTCTCGCTGGTTTGACGAGGACTCGACTCGTATTGACGAAGCCTATGCCAAGCTGGCGTACTTCGATTCCAAGAACTTTGCCCCTATGGTCAAATGCCCCGTGCTGTTTGGCACCGGCACAGCCGATATCGTCTGTCCGCCAGCGACGCAGTTTGCGGTCTATAACAACCTGACCTGCGAAAAGCGTCATGAGTTCTTTGAAGGCTTTGGCCACGAGGAGATTCAGGATTTTGACGATTTGATCATTCCGTTTTTCTGCAAGGGAGGGGAGGCTCATGTCTAAGTGCGAGAGCAATGTTGACGAGCTGATTGTCCCCGGGCTCGTGGGAATTCCTGGAACGGTTTCGTCAAGGCTCGCAGAATATCGGGACTGGCGCGGTGATGTCCAAGCAGATGTTTCTGATTTAGAGACATGCGCTTCGAATCTTGAGATTCAAGGCCTGGCCATTACGGCGATTGACTTTGTTAACCCCTGCGCCCGTTACTCGGAGGTCTCCTTTGAGCTCGGTGACGATGCGATTCACGCTCGTTTGATCGAGCCTGTCGGTCGTGCCCGAGTATCTGAGCGCGTGCCGCTGTGCCTGATGTTCCACGACATCGATCGGCCTGTGCGCGGCTGGCATCACATGACGAGATTTGCCGCCATGGGGTATGCCGTCCTCGCGCTGGATGACGATGTTGCTGGTGCGAACGACCTGCAGCGGGGGATTTCTTCGCCCGCTTTTGTCGAGCGCGTCCGTTGGGGTTGCGCGCTGGCGAAGGTGGCGCGCAATCTTGATGGCATGGACCCCGACCGCATCTTTGCATGGGGCGAGGGTCTTGGCGGCGGAGTCGCGCTGGCGGTTTCTGCTCTGGACGAGCGGGGCCTCGCCTGCACGGCGGTTGCCAATCCGCTTCCTGGCGGCCTCGAGGCGCTGTCGTCTCGGGTGCGCGGATCGGTGCTCATGGGCACATCGCTTATGGATACCGTGAGCGATCCCAAGGATCAGTTTGCCGTATTCAACGGTCTTGAGTGTGACCGGAGGCATATCATCTATGCAAAATACGCTCACGAGCGCATCAATGCGTTCGAAAACGAAGTCGTCGACCTCTTTAACCAAACGTTCTACCCGTGTTCTTTGGCCTAGACGGCCTGGACACTGCCAACAAGAGTGGGCGGCATAGGGCTGCCCGCCAGACAACTAAGGAGATTCTTGTGGCAACTCAGAAATTCACCGGCGTTATCCCTCCCGTCGTTGTTCCCGATACCGAAGACCACCAGCTCGATGTTGCCTCCTTTGAGCGCAGCATCAACCGCATGATCGATGCCGGCGTCGATGGCTTGTTCTTCCTGGGCTCCTCGGGCGAGGTCGTCTTCTCCACCGACGAGCGTCGCCGTCAGATCATCGCCGAGGCCGTCCGTATCGTCGACCACCGCGTTCCCGTTCTGGTCGGCATCATCGACACCGAGACCGAGCGCATGATCGAGCACGGTAAGGTCGCTCAGGAGCTGGGCGCCGATGCGCTTGTCGCCACCTGCCCGTTCTATGCCCTGCAGGGCATGACCGAGGTCGAGGAGCACTTCCGCATCCTGCATGAGGAACTCGACCTGCCCATCTTCGCCTACGACATCCCCGTGTGTGTCCACACCAAGCTCCCGTGGAAGCTCCTTGCCAAGCTCGGTGCCGAGGGCGTTCTGGCCGGCGTCAAGGATTCCTCGGGTGATGACATCTCGTTCCGCTACCTCGTTCAGGAGAACGAGAAGAACGGCCATCCGATGAGCATTCTCACCGGTCACGAGGTTGTTGTCGACGGCGCCTACCTCGGTGGCGCCGACGGTTCCGTCCCGGGTCTCGCCAACGTTGAGCCCGAGGGCTACGTACGTCAGTGGAAGGCCGCTCAGGCTGGTGACTGGGCTACCGTCAAGGCCGAGCAGGACCGCCTCAATGAGATTTCGCACATCTGGGATGTCACCTCGGGCGTCCAGGGCTATGCCGGTGGCGTCGGCGCCTTCAAGACCGCTATGAACCTCATGGGCATCTTCGACAGCCCGACCATGCCGCGCCCGGTGAAGGCCATGACCGGCGAGAACGTCGAGGCGATTAAGAAGGTCCTCCAGGACAACGGTCTCCTGTAAAGCTTCCCCGGGCACCCGATCTTGGGGCTCAAGCGGTCGAGCGTGACCCATTAGGTCAACGCCCGACCGCTTTCACCCCAACCTCGGGCACCCGGGAAACCTTTACCAAGCTGCGGCGATAACGCAGCCTTCATTTCCTGTAGTTGTTTTTATCTCCTAAGGAGAGCGACATGGAGAACAAGTACATTTGCTCCGTTGATATCGGCGGCACCAAGATTGCGACCGCCATTATGGAGTACCCGGCTGACGGTAGCGTGCCTCATCCCGTTTTTGAGGCCGAGGTTCCCACCGAGGCCCAAGAGGGCGGCGAGGCCGTCTTCCAGCGTATCGAGGCGTCCATCAAGGCTGCTCTCGAGGCGAATCCCGATGTCGAGGTCCTTGGCGTCGGTATCGGTGCTGCCGGCGTCGTCGATCCCAAGACGGGCGCCATCGCGTATGCCAACGAGATCATGCCCGGCTGGTCCGGCGTCCAGTTGGGGCCGCGTCTGCGCGAGGACCTCGGTCTTCCCGTTGCCGTTGTAGGCGACGTGCAGGCTCATGCTCTGGGCGAGGCCCACTGGGGCGTCGGCAAGGGCAAGTTCTCCGTCTTGTGTCTTGGCATCGGTACGGGTATCGGCGGCGCATATGTCGAGAACGGCCGCGTGATGCAAGGCTTCCATGGTGCTGCTGGCCATATGGGCCACATCGAGTGCTCGGCTGCCGCCGGCATTCCCTGCGCCTGCGGGCGTTCTGGCCATCTGGAGTCGGTTGCTTCGGGCACTTCCATTGGTCGAATGTACGATGAGCGTTTTGGCCGCGTCGACCCCAGCCGTCCTTCGGTCGGTCGCGATGTGAACGACCTGTGCCGCGCGGGCGACGCAAAGGCGACCGAGGTCATCCATGACGCCGGCTTTGCGCTGGGTGCCAGCTTGGGCTCGCTCGCTAACATCCTGGACCCCGAGGTCATCGTGCTTTCGGGTGGCGTGATTCACCAAGGTCCCGATTGGCGTTCACAGACGTGGAAGGATTCGGTGCACGAGGGCTATGCCAGCCAGGCGCTCGATCCGCTTCAGGACACGCCGATCCTCATCGGTTCTCTGGAGGGCGATGCTCCGCTCATCGGTGCCGCCGAACACCTTCTTGCGTCGTTGAAGTAAACATAACTACCAAGTGCGCCTTCTGAGGTGCCGCAGATTGACGTGAAAGAGGAGCGAAGCGTACTTCGGTACGCGAGCGACGGTTTGAACGTCAAGGTGCGGTGTCTCAGAAGGCTGTTTTGAGAAAGGTTGAGTCGAACATGACCGTCGATCCTTTGATCCAGTCCCTGAAGGGTAAGCTCGTCGTGAGCGTTCAGGCGTATATGGGCGAGCCGCTTCGTACGCCCGAGACCATGGCTCAAATGTCTCGTGCTTGCGAGCTCGGCGGCGCCGCCGCCATTCGCTGCCAGGGCCTTGCCGACATTGCCGCCATTAAGGGTCGCTGTGAGGTTCCTGTTATCGGCCTGTGGAAGGATGGGCACGAGGGCGTTTACATCACGCCGACGCTGCGTCACGCTCGCGCCTGCGTTGCTGCGGGTGCCGATATCGTGGCGATCGACGCCACCGATCGTCCGCGTCCCGACGGCAAGTCGGTCGAGGATACCTTCCGCCCGCTGCACGAGGAGGGTGTGCTCCTGATGGCGGATTGTGCCACCATCGAGGACATTCGCCGTGCGGTTGATATGGGCTTCGACCTTGTATCTACCACGCTTTCTCACGGTGTCGCTGCCATCGACTGCACCATGGCCGATGGCCCCGATCTGCCGCTCCTGCGTCAGGCGACCGAGGAATTCCCCGGTCTTCCCATCATCTGCGAGGGCCGCGT
The DNA here is from genome assembly GCA_902475785.1 of uncultured Collinsella sp. GTDB lineage: Bacteria > Actinomycetota > Coriobacteriia > Coriobacteriales > Coriobacteriaceae > Collinsella. The sequence goes on from CABSAN010000005.1 coordinate 27,931, forward strand.
GCACACGCCCGAGGAGGCTCGCGCCGCGATCGATGCTGGCGCCTGGGCCGTTGTCGTCGGCACCGCCATCACGCACCCCACGAGTATTACGAGTTGGTTCAAGGCTGCGCTTGAGGCGTAAGACAGGCCTCGTATCCGCTCGGGGCGGTATACTCAATATAGGCAATTGACCGCGCGGGATCCGGGTTGCTGGGTCCCGCGCTTGTTTTCGGGAGGCAGCACATGCAAAAGGGAGATGCCATGGATGCGGCGGAGCGCTCGGAGCGCATCCCCGATATCGTCATCATCACCGGAATGTCCGGATCGGGCCGCACACAGGCCATGCACGTGTTCGAGGACATGGGCTATTTTTGCATCGATAACCTGCCTCCGCGTCTCATCGCCCAGCTTGCCGAGCTCGTCGGCATCAATACGGGCGTGGGCAGGCATCTCGCCGTCACCTGCGATTTGCGTAGCCAGGGACTGTTTGACGAGTTGCTCGATGCGGTCGCCGCTCTCGAAGAGCGCGAGATGAGCTGCGACATCGTGTTCCTGGAGGCTTCTGACGAGGTGCTGATTCGTCGCTACAGCGAAAATCGCCGCCGTCATCCCATTGCCAAGCCGGGGGAGACTACGGCCGATGCCATTCAGCGCGAGCGCCTTCAGCTGCAGGGCGTGCGCGACCGAGCCGATATGATTATCGACACGAGCCGTCTGCGCACCTCTGCGTTGCGCAACAAGCTACGTATGGCATTTTCCGAGCTGTCCGACCAGCAGCTCATGGACGTCCACGTGTTCTCGTTTGGCTTTAAGCACGGCATGCCCGTCGAGGCGGACATTATGATCGACGTCCGCTTCCTGCCCAATCCGTTCTACGATCCCGAGATGCGCACGATGACCGGTCTCGATAAAAAGGTCTCCGATTTTGTTCTGGACCATCCCAAGACGCAGGAGTTTTGGAAGGCTTGGACACAGCTGCTCGATACGGTGATGCCGGGTTATATCGCGGAGGGTAAGCCGCAGCTTTCTATCGCCATCGGCTGCACGGGCGGCCAGCACCGCAGCGTTGCCATTGCCGAGGCCACGGCCCGTTACCTGGAAGGCGCTCAGTATCATGTGAGCATCTCCCACCGCGACCTGTCGCGCGCCAACACGAAGGCATAGGCCTGCATGTCGTTTACCGCTGAGGTGCGCGACGAGCTTGCGCGCTGCGAACCCGAATGTGAATACTGCGACTTGTCGACGCTTGCCGCCCTCACGCGCGTGAGCGGTACGCTCTCGCTTACCGGCTCTGGGCGGTATCGTTTGACGGTTGCGACTGAGACGGGAGCCGTCGCGCGCACGATGATCACGCTGACGCATCGTATCCTTAAGCTCAAAACGGAGTTCACCGTCCGTAAATCTGTATTGCATAAGGTTCGAAACTACCTCATCACCTTGCCTGATCAGCCAGACCTGGATAAGGCCTTGGTTCTGCTGGGTATCCTCGAACGTAGGGGAGGACTTGTCGCCGGCGTACCCCGACATATCGTTGCCCGTCCTTGCTGTAGACTTGCCTATATCCGCGGCGCGCTCATCGCGGGCGGCTTCGTGGCCGATCCACGCGGCGATTTTCATTTGGAGATTGCTGTGCAGGGCGAGCAATATGCCAAGGGGCTTTGCGATCTGTTGGAGCAGATTGGGGTCCATGCTCGTGTTAATGCACGGCGGGGGTCATATGCCGTGTACATTAAGAGCGCCGAGGAAATCGAGCATCTATTAAAGCTGATTGGCGCCAAGCGCAGCGTTGCCGAGATTGAGGAGGCGCGCGCGGTCAAGTTGGTTAAGAACGATGTGAACCGTCGCGTGAACGCCGAGCTCGCCAACCAGACCAGAAGCGCCGGTGCCGCCCAACATCAGCTTGCGCTTATCGATGAGCTCGAGCAGCGTGGCCTTCGTGATGCGCTTCCGGATGCCTTGGCGGTCTTTTGCGACCTGCGCGAGCGCTATCCCGATCTGTCGCTGCGTGATTTGGGGGAGATGGCTGACCCTCCCTTGTCGAAGTCAGCCCTCTACCATCGTGTTTTACGGCTTGAAAAGCTCATTGAAGCAAACAGGTAGTTTGAAGTAACGACTTATATATGGATTTAGCTGCTATTTTAGTATTTAAAACGTTTTAACGTAAATTTGATTTTCAATTTCAAGCATTCTCGTGAAATTCAAGTCAAAAAAAAGGTATATTAGGCGAGTGGTTAGTTTGTGGGCCTCAACGGCGGGCGCTGTAGCTCGCGGGGGCCTTACGAAAGGAGACACAATGGCAGTAAAGGTTGCTATTAACGGCTTCGGTCGCATCGGTCGTCTGGCTTTCCGTCAGATGTTCGGTCATGAGGGCTCCGAGATCGTCGCTATCAACGACCTCACCTCTCCCGATATGCTCGCTTACCTGCTGAAGTACGACTCCACGCAGGGCAACTACGCTCGCGATCACGAGGTCGTTGCTGGCGAGGATTCCATCACCGTTGACGGCAAGGAGATCAAGATCTACAAGGAGGCCGACGCTAACAACCTGCCTTGGGGCGACCTTGACGTCGACGTCGTTCTCGAGTGCACCGGCTTCTACACCAGCAAGGCTAAGGCTCAGGCCCACATCAACGCTGGCGCCAAGAAGGTCGTCATCTCCGCTCCGGCCGGCAGCGATCTGCCCACCATCGTGTACAACGTCAACCATGAGACGCTGACCGCTGAGGACAACATCATCTCCGCTGCTTCCTGCACCACCAACTGCCTCGCCCCGATGGCCAAGGGTCTGAACGACTTCGCTCCCATCGTGTCCGGCATCATGACCACCATCCACGCCTTCACCGGCGACCAGATGCCGCTCGACGGCCCGCAGCGCAAGGGCAACTTCCGTCGCTCCCGCGCCTGCTCCGAGAACATCGTCCCGAACACCACGGGCGCTGCCAAGGCCATCGGCCTGGTTCTCCCCGAGCTCAACGGCAAGCTCATCGGTGCCGCCCAGCGCGTCCCGACGCCGACCGGCTCGCTGACCAACCTCTACGCCGTCGTTGACAAGAAGGTCACCGTCGACGAGGTCAACGCTGCCATGAAGGCCTACGCCGAGACCATCCCCGAGACCTTCGCCTACAACGAGGACCAGATTGTCTCCCGCGACATCGTCGGCGAGACCCACGGCTCCATCTTCGACGCCACTCAGACCATGTGCTCTGACCTCGGCAACGGCCAGACCCTCGTTCAGGTCACCTCTTGGTACGACAACGAGAACTCCTACACCTCTCAGATGGTCCGCACCATCAAGTACTTCGAGAAGTTCGTTGCTTAATTTAGCTTTTAGCGAATAGCTCGTTGAGCGTCTAAAGAAGGGCGCGGCCTTATAGGGCTTACACCCTAGGGTCGCGCCCTTTTTATAAGAAATCGTCTGCCGTAATGGGAGGCAGACACGTACGAAAGGTAGAAGCAAACATGGCCTTTACCAAGAAGACCGTCCGCGACATCGATGTCGACGGAAAGCGCGTTCTCGTCCGCGTTGACTTTAACGTGCCTATCAAGGATGGCGTCGTTGGCGACACCACCCGTATCAAGGCTGCCCTGCCCACCATCAACTACCTCGTTGAGCACAACGCTCGCGTCATCCTCATGAGCCACCTCGGCCGTCCCGAGGGCACCGGCTTCCAGCCCGAGCTGTCCCTCGAGCCCGTCGCCAAGAAGCTCGCTGAGCTCTCTGGTCTCGACGTTGCCTTTGTCGCTGACACCTACGGCGAGAAGGCTGCTGAGGCTGTCGCCGCCGTCGAGCCGGGTAAGGTCCTCGTTCTCGAGAACGTCCGTTTTGACAAGCGTGAGAAGAAGAACGATCCCGAGATCGCCAAGAAGCTCGCTTCCTATGGTGACGTCTTCGTTCTCGATGCCTTCGGCACCGCTCACCGCGCCCAGGGTTCCGTCGTGGGCCCCGCCGCTTACCTGCCTGCCGTCGCCGGCTTCTTGCTCGAGAAGGAGGTCGACACGCTGACCGGCATCTTCGCCGAGCCCGAGCGCCCCTTCGTCGCCATCGTCGGCGGTTCCAAGGTTTCCTCCAAGATCGGCGTTCTCGATCACCTCATCGACTCCGCTGACACCCTGATCATCGGTGGCGGCATGGCCTACACCTTCTTCCTGGCTCAGGGCCTGTCCGTTGGTCAGTCCCTCAAGGAAGAGGACTGGGTCGAGCGCGCCGGCGAGATGCTCAAGAAGGCCGAGGAGAAGGGTGTCAAGATCCTACTCCCCATCGACAACCGTGTTGCCGATCACTTTGGCGAGGACGCTGTCCCCGAGGTTGTTGCTTCCGACGCTATCCCCGACGATCGTGAGGGTATGGACATCGGTCCCAAGACCGAGGAGCTCTATGCCGAGGCTGTCAAGGGCGCCAAGACCGTGTTCTGGAACGGCCCCATGGGCGTCTTCGAGTTTGACAACTTTGCTCACGGCACCCAGGCTATCGCCGAGGCTCTCGCCGAGGCTGACTGCACCTCGATCATCGGCGGTGGTGACTCTGTCGCAGCTGTCAACAAGTTCAACCTGGCCGACAAGATGAGCTGGATCTCCACCGGTGGTGGCGCTTCCATGGAGCTCGTCGAGGGTAAGGCCCTGCCCGGAGTGGAGGCGCTTCTCGATGCCTAATCGCACCCTTCTTATCGCTGGTAACTGGAAGATGAACAACGACGTCGCCGAGGCCGCCAAGCTCGCCGACGAGCTGGCTCAGGCTCTGCCCGAGGTTCCGGCTGGCGTCGAGGTGCTCGTCTGCCCTCCGACCATCGACATCACCACGGTTCATGACCGCATTCAGGCTGCCCCCATCGCCCTCGGTGCACAGAACGTGTACTGGGAGGCCAAGGGTGCCTTCACCGGTGAGTCTTCTTGCGACATGCTCAAGTCCGCTGGCTGCACCTACTGCATCATCGGTCACTCCGAGCGTCGCGACTACTTCCACGAGACCGACGAGGATCAGAACAAGAAGGCTAAGGCTCTCGTTTCCGCCGGTCTTGTTCCCGTCTTCTGCTGCGGCGAGTCCCTCGAGGTCCGCGAGGCTGGCACCTATGTCGAGCACGTCGTGAACCAGGTCAAGGCTGGCCTTGCTGGCCTTGAGATCACCTGCCCCAAGCAGGTCGTCGTCGCCTACGAGCCCATCTGGGCCATCGGCACAGGCAAGACCGCTACCGCCGAGGACGCTCAGGAGGTCTGCGGCGCTATCCGTGAGACCCTCAAGGAGATGTTCGGCGAGGAGCTCGCCAACGGCATTCGCGTGCTGTATGGCGGTTCCGCCAAGCCCGGCAACATCGCCGAGCTCGTCGCCAAGCCCGACGTTGACGGCGCCCTCGTGGGCGGCGCTTCGCTCAAGGCTGCCGACTTCGCCTCTATGGTCGTCAAGGCAGGCGAGTAGGACATATGGCACAACGTCATCTTCCTGCACTCCTGATCATCATGGATGGTTGCGGCCTTGCTCCGGCCGATGGCGAGAACGCCGTCGCCGCTGCCAAGACGCCCTTCCTTGATAGCCTGTACGAGAAGTACCCCCACACCACGCTCGGCGCTTCGGGCGAGGACGTGGGTCTTCCCGATGGCCAGATGGGTAACTCCGAGGTGGGTCACCTCAACATCGGTGCCGGACGCATCGTGTTCCAGGAGCTTTCGCGCATCAACAACGCCATCAAGGACGGCTCCATCGCCAAGAACGAGGTTTTTGTCAAGGCTATGGACGACGTCAAGGCTGACGGTAAGACTCTCCACCTCATGGGCCTTATGAGCCCGGGCGGTGTTCATTCTCACATGAACCACGTCGAGGCTCTGGTCAAGATGGCTGCCGAGCACGGCGTCAAGACCGTTCGCGTCCACGCCTTCATGGATGGCCGCGACGTCGACCCGCAGTCCGGTGCTGGCTACATGAGCGAGTTCTGCGCCTTCCTGGCCAAGATCTCCGAGGAGACCGGTTGCGACGCTCGCGTTGCCACCGTCTCGGGTCGTTATTGGGCGATGGACCGCGACAACCGTTGGGAGCGCATCCAGCGCGCCTACGACGTCATGGTCAATGCGTCCGATGCTGATACCGACCCCGTTGCCGGTATCAAGGCCTACTACGAGAAGGACCCGCGCGGCGACGAGTTCGTCGAGCCCTTCGCTGCCCACAACGAGGGCATTCACGAGGGCGACGCGGCCATCTTCTTCAACTTCCGTCCCGACCGCGCTCGTCAGATGACCCGCGTGTTCACGGACAAGGAGTTCGACGGCTTTGAGCGCGAGCAGATCAAGCTTTCGCACTTTGTGACGATGACCGAGTACGATCCGACGTTTGACGTCGAGGTCGCCTTCCCCAAGACGTTCCCCGAGAACGTCCTGGCCGACGTTATCGCCGCCAATGGCCTGAAGCAGCTGCACACCGCCGAGACCGAGAAGTACGCCCACGTGACGTTCTTCCTCAACGGCGGCATCGAGGAGCCCAAGGAGGGCGAGGAGCGCGTGCTCGTCGCTTCCCCCAAGGTCGCTACCTACGATCTGCAGCCCGAGATGAGCGCTCCCGAGGTTACCGAGAAGCTTGTCGCCGCCATCAACGAGGATCGCGCTGATTTCTACATCGTGAACTTCGCGAACTGCGACATGGTTGGTCACACCGGTGTCTTCGACGCCGCCGTTAAGGCCGTCGAGGCTGTTGACGATGCCCTGTCCAAGGTTGTCCCGGCGATTCTCGCCAAGGGCGGCTTTGCGCTGATTACCGCCGACCACGGCAACGCCGATCACATGTTTGACGTTGCTTCCGACGGTTCCAAGCATCCGTTTACGGCTCACACCACCAACCGCGTGCCGTTCATCATCGTTGATGAGAAGGCCAAGCTCACCGGTATCGAGGACGGCCGTCTTTCCGATATCGCTCCGACCATGCTCACCATGGCTGGTATTGAGCCTTCCGCCGAGATGACGGGCCGCGTGCTCGCCACCGAGGCCTAAGAGAAAACAAATACCGTTTTCTAGTAAGGGGGTTGTCCACAACCGGACAACCCCCTTTTTTGGTATTTCTGCCATTTCCACCCCGTCCTTGAGTGGCAGGTAGGGGAGAGCGGGGGATTGTGGTACAGTACTGGAGTTTGAACTGTTCTATTAAGGAGCTTATCTATGGGTCCGTTCCAGATTCTTCTGTTTGTCGTTTGGGCTGTCTCTGCCGTGGCGCTGACGATTCTCGTCCTGATGCATTCCGGTAAGGGCACCGGCGTTTCGGATATGATCGCTAGCTCGTTGTACAACTCCAGCTCTGCCACGGGCGTCATGGAGCAGAACCTCGATCGCTTGACGGTAATTATGGCCGTTGTTTTTGCCGTGTGCGTCGTCCTGTGCATGTTCTTCTTCCCGCAGGGTATCGTCGGCTACTAAGCATCGGCGTATATACGATTTCAATGGGTCTCGCATGTGCGGGACCCTTTTTGTTTACAGACTTGTAACAGAGCCAGAATATCACCACATACTTCGCCCAACTAAAGAAATTCTCGACCGTTAACCGGAATTAGCCCCAAATCGTGCATAAAATGCGCTACTGTATTGCAAAACGTTGCTCCGTTGTGCATAACCAGCCATAGCAACGGACGGCGTTTTGATGGTTCGGATCGGATTGCCTCGACATGTGTCCGACTGAACATTTCTTTGTCCTATCTCATAAGGAGGATGGCATGGCTGATTCTATGTTCCACCAGCCCGTTATGGGTCGTCGCGCCTTTGTTGGCGGCACCCTCGCTGCGAGCTCCATGGCTTTTCTTGCCGCATGCGGCAAGAAGGGCGGCGACACTTCCGGTTCTGAGTCCGGTTCGACGCTGAACTTCTACATCAACAACCCGGTCTGCATCGACCCCTACAATGTCCAGGAGGACCAGGGCACTCAGGTCGAGTACCAGCTCTTTGACGCTCTGACCTCTTATGACGCCGAGAAGGGCGAGATCGTTCCGCTGGCTTGCGAGTCCTTCGAGGCCAACGACGACGCCACCGAGTTTACCTTCAAGATCAAGAAGGCCAAGTTCCACAACGGTGACGACGTTACCTCCAAGTCGTTCAAGCTCGGTTGGGAGCGTCTGGTCAACACCAAGTCGGCCATCGCTACCGAGTATGGCCCGTCCGAGGTTTCCTATCACCTTTCCATGGTCGAGGGCTATGACGATCTGCTTGCCGGTAACGCTACTGAGCTCAGCGGTGTTACCTGCCCCGACGATGAGACCCTCGTCGTCAAGCTGTCTTCCGCTTACGCCGACTTCCCCTTCGTCGCCTCTCACCCGGCTCTGGCCCCGGTTCCCGAGTGCGCCGAGTCCGATGCCAAGAGCTTCTATCTTGCACCGGTCGGTAACGGCCCGTTCATGATGGACGGCAAGTGGGAGGATGGTCAGGAGATCAACCTCAAGAAGTTCGACGATTACTATGGCGACAAGGCCAAGATCGACGGCATCCACTTCCAGGTCATCAAGGACGTGGAGACCGCCTACAAGGAGTTCCAGGCCGGTAACCTTGACATCTGCGACGTTCCCGTTGCTCAGATCGACGCTGCCAAGAAGGATCGCGGCGTGTCCAAGGACGGCTACACCATGGGCGACGGCGAGCGCATGCTGCTCGGCGCCGAGCCTTCCACCTACTACCTGACCTGCAACACCACGGCTGAGCCGTTCAACAACGCCGACCTGCGCAGGGGCATCTCCCTGGCCATTAACCGTGAGGCCATCTGCAAGACCATCTTCAAGGGTACCCGTACCCCCGCCGACGGCATTGTTCCTCCGGGTATCGATGGCTACAAGGAGGGCGCATGGGAGTTCTGCGCCTACGACGTCGACAAGGCCAACGAGTACCTCGACAAGGTTGCTCCCGCTGGCGCTAACGGCGATCGTGGCATTAACGTGACCCTTTCCTACAACCAGGACGGTGGCCACAAGGAGATCATGGAGTCCATCATCGGCGACCTCGCCAAGGTCGGCGTTACCGCCGTCTCCGATACTCCTGAGTGGTCTGCGCTGCTCGAGCAGTACCAGAACTTCAACTATCAGTTCGGTCGTCTGGGCTGGATTGCCGACTACCCGATCATGGACAACTTCCTGTATCCGCTGTTCCACTCCGACTCCCTCGGTGGCGACAACCGCTCTGGTTACAACAACCCCGAGTTCGACGCCAAGGTCGACGAGGCCCGTACCACGGTTGACGACGAAGAGCGCGTCGCTAAGATGCAGGAGGCCGACGCAATGGTCGCTGCCGACTGCCCGGTCATCCCGGTGATGTTCTACACGCACACCATCGCTGGCTCCGATCGCATCAAGCACCTCTATGTCGATCCGCAGAAGCACGCCGAGCTGGGTACCGCCGAGCTCGCCTAAGAGTTTGCAGCTTCCGTGAGGGTCAAGTATTTACGTAGACCTCATGGGAAACATACAGTTCTCCCTAACCTGGGGTAAACTGGCTGATGGTAATTTTGGGATGCCGGTCTGGCGATCGGCATCCCATTTAGGTTAATCCCTAGATAGGGGAGTGGTATGGGTAAGTACATCGTTAAACGTGTGCTTCAGTTCATCCCGGTATTTTTGGGCGTAACGCTGATTCTGTTCGCCCTCCAGAACATCGTGCCGGGAGATCCGATCAAGCTGATCGGTGGAGACAAGGCTCTGTCCCCCGAGGTGGAGCTTCAACTTCGCGTGCGCTATCACCTGGTCCAGGCGGACGAGGACGGCAACGCGATCCTTGACGAGAACGGCGATCCCGTTCCAACGTCGCTTGTGGACCAATACTTGAATTACATGAATGGTCTGCTTCATGGCGATCTGGGCAATTCGTATCAGCGCAAGCTGCCGGTTGCGGAAATCTTTGCCCAGAAGTATCCGTATACGGTCAAACTTGCCGCGTGCGCCATCGTGCTCGAGGCAATCATGGGTATCGGTGCGGGTATCATTTCGGCAGTAAAGCGTTACTCCTTCTGGGATATTTTGGTAACGCTGACCACGTCAATCCTCGTTGCCGTTCCTGCCTTCTGGCTCGGTATGCTGCTGCAGCTGTTCTTTGGCGTCATCCTCAAGGACGCTACGGGCGGTGCATTCTCCATGCCGATCTCGGGTGCCGGCGGTTCCAGCTCTCAGTATCAGGATTGGATGCACTATGTGCTTCCGACCATTACGCTGGCTTCGGTTTCGACCGCCTATGCTGCCCGCATCATGCGCTCGCAGCTGCTCGACGTCATGAACCAGGATTATATCCGCACGGCAAAGGCTAAGGGTCTCTCCAATCGCGCGATCATCATCAAGCATGCGCTTAAGAATGCACTCATCCCCGTCGTTACCTATATTGGTGTCGACTTCGGTGGCATGCTTTCGGGCGCCATCCTGACCGAGACGGTCTTTAACTGGCCCGGTATCGGCTCTGAGGTCTACCGCGCCATCAGCATGCGTGACTGGCCCATCGTTATGGGCGGCGTTACGCTCATCGTTGTCGTCGTCATGGTGATCAACCTGCTCGTCGACATTAGCTATGCATTCCTCGACCCGCGCATCCGCCTTGGCGGTCCGTCGGATAAGGCCTAAGGGAGGTACGTCACATGCAGGAAACTGATTCTCAGTCTCAGGAGCAGGCTACCGCCACCAAGGCCGCATCTGCTCCCGCTAAGTCCCGCACACTGTGGGGCGACGCTTTTAAGCGTCTTCGTAAGAACAAGCTCGCCGTTATCGGTGTCTGCTGGATCATCATCGTCGTTGTGGTTGCCCTGACCGCAGATCTGTGGGCTAAGCCCTGGCTCGGTTCGCCGACGGCTTCCGACTCGACCACCATGGCCGAGACGTCGCTGCTGGCTCCGTGTGCCGAGCACCCGTTTGGTACCGACGCCCTTGGTCGCGACATTCTCGTCCGCGTTATCTACGGTGCACGCGTTTCGCTGTCCGTCGGCATTATGGCCACCGCCATCTCCACGGTGATCGGATTGGTCATGGGTGCTCTGGCCGGTTTCTACGGCGGAATCTGGGATACGATCATCATGCGCTTTGCGGATATCTTCCTAGCGTTCCCGTACGTGCTGTTCGTCGTCGCCATGATCGCCGTTATCGGCCGTGGTCTTCAGAATGTCTTTATCGCCATCGGTATTCTCGGCTGGCCTTCTATTGCGCGCGTCTTCCGATCCGCGATCCTGACGGTCAAGGAAAACGACTATGTTGACGCTGCGCGCGCGATGGGTGCATCCGATGCTCGTATCGTCGTGCGTCACATCTTCCCGAACTCCGTCGCTTCCATCGTGGTCTACGCGACTATGAACATTGGTGGCGCCATTCTGACCGAGTCCGCTCTGTCCTTCCTCGGCATGGGCGTTATTCCGCCTACGCCTTCGTGGGGCTCCATGATTCAGGACGGTCAGCAGTATCTTCTGACTGCTCCCTGGATGATGATCATGCCCGGTCTGGCAATTCTCTCGACGGTGCTCGCCTTCACCCTGCTGGGTGATGGTCTGCGCGACGCCCTCGACGTCAAGATGAAGGACGCATAAGGATGAAGAAGAACAAGAACTATGTGGACCTGAAGGACCAGCCGGTTCCCGAGGGCCAGCATCTGCTCGAGGTCGATGACCTTAAGATGTATTTCCACACCGAGGATGGCGTTGTTCGCGCTGTCGACGGTGTCTCCTACACGCTCGATCGCGGCGAGACCCTGGGCGTCGTCGGTGAGTCCGGCTCCGGTAAGTCCGTGACCGCCATGACCATCATGGGTCTTATCTCGATGCCTCCGGGAAAGATCGAGGGCGGCGACGTTCGCTATCGCGGTCGTTCTATCCTCGAGATGACCGAGGAAGAGATGCAGCACATTCGCGGTAACGATATCGCGATGATCTTCCAGGATCCTATGACCTCCTTGAACCCGGTCTATAAGATCGGCAAGCAGGTGGGCGAGGGCCTTCGTCTGCACCGTGGCTACTCCAAGCAGGAGGCGCTCAAGCGCGCTACCGAGCTTTTGGACCTCGTGGGTATCCCCGAGCCCGAGAAGCGCGTCAATGAGTATCCGCACCAGTTCTCTGGCGGTATGCGTCAGCGCGTCATGATTGCCATGGCTCTTGCCTGCGATCCCGATATTCTGATTGCCGACGAGCCCACGACTGCCCTGGACGTTACCATTCAGGCTCAGATTATCGAGCTCATGCAGGAAATGCAGGAGAAGAACGGCAACGCCATCATCATGATTACCCATGACCTGGGTGTCGTCGCCGATATGGCCGATAAGATCATGGTTATGTACGCCGGTCGTCCCGTCGAGTTCGGTACTGCTGAGGAAATCTTCTACGAGAGCCGTCACCCCTATACCTGGGGCCTGATCCGCTCCATCCCGGAGCAGGCTATCGATGAGAAGAAGCCGCTTACGCCGATTCACGGCAACCCGCCTTCGCTCATGAACCTGCCCGAGGGCTGCGTGTTCTCGCCTCGTTGTCCCTATGCGACCGATAAGTGCCGCAAGCAGCGCCCCGAGCGCGTTGTCACCGAGTCTGGTCATTACTCTGCGTGCCACTACTCCGGTGATCCCGAGTTTCTCAAGAACGCTCCTGAGACGTCCCGTACGCGCAAGGATTCCAAGAAGGGAGGCGAGGCGTAATGGCAGATACCAACGAGCGTACTCCGTTGCTGAAGGTCGAGCACCTCTCTAAGGAGTTCCCCGCTGAGTCCGGCATGTTCGCCAAGCGTTTTTCCAAGCGTGTCGTCTCTGCTGTGAATGACATTTCGTTCGAGATTTATCCGGGCGAGACCTTTGGCCTGGTTGGCGAGTCTGGTTGCGGTAAGTCCACCACGGGCCGCACCATCATGCGCCTGACCAAGCCGACCGCCGGTAAGGTGTTCTTCCAAGGCAAAGATGTTGCCGAGATGAGCAAACATGAGATCAAGGACATGCGTCGCGAGATGCAGTTTATCTTCCAAGATCCTTATGCTTCGCTCAACCCTCGTATGACCATTGGTGAGATTGTCTCTGAGCCCATGACCATTCACGGCGTGGGCACCAAGGAGGAGCGCATTGAGCGCGTCCGCGAGCTTCTCGACGTCGTTGGACTGAACCCCGAGCACATCAACCGTTATCCTCATGAGTTTTCCGGCGGTCAGCGTCAGCGTGTCGGCATTGCCCGTGCATTTGCGCTGAAGCCCAAGCTGATTATCTGCGACGAACCGGTTTCCGCTCTGGATGTGTCCATTCAGGCCCAGGTTCTGAACCTGCTCAAGGAACTCCAGGACAAGTTCGGTACCGCATATCTGTTTATCGCCCACGACCTGTCCGTCGTGCAGCACATCTCCGATCGTGTTGCCGTTATGTATCTGGGTAAGATGGTCGAGGTTTCGGACTGGAAGACGCTCTACAGTGAGCCTCACCATCCGTACACGCAGTCGCTGCTGTCTGCCGTGCCGGTTCCCGATCCTGATATCCAGAAGACCCGCAAGCGCATCATCCTCGCTGGCGATCCGCCGTCGCCGCTGGATCCGCCGACCGGCTGCCGTTTCCACACGCGCTGTCCGATCGCTCAGGGCATCTGCTCCGAGAAGCTGCCTGAGTTTAAGGAAGTTGCCCCGGGCCACTGCTGCGCGTGCCACTTCGCCGAGCCGTTCCCGATCAAGGAATCGCACATCGACCTGTAGTCGGTTGTTTGTCCGGGCCCGTGCTGGACTTAGTTTTCAGAACGTCCTCGACCATGGAAACCCCCTTATCCTGCTCCTTCGGAGCTGCGGATAAGGGGGTTTCCTGGTCTGCGGAATGTTCTGAAAACTAAGTCCAGCACGGGCCCTGTGTTACCACTGCAGGGGGGGGGTGCGATTCCTTGATCGCTCACTTTTTCTAATAAGAAATTGAGTGAGGCCGGAGCTTTAGCTCCGGCCTCCTTATATAAGGGCTCGGCAAAGCCGAGCTACCAAATTTGCATCAGCCCCCAGAACATGTTTGAGAACTGTGCCTGAAGTACGTATTTGCAGGTCCCGAATCGGTGTTGCCTCCCGGCGCATTCCGCAGGGGGAGCGATATTTTGCAGCACGAAGTGCGCAGCAAAATATCGCTCATGCCCGAGGACGCGCCGGGAGGCAACACCGATTCGGGACCGGACACGCGGATCTACCTGCGCATTTACAAATTTGTAAACTTTTTTGAAAAAAATGCTTGCACAGTTCTCGAATCATAGGTTATTATCTTCCTCGTTGAACGCGCGGGTCCAACAAAACGAACCGTGAATCAACAACATAGCATGTCGGAGTGGCGGAATTGGCAGACGCGCTAGCTTGAGGTGCTAGTGACCGCTTTTTGGTCATGCGGGTTCAAGTCCCGCCTCCGACACCATCGCATTTGAGAAGCCTCTTCGGAGGCTTTTTTGTTACCGATAGACGGTGAGGTCCACGATGGAAACGCTTGAACGCAACGAGTGGGCAGACGTTGCCCAACTAGTCGAGATCACGAGCGATGCTGTCATCATCTGCGAGCTCGACGGAACCATTCTGCATGTGAATAATCGCTTACTTGGCTTGATGTGCGAGGAACGTGCCGACGTCATCGGTGGAGATGTTAAAGACGTCCTGTACTCGTCCGCTTTTGAACGTGCGACGGAACATCGTCTGCCATTTGAAACTGATGGCTCCGAGAACGAACTGATGCTCAAGCTGAGTGACGGCTCTTTTATCCCCGTCTTGGTTCGTGCGGGCTCCGTAACGCCTCCACGCATCTTTGGGCGCCGTGCACCACGTGTCCTGGTGGCGCTTCACAGTATCGAGGAACAGTATTCTCACGACCGTCAACTCAAGCGTGCGTTATCGGAGCTTAGAGTGGCGAACAAACGTCTCTCTGGCACGCTCTCGGTCATTATGAGCACTGTGGGCTCCGATGAGTTACCCAGCCTGCTTGATACCGTTTTGAACCAGCTTGTAGGAACGCTCGATGCTTCGGGTGCCGCTATCTATTTTTCTGAGAGCGGCGGTTTTAAGCTACGCGGTGTTTCCAAGGAGCTGTACGACAGCTATCTGCCCGAGTTTTTGCCGTATGGCGCTGGCATTCCGACGTATGTTCTTCGCGAGTCGCGTGCCTGTCGCTTGTCGATTCAACAGGACCTTGAGGGCGATAGGGCCGCCTCCGGTATGTTCATGGACCTGGACAATCGTTCTAAGCACCTGTTGCGCGTGCAGGATATGCCTCCGTACCGCAGCGAGATCTGTCTTCCCGTTTTTTACGGTACGCAGATCCTTGGCGTGCTGGAAGTTGGTTGGAAACGCCCCCAGGCACCGCTCGCCTATGACGTTAATGTACTCGAGGTCATTTGCGATTACCTGTCTATCCAGCTGGTCGGCATGGCATCGAGCCTTCGCTCTCGTCGCACGGCCGAGCTTGGCCGCTCGCTCAATGTCTTACGTGATGAGTTGTTTACCTTTCTAGACGATTCCGCCGCGGCTACCCAGGCGGTATCGTCCGAGATCTGCAATATGCTCAACTGCCATTTTTGTCCTGTTGAGTATGACGCCAGTCTGGACTCCTACGTCATAGATTTTGAAGGCGGCAGTCGCGTTGCCTTGCCGGACGACCCTGAGAAGCTTTTCTTTTCCACGACGGCGCCAGCGGCACGTCTGGGGGCTGGCCCTGATGGCTTTGAGGCATCTGTTTTGGGCGGTACGAGTGCCGAGGACCTTAAACACGTTCGTATAACTCGCGTTGACGAATCGATGCCTATGGGAGGCTGGCTTAGGGCGCATGGTCTGCCTTGTCAAGGTCTCTACGTCGACTCCGGCATCGAGGCGGGGCGCCCGCGCTCTGAGGGTGATGGCAAGCACAGTAACGACGCGATTGTTCCTGCTTCTGTTGCGAAGAGCCCGACGACGCGCGCGCTGCTGCTTCGTGATGGTAGCCAAGAGCCGATTGATGACCTTGAATATGACTACTTGGTGCACTTGGCGCATGACTTTGAACTGATCTACGAAGGCGAATCTCAAAAGCGCGAGGAGCGCCATATCGCTCAGACCCTCCAGATCGGCATGAGAAATTCCCTGGGGGATGTTCCGGGTATCGCAACCGATTCGGTGTACCTGTCGGCCACGAACTCGGCGTTGGTCGGCGGCGATTTCTATACGCTCATCCGACTTCCCGACGACTGCGCCGTCATGATTTTGGGTGATGTGTCTGGCAAAGGCATTGAGGCCGCATCGATGTCCGCGCTCGTCAAGACGGCCCTGACGGCATATGCCTGGGAGGGCGCTGGCCCGGCCCGCATGGCACGCTCCCTTAACAGCATGCTCATGGGCTTTTCGAGGGTCGAGACGTTCGTGACGGCCTTTATCGCCAAGATTGACCTTAAAGCCGGACGCGCAACGTATTGTTCGGCGGGCCATCCTCCGACCATGGTCATTAGGCCAGAGTCGATGCCGCTGGGTGGCGGCGAGGCCCGTGGGGGAGAGGTCGAGCTGCTTGGATGCCAATCGGGCGTAATCGGTGCCTTTGAGAGCATGGTGTACGAGACAGGCGTGTTTACGTTCGCTCCTGGCGACATGCTCTTCATGTATACGGACGGAACGATTGAGGCCCGCGACCGCACCGGAGCGTTCTTTGGCGAGCAGCGCCTTCGTGACCTTCTGCTCTCTGTCTCGGGTGAGGGCGTATCGGGAATCTGCGGCAAGGTCTTGGGCGAGCTTGACCGATTTACCGAATCGGCGCTGGACGATGACATTGCATTGGTGTCCCTTGAGTTTTTACGGGGCCGGTCCTAAACAGCGACGCTGGGCGCGTCGAATCCGCACGGTTGCGGAAACGCATGCATCGAACAAGCTCTTTTGGGGAACCATGGTCGTATGAATGAGTGGAATGACATAGCGGTTTTGACGCCACCAGGCGATATCGACATCGCCACGGTGCCTGCGCTGCGTCGGCGGTTGGATGCTTTGATTGGCCGCGGCGTGCGTCGTGTCGTCATCAACTGTCAGGCTGTTAGCTTTATCGATTCGACGGGCTTGGCATTCCTGCTTACGCGCGCTCGTGAGCTCATGAGGCGAGAAGGCCTGCTTTCGCTCGTCAATGCATCAGGTGAAGTTGTTCGCTTTTTGGAGATTGCTCGTCTTGTCGATATCCTTCATGTCGCGGGGCCGGCACGGGAGTCTATTCCCGCCATTCCGGTGGGGGAGCTGCCTCGCTGGAGTAAGAGCGTCGAGGTCCGTCAGGGTATCGAGAATCTTCCATACTACCGACATCGCATCGCCGAACTCCTTGAATCGCTCCCGTTGCGCCGTGACGAGCGCTACGATGTCGCATTGGCGTCGGGGGAGGCGCTGGGTAATGCCTATGACCATGCGGGCGGTATCGGGTGCGTCCTGACGGTTCAGGCCTATGGCGATCGCGTTGTGGTTGAGGTGCTTGATCGAGGTGCCGGCTATTCTATCGATGAAACGAGCGAACCGGTCGCATCCGAGGAACGCGGCCGTGGCATCAAGCTTATGCGTATGCTCGTCGATAACGTGGAGGTTGCTCGTCGTACGGACGGCGCCGGCACGCGCGTGCAGATGGTGAAGCTGTTTAGCGGAGCACTGGAATCGTGTGCCTAGCCAATCGCTTTAGCGCGTTTAGCTACTAAGAACATGCGGCAGACAAGTTTTTTGAAAAAAGTACTTGCGTCTTTTGGACAACTCGCGTAAATTAATAACCCGCAAGCGGACATGGCTCAGTTGGTAGAGCACAACCTTGCCAAGGTTGGGGTCGCGGGTTCGAGCCCCGTTGTCCGCTCCATTGCATTTCCGGACCGTTTAAGCGGTCCTTTTTCGGCGAAGTGGCCAAGTGGTAAGGCAGAGGCCTGCAAAGCCTTTACCCCCGGTTCGAATCCGGGCTTCGCCTCCAGGCAACATCCGGGCGCTCCGGCGCCCGTTTTGTTTTACATATGCGGACATGGCTCAGTTGGTAGAGCACAACCTTGCCAAGGTTGGGGTCGCGGGTTCGAGCCCCGTTGTCCGCTCCAAGCGCTATAGCCCGACTACGACGGTAGCCGGGCTTTTTCGTATCCATAGCTTGGGCTCGAACCCGAGAGGGAGCGAGCGTTAAGCAAACGCGGAGCGTTTGTAGCGAGCTGGCGAGGTCGCCGGCAGGCGGCCGAAGCCGGTGCGGATCCGCGAAGCGGATACGCGGACGCCCCGTTGTCCGCTCCAACTATCTTACGCGGTTCTAACGAACCGCGTTTTTTGTTGACGCTGTGCGAGCCCCGGGCACCCCATCTTGCCCCACAATCGTCGGTCGCGTACATAAAGTACGCTTCCCTCCTCTTTCGCGGCAACCTGGGGCACCCGGAGCCCGCTCGCTGTTGTGGCCGGGGGAGTGAGTCTTCCATTCTTTTCACTAATTGGTCGATCCGTCCCAGGGGGCTCGAACTTTTTTCAAATTATTCGAAAATAGTTCTTGCATTTGGGTGGATCATCCCGTATATTAAATCCTCGCAGGCGGACATGGCTCAGTTGGTAGAGCACAACCTTGCCAAGGTTGGGGTCGCGGGTTCGAGCCCCGTTGTCCGCTCCATTTGGGCGTTTAGCTCAGGGGGAGAGCGCTTCCCTGACACGGAAGAGGTCAGAAGTTCAAATCTTCTAACGCCCACCAAATGTTCGCAGCTCAGTGGCTTAGCCTCTGAGCTGTTTTTTTGTCACCAAGCTCGCCGCCAAATAAGCCAC
This sequence comes from uncultured Collinsella sp., assembly GCA_902475785.1. Taxonomy (GTDB): domain Bacteria; phylum Actinomycetota; class Coriobacteriia; order Coriobacteriales; family Coriobacteriaceae; genus Collinsella. The sequence continues at coordinate 46,563 of CABSAN010000005.1, forward strand.
CAAATATTGATTCAAGGTCTGTACGCGATGATCTTCGCATCCCGTAGGGGTACCGACAGATTGCATACATCCTGGCCGATTGTGACCGCAACATGTTGGTCAAGCATAATCTTTTGGATTCTTTTGGCATGAGTGGCTTAGTTTTGGTAGGATTTGTCGGCGGCTTGACTAAGGGGGTTTTATAGCTGCCATGCAGGTAGTCGTGTTGGTAACGTTTTACCGACTTGTCAAATACCCCTCAGTTTTAATGCGTCTGCAAAATGACTAATTGCTTTGACCTGCTGAAACACTATATGTTGTGTTTGACCTAAAAAAAGAATACAGGATATAGATGCATCTTTGTCGTATGATAGATGGCGGACAGAGAACGAAGACCTTAACTGCCTCTTTTGAACGTGTCCTTGAGCCGCTTGATCGGCTCCTGGGAATGTCCGCATGGAGGCTTATGGTTTATCGAGAACACAGATTGCGCGACGGCGCCGCAAGACAGGGGTAAGCCCTGCCGGGCATCGTTTGGCTCTGAAGCGCAATGAGACTACGATGCGAAAGAGGCAAGAGGATGAAGATCATCAAGCGCAGCGGCACCGAGGTTGTCTTTGACATCGACAAGATCGTCAATGCCATCCGCGCCGCAAACTTGGAGGTCGAGGAGAGCTCTCGTCTAACCGACCGTCAGGTGGTTTACGCGGCACAAAACGTTGCCGAGGCATGTGAAAATGCCGGGCACACCGTATCGGTCGAGGAGATCCAGGATCTGGTCGAGGACGAGATCATGCGTCTCGACTGCTATGAGGTCGCTCGCCACTACATCATTTATCGCTATGTTCAGAGCCTGAAGCGCCAAAAGAACACGACCGACGACAAGATCCTGTCGCTGATCGAATGCAACAACGAAGAGGTCAAGCAGGAGAACTCTAACAAAAACCCGACTGTCAACTCCGTTCAGCGCGACTACATGGCCGGCGAGATCTCCAAGGACCTGACGCAGCGCGTGTTGCTGCCCCAGGAGATCGTGGATGCCCACAACGAGGGCCTGATTCACTTCCACGATTCGGACTACTTCGCCCAGCACATGCACAACTGCGACCTAGTGAACCTGGAGGATATGCTCCAGAACGGCACCGTTATCTCGGGCACGCTGATCGAGAAGCCGCACAGCTTCTCGACTGCCTGCAATATCGCGACGCAGATTATCGCCCAGGTCGCCTCTTCCCAGTACGGCGGTCAGTCGATTTCGCTGACCCATCTGGCTCCGTTTGTCGAGGTGAGCCGTCAGAAGATTCGTGGCGAGGTTGCCCGCGAGCTCGAGGAGCTTGGCGTCTCTGCGTCTGCCGAGAAGGTCCGTGAGGTCGTTGAGGACCGCCTGCGCGATGAGATTCGTCGCGGCGTCCAGACGATTCAGTATCAGGTCGTGACCCTTATGACCACGAATGGCCAGGCGCCGTTCGTGACGGTCTTTATGTATCTCAATGAGGCCCGTTCGCCCCAGGAGAAGCACGACCTTGCCATGATTGTGGAGGAGACGCTTCGTCAGCGCTATGAGGGCGTTAAGAACGAAGCCGGCGTGTGGATCACCCCGGCGTTCCCCAAGCTTATCTACGTGCTCGAGGACGATAACGTTTACGAGGATTCTCCGTACTTCTACCTGACTCAGCTGGCTGCGAAGTGCACCGCCAAGCGCATGGTGCCCGACTACATCTCCGAGAAGAAGATGCGCGAGCTCAAGCTGTCGAAGGGCGAGACCGCCGGCAACGGCGACTGCTATACCTGCATGGGTTGCCGCAGCTTCCTGACACCCGACCGCTCCGGTAACGGATTTAACAACGTGGCCAATGCGCTGAACTATGACCCGAACAAGCCCAAGTACTATGGTCGCTTTAACCAGGGCGTTGTGACTATCAACTTGCCCGATGTCGCGCTGAGCTCGCATCAGGACATGGACAAGTTCTGGAAGATCTTCGATGAGCGCCTTGAGCTGTGCCACCGTGCCCTGCTGTGCCGTCATGAGCGCCTGATGGGTACACTTTCTGACGCCGCCCCGATTCTTTGGCAGTACGGCGCCCTCGCCCGCCTGAAGAAGGGCGAGACGATCGACAAGCTGCTCGTGGGCGGATACTCCACCATCAGCCTGGGCTATGCTGGCCTGTATGAGTGCGTCAAGTACATGACGGGCCACAGCCACACCGAGAAGGAGGGCACGCCGTTTGCCATGGCCGTCATGCAGCGCATGAACGACAAGTGCGCCGAGTGGAAGGCCGAAAGCGATATTGACTTCTCGCTGTATGGTACTCCGCTTGAGTCGACGACCTACAAGTTCGCCAAGTGCCTGCAGCGTCGTTTTGGCATCATCCCGGGCGTGACGGACAAGGGCTACATCACCAACAGCTACCATGTCCACGTGTCCGAGGAGATCGACGCATTCGACAAGCTCAAGTTCGAGGGCATGTTCCAGCAGCTTTCGCCGGGCGGTGCCATCTCCTACGTCGAGGTTCCCAACATGCAGGACAACCTCAAGGCTGTCATTCGCGTGATGCAGTACATCTACGACAACATCATGTACGCCGAGCTCAACACCAAGAGCGACTACTGCCAGGTGTGCGGCTACGATGGCGAGATCCGCATTATCGAGGACGACGGTAAACTGGTGTGGGAGTGCCCCAACTGCGGCAATCGTGACCAGGAGAAGATGAATGTCGCCCGTCGCACGTGCGGCTACATCGGTACCCAGTTCTGGAACCAGGGTCGAACCGAGGAAATCCGCGACCGCGTGCTGCATCTCTAATATCGCTCCGGGGCTGACCCGAGAGGGCCGCTGGGCATTTGCTCGCTATTTCGGACAGTCCTGCGCAAGACGAAGGCCACATTAAGTGGCCTTCTTTGCGTGCGGAACTCATATCGAGCAAAAGCCCAAGCGGTCCTCTCGGTTCAGCCAAGTTGACGTAGTTGAGATGCAGCATACGGTCTGCTCACTCCTCGAAGTTCTTAGCGGAAATGAGTCGACTTGCAATAACGGTTTGCTTGCAGCAACGGTTGAGCTGCAACAAATTTTTTATTGGACCTCGAACCCTATACTCGATGTTCGCTTCGTTCATTGAGTGTTGCTCGCGAGGGGTCTGGAGTATATCGTTCCGCCCGCAGTTTCGCAGGCCAAAGGCCGAGAATGTTTGAGGACGGAATGATATACTCCAGACCCCCAGGAAGGTTACTTATGAACTACGCGAACATTAAGTATTTCGACATTGCCGATGGGGAAGGCGTTCGTACTTCTCTGTTTGTGAGTGGATGCCGTCGTGGGTGCAAGAACTGCTTTAACTCTGCCGCGTGGGACTTTGCTGCGGGTGAGCCGTTCGATCGTGCCGTCGAGGATAAGATTATCGAGAGTCTCGACCATCCCTTTATTGATGGCCTGACAATTCTGGGCGGTGAGCCTATGGAACCTGAGAATCAGGCGGGACTCGTTGATTTCATTGAGCGTGTTCGTACCACTTATCCTGTGGGGTCGGGAAAGACTATTTGGTGCTTCACCGGCGACGTACTCGAGGAGCTTATGCCGGGCGGGCATCATCATACCGAGGTGACGGGCCGCATTCTCGCCTGCCTCGATATGTTGGTGGACGGTCCGTTCATTCAGGATTTGTATGATATCTCGTTGCGCTTTAGGGGCTCGAGCAATCAGCGCGTGATCGATATGAATGCCACGCGCGCCCGTGCTGAGCGCGAGGGCGTTACGCTTTGTGATGCGGTTGAACTTTGGCGTGATGATCCGGTCTATTCGACCCATACTATGTAGATTGTGGCCGAAGCCGGAGGGCGTGGTACCATAGCGCGAACGCGAAATCGAAAAAAAAGTGAGGCCCAGATGGTCGATCAGGAAAAAGTCGAGACTGCCATTAAGCTGCTGCTTGAAGGTATAGGCGAGGAGCCGTCTCGTGAGGGGCTGCTGGAGACGCCGGCACGCGTTGCCCGTATGTATAGCGAGATTGCCGGCGGTATGGACCAGAGTGCCGAGGAGCATCTGTCCAAAACTTTTGCCGTCGCTTCGAACGATTTGGTTATCGAGCGTGACATTACGTTTTACTCGTTGTGCGAGCACCATCTGCTGCCGTTTTATGGCAAGGCTGCCATTGGTTATATCCCTAACGGTCGGGTGGCGGGCCTGTCTAAGCTTGCTCGCACGGTTGAGGTTTATGCCCGCCGTCTGCAGCTGCAGGAGCAGCTGTGTGCGCAGGTTGCCGACGCTCTCATGGATTATCTCGCTCCCCAGGGAGCGATTGTGCTCATGGAAGCTGAGCATATGTGCATGACTATGCGCGGCGTGCAAAAGCCCGGCACCAAGACTGTAACGCTCGCTCGCCGCGGCGTCTTTGAGACCGATCCGGCGCTCGAGGAGCGATTCTTTAGGATGCTGGGACGCTAACTATGAGAGTCGTTAACGACTTTACATCGAATACGGACGAGGGAACACTGCGTCGCGGTTTTATGGCTTCGGGGCTGACTCCCTTTGGTGCCATGCCTCGCATTGATTTTATTTGTGCCAACGGGCTGTTCCGGCGGCACCTGGGCAACATTGCACGGTTGGAATCGGGGCGCATCTTTTGCCGCCACGGTATTGACCACCTGCTGGATGTTGCCCGTATTATGTGGATCAAGAATCTCGAGGAACAGCTCGAATTTGACCGCGAGGTCATCTACGCCACGGCACTTCTTCACGATATCGGCAAAGATGAACAGTATGAATCGGGTATATCCCATGATGTTGCAAGCGAACGCGTCGCTGATGCGATCCTCGGCGGCATGCCCGATGACGTGGCGTTTGAGCCGGCCGATGCCGCAGCCATTAAGACGGCCATTCTGGGCCATCGAAAGCTGCGCGTGAACAGCCAACCGCTTGAGCGTCTGCTCTATGCAGCCGACAAGGCGTCACGCGCCTGCTTTGCATGCCCCGCGCGCAATGCTTGCAACTGGAGCGACGATAAAAAGAACCTGTCGATTCGCGTGTAGCCGGTATGCGCGATCGGGGTTCTAAACGAAGGAGACGATCGCGATGAGTAACAAAAAACTGCCTGAGAATGCCACCAAGACCGAGGGTGCTGAGCTCGCTCGTCGTGGTAGGGGCGAAATTTCTGCTGCGACGGCGGTACCCCATGTGAGCTTTGACGACCTTCGCCATGCCGACCGTATTGTCATTGACGGCCTTGAGGTTTTTGCCAACCATGGCGTGTATCCCGAGGAGAACGCGCTGGGTCAGAAGTTCATCGTGTCCTTGGTGCTCTATGCCGACCTGCGCGCGGCGGGGGAGCACGATAGTTTGGACGCCTCGATTGACTATGACACGGTGTGCCACGATGTTGATGGCTATCTGCGCGAGCATACGTTTAAACTCATCGAGGCGGCAGCCGAGGGTGTGGCCCAGATGCTGCTGCGCCGTCATCCTTTGCTGCTTGGTGTGCGCGTTAAGCTCGATAAGCCTTGGGCGCCTGTCGGTCTTCCCCTGGCAAGCTGCGGTGTCGAGATCGAGCGCGTGCGCTAACCGGTTCTAATACGTCTCTATGGGTGGTTGCTTGAGCCGCTGAGACAGTGCTCTATTGTTGGGGCAGTACGTGTCGAGCAGGGCGTGGAACCGCTGGTTGTGGCTTGGCTCAAGCAGATGGACAAGCTCGTGGGCGACAACCATGTCGAGACACTCGATGGGATAGGCGGCAAGTTCGCGTGCGATGCGAACGGCGCCGGTCTTGGGCGTGCATGATCCCCAGCGCGTTTTCATGCTGCGCACAGAGACGCGGGCCACGGTGACGCCCATTGCGATTTCGTACGCGTGCACCATATCGCGCAGTGCCGATGTGACTTCGGACGTATAGAGCTGGTTGATGTTGGCTTGGAGTTCATCGGGCGTTAGGCCGTCGAGGATTGCGTGCCGCTTGGCCCGTGGGCGTTCGTCTGGCTCGTCGGTACCCATAAAACTTGCGAAGGTAGCCTGTTTGGGCCGTGGTACGGGTGACGCAAAGTTGTGATCGAGTGCATCCTGCACCGTGATGGGCTTGCCCCAAAGTGCAATGATGGACGAGGGGCTGAGCGGCTCTCGCGCCGTTGCCTGACGTTGCTCGCGCTGGGCAAGTCGGCTGATAATCCAGGCGCTGTTGCGCTTCACAAAGGCTTCGATGCGTTCGCGACTGGCGCTGAGCGGTGCGCTGGCGTGGACCTCACCGCTCGATGTGACGCGTAGGTTGAAGTTTTTGACGCATTTTTTGGTAACGATGACGGGCAAGGATGTCCCATCCGGTCGGGGTAGGAAAAACGTAAATTGCTGCGTCAAAAGCGGTCCTTCAGATTGGGGATGGGCCGGCATGTCGACCGTTCGGCATGCCGGCCCGCTCAAGGGATGTGAAATTAATAACGCTCAAAGAAGGCAAGCGCGTTGTCGCTGCAGAGCTTCTGCATCACGGTCTTGCCAAAGTGCCTGGAGAGCATGTTTTGGAATTCGGGCATTTTGCTGGCATCGGAGAGGAAAGTGGGCACCGCGGCACCGTCCCAGTCGCCGCCGAGCGCGATGATATTTTCGCCACCCAGGTCAAGCCAGTGTTCGATATGGGCTGCCAGCTGGTTGAAGGTGACATCTGCGGCGGTCTTGTCGGTTGCATCGTTGGATAGGAACTTGCTGCAGTAGTTGAGGCCGACGATACCGCCCATGTCGCGGATGGTGCGGAACTGATCGTCGGTGAGGTTGCGCTTGACGCCGCAGACGGTGCGGGAGTTGGAGTGGCTGGCGACGAAGGGGCGCGTGGCGTGGGCGACAACCTCGTCAAAGCACTCATCGTTGAGGTGGGAGACGTCGAGCACCATGCCGGCGTGCTCCATCTGTGTAAGCGCCTCGATGCCGGCGGCGGTGAAGCCGGCATGGGTGTCGTGTCCGCTCGCGAGCGGTCCCTGCGCGTTCCAGCTGAGTGATGACATGAGTACGCCCAGGCTCTTGAGCACCTCGATCAGCGCGGGGTCCTCGGCAAAGAACGTGGCGTTTTCGATAGTGTGGATGCAGGCGACCTTGCCGTCTTTGAGCGCAGGGCGAATGTCAGCGGCGCTACGTACGTTGACCATGCGGTCGTGGTTGAGCATTGCCTGGCCGCTCATGTGCGCCATGATCTGCGCCTGGAAGCGCGCAGCGTGGGCGGTGGGAATCTCGTCGGGGACAAACGTGGCGAAGCACTGTGCCCACGGCGTATTGCCGATCTTTGCGAGCGAGATGGCGCAGGCGTTGCCCTCGATGAGGTCGAAATCCTGCGGATGCGTTTCATCGCCGGGGAAATAACCGTCGGTGCCGGCGGTAAAGCGCAGGTCGAGATCGAGCGTGGCCCAGCCGATGCGGTCGGCGGTGTCGCAGTGTAGGTCAAATACGGGATATGCCATGGTTCCTCCGGTTGCAGCGTTTCTTTGCAAACTGTCTTTGAATTGTATGACTAGGGTATAGTTAGCGCCATATGTTCACGGCGGCCCGCGTTGTGCGCCGCCCTTATCACGGAGGTTACCATGTCCAACCAGGGCAAGAAGGTTAAGACCCATTATCGTGGCACGCTCGACGACGGCACGCAGTTCGATAGCTCCTACGATCGCGGTGAGCCGCTGGAGTTCACCTGCGGCGCCGGCCAGATGATCAAGGGCTTCGACGCCGCTGTTGTCGACATGCAGGTGGGCGAGAAGAAGACCGTGCACATTCCTGCTGCCGATGCCTACGGCGAGCACAATCCCGAGATGGTTCTGACCTTCCCGGCCGAACAGGTTCCCAACATCGAGCAGATCGAGAAGGGCATGAAGCTTTTCCTGTCCACGCCAAGTGGTATGCCCGTCCCCGCCGTGGTCATCGACGTAACGCCCGAGGCCGTGACGCTCGATGCCAACCACGAGTTGGCCGGCAAGGACCTCAACTTTGATATCGAGCTCGTTGAGGTCGAGGGTTAGAGTATGCCTGAACGCTTGGTTTCGACGACATGCTTGGGAAATCTCAACGATCCGTCCTATGAACTCCTGCTTCGCCGGAAGTTGGGCGGCGTCTTTGAAGTTGACGAGCTACTGCTCGATTGGGACCAGGCTGATGTGTGCGCGTTTGTGGGCGTGACGGGGCTGGGGCGCACGATCGACGTTCGGCTGGATACTACCGATGGCGGTCGTCTTGCCGATGGCGACGTGCTCGCCATCGACCGTTCGGGCATGGCGCCCGTGGCGGTTGTCGTGCGCCTGCGCAGCGCCGAGGTTTATTTGGTCGAAGTCGACCGCGTGGATCCGATTGCGCTCGCGCATGCGTGCTGGGAGATCGGCAACATGCATGCGCCGCTCTTCCGGGGCGACTCGGACGAGCATACCGTGCGCATGTATACGCCGTTGCAGCCTGTTTTGGGCCGCATGCTCCGGGGTGTCGAGGGTGTTCGGCTCTCGGTGGTTACCCGTGAACTCGATGCGGACCGGCGCTTTGCGTCGAGTGCGGCGGAGGTCGTCGTGAGCATGGCTCCCGACTTTACCATCGTAAAAAAGACGTGCGGCTAAGCGCACGTATGCGCAAGATGGGCTTTGAGGGGCGACCAATCAAGGTCCGTCTTGCTGTTGATAGAAGGCTTTGGGGGAAGCTATGGGTCTTGAGGGAATCAAGCTGATTGCATGCGATTTGGACGGCACTTTACTGCATCCGGGGGAGCGCGAGCTGCGTTCCGAGGCCTTTGAGCTTATCGATGAGCTGCATCGTCGCGGTATCGTGTTTATGCCGGCGAGTGGCCGTCAATATGCGAGCTTGCGCTACCTGTTTGCCCCGGTGGCCGATGAGCTCGCCTATGTATGCGAAAACGGAACCCTGGTGATGAGCGAGGGGCGTGCCGTTGTCAAGCGTTCCATGGAGCGTAGCCTTGCTATGGTTATCGCGAATGCCGTGGTTGCGTATCCCCATGCTGACGTGACCCTTTCGTGTGAGGGGCACCTCTACGCCATGAGCGGCAACGATGCATTCGTCGACCATTTGCGCTATGAGGTCCACTGCGATGTGGCGGTGGTCGACCGTCCCGAGGACATCGACGAGGATGTCATTAAGATTGGCTTCCAGACGCCCAAGGTGGATTATCCGGCGGCCCGGGAGTATTTCGAGCGCCTCTTTAGCGACCGTGTCGACGTGATGACGTCGGGAGCCGCATGGACGGACTTGATCGGTTTCGGTTCGGGCAAGGGCTCCGCGCTTGTCGATTACGGTCGTGCCCTGGGGATTTCGCCCGATGAGATGATGGCGTTTGGCGACAATGAGAACGATCGCGACATGCTCAACGTCGTGGGCCATCCCTATCTGATGGAGAGCTGCAACCCCACCATGCGCGGCGTCAACGACCGCGTCCGCTACGTGCGCACGGTCGAAGAAGAACTCCGTCGCCTGCTCGCCGAGTAGATATTTGGGACATGCCTAGAAATCTACTTTTTGCTGCAGAGTGCGGAAAGGTGTTTTTTAAGGCATGTCCCAAACATCTACCGGCAGTCGGGGCAGAGACCCTCGAAGATGGTGTAGTGCGACGTGACGTGCCAGCCGATTTGCTCGGACGCCTTGGCGTTGAGCTGGGCATCGAAGGGGAGTGGTACGTCGATGACGCGGCTGCACGAGGCGCAGATGATATGCGCATGCGGATCAATCGTGCGATCGAAGCGGCTGCCGCCCGGCGTCTTGATGGAGAGAATCTCGCCGGCGTCGGCCAAGAGGTTGAGGTTGCGGTAGACCGTGCCGCGGCTGATCTTGTCATCCTGCGCGCGCACGACGTTGTAGATTTCGTCGGCGGTGGGATGGTTATAGCTTTGGCGCACGGCGTCAAGAACCAGCTTTCGCTGTCTGGTATTCCTTCTTTGCACCGCCATGCGCCTCGCCTCTTTTCTATCAACGGTCGTAGGTAAATGATACCGTATTTAGCACACAATACTAATAACGAGGACTGAAACCGTCTTCATTGGCAAGTGGGGCTCGGGCCTGGGCGTCTACGAGGCGAAAACGCGTCCCCATGCGCTCGTAGGAGGCATGAAGCGCCTCGAGATGAGATAGGATGTTTGCCGGAGCTCCCTGTATCTCCATCTCAACCGAGCCGTCTTCCATATTGCGCACCCATCCGGTGAGTGCGCGTGCCTGCGCGAGGTTGGTGTTGGTAAAGCGAAAACCGACGCCCTGGACTTGTCCCGCCCAGCGCAGGAAATAGCGCAGGGGAGTGTCTTGAGTGGCCTCGTCGCTTGCGAACACAGTAAGTCTGCGGCGCAGCTCGAGCTCGACGCCAGAGGGCTTTTGAGGTTCTCGACTGCCGCCGGTGACGCCCGAGAAAAGCTTGTCGAAAAAAACCATCGCTATGCCTGCTTGTTAGAGTCGGCGGGGAAGGCGATGCCCGCCTGCTGACGCACGGCATCCATGATACGCAGCGACACGAGCGTGACATCGCGGTAGTGGCCAAGCTCGTGGCGTCCCGCCGGGGTCTCCCAAATCTCTTCCTTTACGTTATCGATGCCGCCGATGGCGGTGATAAAGTCCGTGAGTTCGTATTCCATCGTGTTGCTCGATTTGGGCAGGTCGAGCGCACGGCCGTTGCCGCCTTGCTCGCGCGGTGCCTTGGTCGCCGAGCCGCGTACGACGTCGCCGCGATAATCGATGCGGACGTTGCGGGGCGTGGACAGATGGTCGATCTGGATAGTGCCCCGTTCGCCTTCGATCTGCGAGGGCAGCAGGTCATTCGTAATTTTGGAGTGCGCGAGCTCGACGGAGATACGGCCACCGCCGTAGCTGGCGAGGATGGAACCGCAGCCGTCGATGGGGCCGTTCGTGAGCTGTCGCGTGGTGGGGTCGAGCAGAGTAGTCATGCTCGTAAGGCCGGAGGGCATGCCGAAAATCTCGACCATGGGCTCGACGGTGTAGACGCCAATGTCCATGAGGGAACCCGATGCCATATTGCAGTCGAAGATATTGGTGGCACGTCCCGCGAGAATCTCGTTGTAGCGCGAGGAATATTTACCAAAGCGCAATGAGGCGCGGCGGATGGGGGCGATCTCGCCCAGGGCGTCCTCGATGGCGTGGAAGGCGGGATCGTGGAGGGGACGCATGGCCTCGAGGGCCACGACACCTGCTGCCTCGGCAGTGCGGAAGACTTCCAGCGCCTGCGCTTCGGTGGCGCAGAAGGGCTTCTCGACGATGACGTGCTTGCCACCGGCGATGCAGGCAAGGGCCTGCTCGTAGTGAAGTGCGTTAGGGCTGCCGATATAGACGGCGTCGACGCCGGCGGCTGCCGCAAGCTCATCGAGTGAAGTAAAGTTTCGCTCGCCACCGCGCTCGGCGGTAAAGGCAGCACCGCGATCTGAATCGCGTGAAAGCGTGCCCACAAACGCGGCTTGGTCGTTGGCGTTGACGACTTGGATAAAGTCGTCGGTGATCATGGATGTGCCGATGGTCGCGATGCGCAGCATACGTCCCCCTTGCGTTGTTTGGTCTACAGGATGAGTGTAGCGCGTGGGGATATAAAACTGCGCGAAAACGATATTACAGGTCGCTCTCGCTAAAGCCGGTGTCGATATCGAGGTTGCCGCCGTCGGCCGCCGTGGTGGCGAGCTCATCGCAGCGCTCGTTGAGCTCATGACCGGCGTGACCCTTAACCCAGATGAATTCAACCTTATGCTTGCTTTTGGCGGTGAGTAGGCGCTCCCACAGGTCGCGGTTCTTGACGGGCTGCTTGTTGGCGGTTTTCCATCCGCGTTTTTTCCAGCCGTCGATCCAGTGCTTGTTAAAGGCGTTGACGACGTACTGCGAATCGGAATGGACTTCGACCTCGCAGGGGCGGTTGAGTGCCTCGAGCGCCACGATAACGGCCATGAGCTCCATGCGGTTGTTGGTGGTCTTGGCGTAACCGCGCGAAAGCTCGGAGGTAAAGGTCTTGCCGGCGGGGTTGGTGTAATTGAGCACGGCGCCGTAGCCGCCGCGTCCCGGATTCGATCGGGCCGAGCCGTCGGTGTAGATGATGACCTTCACATGGTTCCTTTCGTTGGACGCTTCTCGTGTGGGTGTCCATTGTAGCGCCGCGTTCGCCGAGGGCTAGCAATCTACCGTTTCTACCCCGTCCCCAGATGGCTGACTTTCGCGGATGATGCGGTCGAGCTCATCGAGATATTGCTGCAGCAGGGGAGAGGGCCTGCGCTCGTCGTGCATGATATAACCCACGTGCATCGTCGGGGCGTCTGCCAGCGGGATCGACGCCATGCCCCATTGCATTTCGTTAGAGAGGACACCGGTCGATAGCGTGTAGCCGTTCGAGGTGATAAGCAGGTTGGTGAGCGTGCCGCGGTCGGACACGCGGATGTTGCGGTCACAGGGAATGTAGCTAAAGGGTTCCTCGGCGTAATAGAAGGAGTTCGAGGTGCCCTGCTCAAAGCTGTAGCGGGTGTAGGGCGTTAGGTCGGCAAGGGACAGTTGCGGGCGGCGGGCGAGCGGGTGGCGTTCGCTTACGAATACGTGGACCTTTGCGTCAAAGAGGGGGTGGAAGCTCGCGCGCGCATCGGCAAAAGCCTTCTGCAGAACGCGGGCGTTAAAGTCGTCCAGATACAGGATGCCGATGTCGCTGCGAAACGCGCGGACGTCATCGATGATCTGCGATGTGGTGGTCTCGCGCATGATGAACTCGAACTTGCTGTCGCGGCAGCGCTCGACCACGTTGACAAAGGCCTCGACCGAAAAGGCGTAGTGCTGGGCGGAAATGGCGAGGCGGGCTTGCGGGGTGCCGCCGTCCTCGTAGCGTGCCTCGAGCATGTCGGCCTGCTCTACGACCTGGCGCGCATAGCCCAAAAGCTCGGTGCCGTCGTTGGTGAGCGTGACGCCGCGGCTGGAGCGCGTAAAGATCTCCAGATGGAGCTCCTGTTCCAGGCTTTTGACGGCGTTTGAGATGTTGGATTGAGCGGTATAGAGGCGCTGGGCTGCGGCGTTGATTGAGCCGGACTCTGCCACGGCGATCAGAAAACGAAGCTGCTGAAGGGTCATCGGCGCCATCCTTTCGATTGATATCTATAAAACAGATAACAGGTTAGCGCTTTTAAGTGATTGACCGAGGAAAACAATGCTCGTACTATTCAAAACACACAAAGGCGGTAGGTAATTAAGCCAACCACGGAACCGGGATGCGAAAGGAGGCCCGCATATGAATTGCTTACCAAGACGAATGCCGGGCTCCTGTTTGCGCCCGTTGGCGTGATCAGGAGACAGCGACTTACTTCTCTCTTTTTTACTTTCGTTCGATCAAGGAGATCATCATGAGCCAGTTCATCAACAACCCCGAGCACACCTTTGGTTTCGACACCCTGCAGCTGCACGTTGGCCAGGAGAGCGCCGATCCCGCATCCGACTCCCGTGCCGTGCCCATCTACCAGACCACGAGCTATGTGTTCCGTAACTCCCAACACGCCGCCGACCGCTTTGGTCTTGCCGACGCCGGTAACATCTACGGCCGCCTGACCAACTCCACCCAGGGCGTCTTCGAGGACCGTATCGCCGCACTCGAGGGTGGCGTGGCAGGCCTTGCCGTCGCCTCCGGTGCCGCTGCCATCACCTATACCCTGCAGGCTCTTGCCCAGGCCGGTGACCACGTGGTGGCTCAGAAGACCATCTACGGTGGCTCCTACAACCTGCTGGAGCATACGCTCTCCCAATTTGGCGTCGAGACCACGTTTGTCGATGCCCATAACCTGGAAGAGGTTGAGGGTGCCATCAAGGACAACACCACGGTCATCTATCTCGAGACGCTCGGCAACCCCAACTCCGACATCCCCAACATCGACGCCATCTCCGCGATCGCCAAGAAGCACGGTCTGCCGGTTGTCGTCGACAACACCTTCGGCACCCCGTATCTGTTTCGTCCGCTGGAGCATGGCGCCAACATCGTCGTCCACTCCGCAACCAAGTTCATTGGCGGCCACGGCACGTCGCTGGGCGGTGTGATCGTCGACGGCGGTAACTTCGATTGGAAGGCGAGCGGAAAGTACGCCCAGATCGCTGAGCCCAACCCCTCCTACCACGGTGTTTCGTTTGCCGAGGCTGCCGGTCCCGCCGCCTTCGCAACCTATGTCCGCGCTATCCTGCTGCGTGACGAGGGCGCCTGCATCAGCCCGTTCAACGCCTGGGTCCTGCTGCAGGGCACCGAGACTCTGTCGCTGCGCGTTGACCGTCATGTCGAGAACACCAAGAAGGTCGTTGAGTTCCTGGCTGGTGACAGCCACGTCGCCAAGGTGAACCACCCGAGCCTGCCTGAGCACCCCGATCACGAGCTCTATCAGAAGTACTTCCCCCATGGCGGTGCCTCGATCTTTACCTTTGAGATTAAGGGTGGCCAGGAGGCAGCTTGGAAGTTCATCGATCATCTGCAGGTGTTCTCGCTGCTCGCCAACGTGGCCGACGTCAAGTCGCTCGTCGTGCACCCGGCTACCACCACGCACTCCCAGCTTTCTGCCGAGGAGCTCGCCGAGCAGAACATCACGCCTTCCACGATTCGTCTTTCCATCGGTACCGAGAACGCCGAGGATATCATTTGGGATCTGAAGCAGGCCTTCGCCGCGCTGGACGAGTAGGGCGACTTGTGCAAGGAACCCTTGCGACTCGATAGGTATAACTGCATAAAATGCCTGCTCAAGGCGCCTGTGCGAACAATGGTTGCACAGGCGCTTTTTCTGCATAGAGAGGGTGCAAAAACAGGGTTTTTGACACGCTTTATGCATTCGAGTTGTGGAAAGCTCCTGTTGAGAGGATGTGAGTTTTACGCAATTGACGTGCGCCTTTTGAGTAAAACCGCAGGTCGCGATTTGCTCGGGGTACTATGCAGCGCGATCGAATCGCACGCAGCTCAAACGCAGCAAAAACGCACTACGGAGGTTTCCAGCTACATGAGGATTGATTCACGAAAATCGAAAGCCGCCGCCCTTTCCGCCGCTCTGACCGTGGCACTTTTGGCGGGCGCCGGCGCAACTGATGCCCACGCGGCAACACTATCCGATACGGTCGGATCCACGCCGTCCGAGGCGACGCTGATGCAGCCCGTCGACTATCGCGGCGACGGCTTTGGCTCCATGCAGGAGTGGAATGCCTCTATGGGGGCCAAGCGCGATTCCCTAGAGGTCCGCGCGCAGATCATCATGAACATGTACGGTGACTATGCCACCGATGACGAGCGCGCTGTACTGCAGGGTTGTATCGACGGTGCGGGCGGTCTTTTGACGATGGAGGAGGTCGACGCGAAGTCGGCCGAGCTCGACGAGCTTCGCTCCACGCTTGAGGATGCCAAGCGCGAGGCGCTCGAGGCTGCCGCAGCCGAAGCTGAAGCCGCTGAGGCCGTTCAGGCTTCGTATTACAACGCCGGCTCCGGCTCGTCTTACGCGTCTGCTGCGTATTACGCGAACGGCTCGGGCCTGACGCGCTCGAGCGGCGTCAATAACTATAACGGCCGCCGCGAGACTTATTACAGCAGCAACGTGTTGTATCACCACCGCACGGGCGAATGGACGCAGGATTCCGAGGGCTTTTGGCGCGATTCCGATGGTTACTATGTCGTGGCCGCGGGCGATAAGGCTCAGGGCTCCACGTTTACCGGTTCCAAGGGCGAGTGCAAGGTCTATGACTCCGGCTGCGCAGCCGGAACCACCGACTACTATACCGGTTGGTAATCCGCCGTAAGCCAATAGGACATGACGGACGGGCGTCTTTACCGAGCCTTTGGGCAACGTAAGGGCGCCCGTTTTTTGTGCATGCTTGAGCTAACAGAGCGCTTACCGTGGCAGTACGCCGCGCATATGGGCGCGGGGCACACTAGTTCATGAGAAATAAGGTCTTTCTCGTGGAGGAAGTGGTCTTGTGAATGCTCGAGATATTGCCGTTGCCGCCGTCGCATTGGTGCTTGGCTGCCTTGGTCCTACGGCCGCGCTCATTGCGGGCATGCAGGGGTCATGCGGGGCTGCTCCAATCATGGTTGGCGCGCTGATCGCAGCCGCACTGCTGGGAAGCGCGGGCGTGGTTCTTTGCCGCGATGACGAGGACGAGGTGCCGGAGCCGCAACGCTAACTGTTGTGAGATTGGCTGCCGGTCATAGACGAAGATAAAAGCCGCCGCAGGGGAAAGGTTCCCTTGCGGCGGCTTTGCTGTTAAGGCTGTTGAATGCGGCGCGTTGACACTACCAGCTTTTCTCGATATCGCGGATGCGCTGATAGAGCCACTCGTTTTGCGGCGCCTGGATATCGTGTTTGGCTGCGAGGCGGCAGATGGTGCCCGCGAACTCATCAACCTCGGTTTTGCGCCTTGCGATGCGGTCTTGAGCCATCGAGGGCATACCGGCGGGGTCGATTCCCTCGATGAGATGCACCATCTGCGTCAGGTCTGCCTCGGTCAGCTCAATGCCCTCGGCGTTGGCGACCGCAAGCGTTTCGCGCATGGCGGAAACAAAGCAGCGATGCTGCTCGGATCCCGGCTCCGTGGCGCTTCCATAGGTCCCGCCGTAGGCCATACAGGTTTGGTTGATGCCATCGTTGAGCATGAGTTTGGCCCACATGCGGTGCGCAATGTCGCTCTCGACGGTATGGGCGATGCCGCAGCGCGTGTAGAGCTCGTCGATTGCGGTGATGGTTGTGGGGTCCGTGCCGGCCGCCGCGCCAAAGCGGATTTCGCCCGCGTTGGTAAAGGTGAGCGCGCCGTCGAGGAATACGGCGTCCATGCCCTGGCAGATACCCAGGACGGTGTGCTTCCAGCCAAAGCGTTCGGCAATCTTCTGCTCGCTCGTAATGCCGTTACACAGCGAGGCGATGAGCGTGTTGGGCCCCACAACGCGCTCCATGGTCTTGAGTGCTTGGTCGAGTCCCGTCGTCTTGACCGTGAGAATGACCAGATCGGCGGGCGTAGCCTCGCTGGCACGGACGGACGTGAGATTGCAGGGCTCGCCGTTGACGGTGAGCGCGTCGTTCGCATGACGCTCAAAACGGGCGTCATCCATGACGTATTCGACGGCGTCGTTGCCGAGGGCCTTGGCAATCATGCTGCCGTAGAGCAGGCCCACGCCGCCCTTGCCGATAAAGGCGACCTTGTTGATCTGCATGCGAATCATCTCCCCATATATAAGGCGCCCGCGTAAGGGGCGCCTGATGGATTGTATGTCGCCGGGACGTTTGGTGAGCGCGCGGGGCTGCTGTTAAGAAAAAGAAACTATTGCGCTGTGCGCTTATGCCGCAGGGCAGACCGCGAAAACGCGTGCGGGATATCCAACGCCATCGCGCACCTTGGGGAAGGTGCAGAAGATGACAGCGCCTGTGACGGGAAGCTCGTCCAGATGGTCCATGACCTCGATCTGATAACGGTCGACCGAGAGGATGTACTGTTCACCGGGGTAGGGGCAGGCATTCTCGCGTGTGGTCACGCTCGCCTCCTTTCATCGGGCTTTTTGCTGATGTTAAAGCGGTGCCGTGACGGCTCGATTTCTGCTACGTTACGATACGTTCTCGATTGCGATTCCAATGTGTTTCGATGGCGTGGCCGTTGTGTTTCGCCTCATTAGGGCTTCGAGTGGAGAGGAGGGGCAGTGCAATATCGCGTTGACCCCAAAAGTGGTAACCGAATATCTGCTCTGGGTCTGGGCTGCATGAGGTTTCCCGGTGCGCCGGGACGCCCGGATGCGAAGACAGCCGATGCCATCATCTCCCGTGCGGTGGAGCAGGGGATTAACTACCTGGACACGGCCTATCTCTATCCCGGCAACGAGGCTTGCGTGGGCGCTTCGCTTGAGCGCCTGGGCCTACGCGACCAGGTTTTGCTCGCGACCAAGCTGCCGCATGCTTCGTGCAAATGCGCGGAGGATTTCGACCGCTTTTTTGACGAGCAGCTGCACCGTTTGCGGACTGACCATATCGACTACTACCTCATGCACAACATCACCTCGCCCGCGCAGTGGGAGCGCGTGGCGGCGTTGGGTATCGAGGACTGGATTGCGCACCAAAAGGCTGCGGGGCGTATTCGCCAGATAGGTTTTTCGTACCACGGCAGTGCGGCGGACTTCCTCACGATGCTTGACGCGTATGACTGGGACTTTTGTCAGATCCAGTACAACTACGCTGGAGAGCGCTACCAAGCGGGAACGGCGGGACTCATGGCAGCCGCCGAGCGCGGGCTCGCTGTGTTTGTGATGGAACCGCTTTTGGGTGGACGCCTGGCGGGCAAGCTGCCTCCGCGGGCCCGCGCCGTGCTCGATGGCGTACGCGATCCGCACCTGAAGACGCCGGCTGCTTGGGGCCTTTCGTGGGTGTGGAACCATCCTCAAGTCACGATGCTGCTTTCGGGCATGACCGATCCCGCGCAGGTGGACGAGAACGCGGCATTGGCGAATCGCGCACTGCCGGATTCGATGACAACAGAGCAGCTCGATACCATCGCACGTGTGCTGGGAGAGTTTGAGAAATCGAATCGCGTGCCGTGTACGGGGTGCGGCTACTGCATGCCGTGCCCCAAGGGCATCAATATTCCCGGCTGCTTTGGTGCCTACAACGCGAGCTACGCGCATAGTTGGTTTACGGGGCTGTCTCAATACTTTACGGCGAGCGCGGTGCGTACAGGCGAGCCCAAGCTGGTGAGCAATTGCGTCAAGTGCGGTAAATGCGCACGTCACTGCCCGCAGCACATCGATATTCCCGAGCGTCTCGATGATGTGCGCCGACGTTTCCAGCCTGGTCCCGTAACGGCCGCGCTTAAAGCCTTTTGTAAAACGCGTTCCTGATGCCCCTTTTATAACTTGCGGTGGAATAGTTCCTGTTTGCGGCAGAATAGGGGCCAAACAGGAACTATTCCACCGCAACTGAAGGGGGCTGTCGTGGACCATCGGGATTCATGTGATGATTTACGTGAGGTTCGTTGGGGCGTTTTGGGCGCTGGGCGCATTTCGCATCGATTTGCATCGTCGCTCAAGGAGGTGGACGGGGCACGGCTTGTGGCTGCCGCCGGTCGCACTCCTTCGCATGTTGAGGAGTTTTGCAGGGCGTTTTTGATTGATGCCGCGCACAGTTATGCCACGGCTGACGATAGCGGCGATGCGGCTTATGATGCGCTGATTGCCGACCCCGATGTCGACGCAATCTACTTGGCTCTTCCGCATGGCATGCATACGCGTTGGGCCTGTCGCGCGCTACGCGCGGGAAAGGCCGTGCTGTGCGAAAAGCCGGCCGTTTTGAATGAAGAAGAGGCCCATGCGATCGCCTCCGTTTCCCGTGAGCGCGGCGTGCTGTTTATGGAGGCGATGAAAAACCGGTTTTGTCCGATGCGTACTCGCGTGAAGGGCTTGCTTGCGTCGGGCGAGCTCGGCCGTATCGTCTCGATTGAAAGCGTGCAAAAACTCGATTATGGTGAGCCCCCTTCGAGTTATCTGCTCGACCCGTTGCAGGGTGGCTGTCTATATGACATGGGCTGCTATGCGGTCGGTTGGTTTGAGGATTTGCTCGCGGGCGCGTGCGAGGTTTCGCCCCGTGAAGTTCGCTGGCGTGACGTATCGGGCGGCCGCGTCGATTGGGCCGACGAGGTCCATATGAGCGTTGGCGGTATACCCATTCATATGGTGTGTGACGGCAAGGCAGCATATGAAAGCCGCTTAACGATTGCCTGCGAGCGGGGTTCGTTGGAAATCGAGCGCCTCCATCGCCCCGAGCTCGCCCATGTGAAGTACTCCGACGGACGAATGCTCGAAATAAATGCCCCGTTTGAGGTCGATGATTTCTACGGCGAAATTCAGCATGCGACCCAGCTCATCCGGGCGGGGAAACTCGAGAGCCCCGTCATGCCCCTTGCCGCCACACAGCGCTGCGCGCGCATTATCGATGCAATCCGTCTAGCCCTCTAGGACTTGGCGCTGACGCGTAGGGGATCATGACACTGGCGCCCGTAGCCATAGTGCTTGGTGGCTTGCATCTCTGATGCCCCTTTTATAAGTTGCGGTGGAATAGTTCCTGTTTGCGGCAGAATAGGGGCCAAACAGGAACTATTTCACCGCAACTGATGAGGGGGAGCTGGAGATGCTGACGATTGGGTGCCATCTTTCGACGACGAAGGGCTATCGGGCGATGGGGGAGACGGCGCTGTCCATTGGCGCCAATACCTTTGCATTCTTTACGCGCAACCCGCGCGGCGGCAAGGCGAAAGACCTTGACATGGATGACGTGGCGGCCCTGCGCGAGCTTATGGAGCAAAACGACTTTGGCCCGCTCGTGGCTCATGCCCCGTATACCTATAACCCCTGCTCAGCCAAAGAGCGGGCGCGTGAGTTTGCCCTGGAGGCCATGGCAGAGGACCTACGGCGCATGGAAGCGCTGCCCGGCAACTACTACAACTTCCATCCCGGTGCGCATGTGGGGCAGGGCTCCGACGCCGGCATTCAGATGATCGTCGATACCCTGTGTCAGGTGATGTTTGAAGGCCAACAGACGACGGTGCTGCTCGAGACCATGGCCGGCAAGGGAACCGAGGTGGGCCGCAGCTTTGAGGAGCTGGCGCGCATTATCGAGGGTGTTGCTGCCAGACGTCCAGAGCTATCGGACAAGCTGGGCGTGTGTCTGGACACCTGCCATGTGAGCGATGCTGGCTACGACATCATCCATGATCTGGACGGCGTGCTCGACGAGTTCGATGGTGTGGTAGGTATCGAGCGCTTGCGCGCCGTGCATATCAATGACTCCAAGAATCCCTGCGGCGCCCATAAGGATCGCCACGAGTGCATCGGCAAGGGCTACCTGGGTAGTGAAGAGTTTGGCGGTGGTATGCGGGTTATGCAGAATATTGTATCGAATGGCCGCTTGCGCGCATTGCCATTCATTTTGGAGACACCGAACGAACTTGCAGGTTATGCGGCTGAAATCAAACTGTTAAGGTCGTTGCAGCAGTAACAGCCGCCATAAAGTGGAGTGCTCCATTCATGTTATGGGTTTGTTTCAATCAGTTTTCTAATTGCAGATTCTTCCAAGCGGGTGCATAATAACCCTCAGTTTTTGCAGACCTCTGAATCAAACGGGGTCACCGGAAGGAGACTGATTATGAAGCTCAAGAAGCTTGGCGCATTTGCCGCCACGGGTGCTATGGCGCTCGCCCTCGCTCTGACGGGCTGCGGCTCGTCCAACGCCACCTCTGGTTCCAATGCCGGTTCCAGCAGCTCTGACGACGCTAAGGTCGAGAAGGTCGACGGCTCCAAGGAGTACGCGCTCGTCAAGGACGGTACGCTGACCGTCGGCACCTCTGCCGAGTACGCTCCGTTTGAGTACAAGGATGACAACGGCGATTATCAGGGCTTTGACCTTGAGCTCATCAAGGCTATCGGCGACAAGCTGGGCCTGGATGTCGAGTACGTCAACAATGACTTTGACACGCTGGTTCCGGGCGTCGCTTCGGGCGCCAAGTATGACGTTTCAATCGCGGCTATCACCGACACGCCCGAGCGTGAGAAGGAAGTCACTTTCTCCGATTCCTACTACATGGACGATCAGGCTATCGTGACCAAGGTCGATAACACCGACATCACGGCCGACAACTACAGCGAGAAGCTCAACAACGCCGACGCTACCATCATCGTCCAGTCTGGCTCGACCGCCGAGTCCTTTGCCCAGGAGAACTTCCCCAAGGCCAAGATCGTCCCCTACAAGGACGCTACCGAGTGCTTCAGCGCCCTGCAGTCCGATAAGGGCGACGCCGTAGTCACCAACCGCTCCGTTGCCAGCCAGCTGACCGCCGAGCAGTTCAACACCTGCCAGACCATTAAGCAGATCAGCACCGGCGAGGAGTACGCCATCGCCATCAACCAGGGCAACACCAAGCTCAAGGACGATATCAACCAGGCCATCAAGGACCTGACCGACGACGGTACCGTCGACGCCCTCATGGCTAAGTACAACATCAAGTAAAATAGCTACTTGATTGCGCGCGGGCCCTTTCCGTTTTGGCGGAGAGGGCCTTTGCGCTTCTCTTGACGGAGAGCATTTCCGTCTCGTTTTGCCGGCAACTTCTACGATAGGAGCCACCTTGTCTCGACTGAACAAAGGGGCCGCGGAGCAGCGTTTTCCACTGCCCGCCTTGCTCCAAAAGCTAGTCTGCGTCATGGCCGTGGCGCTCGCGCTGGTGTGCGCGGGGGCATATGCGCCCAGGACCGCCCAGGCGCTTGAGACCGCAAAGATTACCGCCCGACCCAACACCGGTTCGGGCAGCGCTGTGGTCGGCGGTACCGAGACGCGCATTACCTGGGAGGTCCAGGCCGATGCCGACGAGGAGCTGAGCGGTCTTTCGCTGACGTTTGTCGACGGCACGACGTTTGGTACCGATGACACGCGATTGACGATGCTCTCGGGCGAGGACCTCATGGATCGTACGCCCATGAAGCCCACGTGCAAAGCTGACGGCCAGACGCTCAAGATCGACTTTGGCGAGACGGCGCCTGCCGGCGGCTTTTTCCGTGTCGAGGTCTACGGCGTGACCTTCCCCGTCGAGGGCGGCGATGAGGCCTTTAGCGGCACCTACACTTTGGCCGATGGTTCGACCAAGAAGATCTCCAAGATTCCTTCCGTCGAGATTAAGGGCGTGACGGCATTCGATAACTTCCTGGCCGACCTTAAGGAGCAGCCGTGGGTCGAGGCATGGAATTCCAACATGTTCCTTCGCCTGTTCCTGAACCCGGTCATTTTGGTCCAGAGCCTGCCGATCGTCTTCAAAGGCTTCCTTATGTCGCTCTCGATCGTGCTCGTGGCGTTTCCGCTAGCAATTCCCTTTGGCTTTGCCTTGTCGCTCATGCGTATCTCCAAGTCGCGCATCCTGCGTTGCCTTGCCGGCATCTATGTGAATATCATTCGTGGTACGCCGGCGTTCCTGCAGATCTACATCGCGTTCTTTGGCCTGCCGCTTGCCGGCGTCAAGGTTGACGACTATGTGCTGGGCGTCATCGTCATGGCCATGAACTCGTCCGCCTACCTGTGCGAGATCTTCCGCGCCGGTATTCAGTCGATTCCCAAGGGCCAGAACGAGGCCGCGCGTTCGCTGGGCATGAATGCCTTCCAGACGCTGCTCTACGTTATGATTCCGCAGACGTTCCGCAATGTTTTGCCTACGTTGACCAGTGAGTTCATCCTGCTCTATAAGGACACGTCGCTGCTCGCGGCCGTGGGCGTGGTCGAGATTGTCATGAACGCCCGCACCATCGTGGCCACGACGGGCTCCATCACGCCGTATGTGGTTGCCGCCCTGTTCTATCTGGTCATTACCCTGCCGCTTGCGCGCTTGGTGAGCGGTCTTGAGGCGAGGCTTCTGGGGACGGCCGAAACTAAGAAGAAGCGTCCCACCAAGAGTGCCGGACAGGTTGTCGCGACGCCCGCCGATCACATCGCCGGTCTGTAAGGAGGTCCTATCATGAGCGAAACCAAAAACTCGAACGAGGTCGTCGTCAGCATCAAGAACCTCCAGAAGGCCTTTGGCGATAACGTGGTCCTGCGCGACATCGATCTTGATGTGCACAAGGGCGAGGTCGTCGTGGTCCTGGGCCCCTCGGGCTCGGGTAAATCGACGATGCTTCGCTGCATCAATCGTCTGGAGCATCCCACGAGCGGCTCGATTGTCGTTGAGGGCGTGGATGTGTGTGCCAAGGGCGTCGACCTTAACAAGGTACGTACGCATCTGGGTATGGTGTTCCAGCAGTTCAATTTGTTCCCGCACCTGTCAGTCAAAAAGAACGTCATGCTCGCGCAGCAAAAGGTGCTCAAGCGCAGCAAGGAAGAGGCCGAGAAGATTGCCGTCGAGGAGCTGACTAAGGTCGGTCTTGCCGAGCGTATCGACTTTATGCCGAGCCAACTCTCGGGCGGCCAGCAGCAGCGCGTGGCCATCGCCCGCGCCCTGTCGATGAACCCTCACGTCATGCTCTTTGACGAGGCCACGTCAGCGCTTGACCCCGAGCTTGTCCGCGACGTTCTTGGCGTCATGCGCGATCTTGCGCGTGCCGGTATGACCATGATCGTGGTGACCCACGAGATGGGCTTTGCCCGCGATGTCGCCGACCGCGTCGTCTTTATGGACGGTGGCGTTATCGTGGAAGAGGGTACGCCGAGCGAGGTCTTCGACCACCCCAAGAGCGAGCGCACCAAGGCGTTCTTGGGCAATATCTCGTAGCTGATCAGCAGCGTCTCGGAATGAGAGTTTGCTTGAGCGGGCGGGGTCGTAGCAATGATGCTGCGGCCCCGTTTTGCATTTCGTATAAAGGTCTCGTCGTTGCCCTGGCCGACTTTTAACCACATTTTCGGTGAATTATGTGTGCGTGATATCGGCGGACGCTCGTTGTCTGGTCTTCCATACAATTACATGCTGTTTGAAAAGAAGCCGGACCATGGGTGCGCTTGACGCATAAAAGGGAACTGGGTGGGAATCCCAGACAAGGCGGTTACTGTGTGCGGGGCTGTCCCGCGAGTCAGATTACTTGCCTATGGTCTTCTCGTGTCGAGGGTCTTTTGGGAGCCGCTGGATTCCGGTGAGCAGAAGATGACATCATATTTGCCCCAAGCATCCCGTATGCGATGCGGGGGCATTGCCGCATGCTGTCAGGTGCGGGCGTTTCGCTGTGTCCCGTTTCCCTTTACATGGTCGGCCTCGATTCTTATTGGGGTAGTGATCTTCCAGACCAAGGGGGAAAGGATGCTTAACAACATCCGAACAGGTACGAGGAAATTCCTGGTCGTGCTCATGGCGTTTATCTTTGCCAGTTCGAGCACGGGAATGACCGCGTTTGCCGAGGAGGTGAGCGCGGGCGTAGCCGCGGCGGCCGATCAGGTCACCGCGGCGGACGATGCTGGGCAGGGCAGGCCTAATGAAGATGAGCCTTCTGCCGACGCTGAAACCGGCATGGCAGATGGCGGCAGCACGCAGGAGCAGGAAAGCTCTGGTGTTGCCGTGCAGTCTGTTGCGTCCGAGGAAACGGTACCGGCTGCACAGGTCGAAGAAGCAGGTTCTTTCGCCAAGGTAGTGCACTCGGGCGAGACGGTGGTCGTCAACGATGCGGCCGATATGCCCGAGACCATTGAGGCGGGTGCGACCGTCAAGCTCGGCGCGAATATTTCGATGGGCACTGACCAGCAGATCGAGACCGTTGGCGGCACCCTGGATGGCCAGGGCCATACGGTCACCATTAACGGCAAGGCCGTTGCGAATAATGTGACCGGCTCGATTCAGAACCTGGGCGTGACAGGCTCGGTCTCGAGCACCGACAATGTGGGCTCCATTGCCATGACACTTTCTGGCACCATCCAGATGTGCTGGTCCACGGCGAGTGTGAACCTTAGCGGCTGGGAGGGCTATGCCGGTGGCCTGGTCGGCGGTATGACGTCCGGAAAGATTGTCAATTCCTATTTTGCCGGCTCAGTCGCTGAGTGGAACGGTGGCCTGGTCGGTGAGGCTCAGGCCGGATCGCTGTTGAACTGCCTATATACCGTAGGTTTTTCGCCTGCCGAGATGAACAACCCTAGCGGCTTTAACAAGGGAAACGCGGCTAAAGCCGCCGACCTCTCTTCTGCTAAATCACTCGACGTGCTCAATACCGATACGCCGTCGACTGGCTTTTCCTGGGTGTCCAATGGTGGCCTGCCTTTGCTTGTGAGCGGCTCTGCCCCCGTCGTTGTCAATAAGGACGCGCTCGTCGCGGCTATCACGGCCGCCGAGGCGCTCAATGAGTCAGACTACACAACGGATTCCTGGTCCGCCTTTGCCGCTGCTCTTGCTGACGCCAAAATCGTCAACGATAACGACGATGCATCTCAATCCGATGTAAATGCGGCGGTCAAAAAGCTCGATGACGCCTCGGATGCGCTTGAGAAAAAGAAGCCGACGGCTCCCGTCGCCCAGCCGGAGAGCGTCAAGCATATCTCGTCGCAGGATGACTTCATGTATATGAACGTCAAGGATGCGAGCAACTACTATGTGCTCGATAACGACATTGTGATTGATGACGAATGGTTCTTCGGACCCACAGGCGAGCTCAATTGCACGTTTGACGGGCAGGGCCACACTATTACCTTCGACAACGGGGGAGGCGTTAAGTCTCTGTTTGCGAGCGTTGGCTCCACCGGCGTCATCCAGAATGTCTCTTTTGCCGGTGAGCTCAAACAGGCCATGGACGGCAAGTCGTTTGGTCCGCTTGGCAATCAGGTAAAGGGCTCTGTCATTAATTGCTCCACGTCCGTTACGGGTAAGGGCGTTGCTGGCTTTGGCCGTACGCTCAAGGGCGGCGTGATCTCCAATTGCATGTCCACCGCCGCTTCGACCGGCGGCGTGCTCTTTGCGAGCTACGACTCCGGACAGCTCATCAATACGTACTGGCAGGAGGGCCTTACCAACAAGGTTGTCTTTCCCACGGACGCGCTCGTTAACTCCTATGCTGTCGATACCGATGACATGAAGACGGCGACCTTTGTCGAAAATCTCAACGTCAATCGTGGTGAAAACGGTAGCGTGTGGGGTATGGGGTCTGATGGCTTTCCGCACTTCGGTGAGAATCTAGACCACGAGTCTTCTGAGAGCCCTACTGCAAGCAATAAGTACGAGGTGAAGTTCACGTCTGCCCGTACCGGCAAGACCGTAACTGCTGCCGATGGTGTGCTCTGCCCGTCTCCCGACGACGTTGTGGTGGGCGAGAACGGTGCCGCCTGCGTTTCGGGCACGCTTGAGCTCGATGGCCTGCCCAAGGATGCCAAGGTGACCTGGGGTACCCCAGATGCCAACAGGGGTGATATCGCCGTTAACGAGGAAACGGGCCTGCTGCACGTGTATAACGACGCCGTAGGTACGGTAACCGCCACACTCCACAAGGACGACGGCACTACCGAGAACGTCGCGACCGTTGTGGTCAAGGCAGTGTCCAAACCGATCGATGATTTTCAGATTTGGTATAACGGCGCAAACGTGACGGGCGGCACTATTGCGGTTGCGGGTTCCGAGGTCAAGAATCTTGAAGTCCGTGTTCATTACACCGATGCCGCCGAGGGCGAGTACACTCCTGTTTCCTATGCGCGTTTTCGCTTTGTCGGCACGCCTGCGAACGTACTTTACTCCAATCCCGGATCCGCCTGCTTTTATTTTAAGAAGCCGGGCGAGGCCACGATTCGGGTATCTTCACGCGCAAATCTCGATATCGCCTCCAAGAGCGTGACGGTCACGTCGAGCTATGTGCCAGCGACGAGCGTCTCGCTTGGCTATAACGAGGACGGCGAGACTGTCTATCTGCACGGTCGCAATCCGCTTGCCAAAGGCGCCTTCCTGACCGATAAGGCTGCGCCGGTTGTGGGACCCGAAAACGCGAGTGATCGCGCTTGCTACACGGTCACCTCGAGTGATTCTGCGGTTGCCGAGTACACTACGAGTGGCGAGATTGGCTTTACGCCGTATAAGGCCGGTAAGACAACGTTTGAGGCGACGGTCGAAAACCAGGACGGCAGCGTCATCTCCTCGGGTAAGCGAGAAGTTATCTACGCTTACCGGAACCCACTGAAATCGGTGACAATCACGAATGTCCCCGCGTCCGTTAAGGCCGGTAAGACCGTCGAACTCAACCTGGGTTATACGGGTGAGAACGATGTCGAGGGCTGGAGCGTTTCCGAGCCCGGTATGAAATGGAGTGTGACGACCGAGGAAGGTCGGGATGCCTCGGATGCCGTGAGTATCGACCGACGCGCTCTTGGTGATTGGAAGCACGTTGACGGTGCTCCTGACGACGGCTTGTTTGTGGCGAGCGGCGCCTATGTCCTGACGGCGAACAAGGCCGGTACCTATACGGTGACCGGTACGCCGATCGATCAGACTGCCGGTGCCCAGGCCATCTCCTTTGAGATTACGGTTGACGGAATCGTTGCCTCACCGGATAACGAGGCAAAGGCTGACGAAGGTACCCTTTCCGCTGCCAAGTACTTTGACGCCAACCGTACGATCGATGCGTACACCTATGGTCAAGAATGGGAGATTTACGCCTTCGCAACGTCGGGGCGCAAGATTGACGACGCACTGATCGCGAATTACAAGAAGTCCCTTACCGTTCATAAGGCCGAGTGGTCGGGCAACACCGCCAAGGTGACTGATTGCGAGCGAGTTGCGCTTGCGCTAACCGCGCTTGGCGAGGATATCACCTCTTTCGATGGTGTGAATCTCATTAACGACATTTGCTCTCACGAAGATCTTGTGGCTTCGGCGAACAACGTGGTCTATGCGCTGATTGCCCTTGACGAGGCGGGTATTTCGAATGAGGCGTTGCGTGCGTCCGGCTCTTCTTGGACGCGTGCTCAGCTTGTTTGCGCGCTGCTTTCGTTCCAGAATCCCGACGGCGGTTTCACCATCGATGCGGGCGGTGCGAGCAACGTCGATATGACCGCTATGGCACTTCAGGCGCTTGCACCCTATGTCGATGATGACGCGTGTGCTGTCGCCCCGGCCTCGAATGGCCAACCTTCTGTTGCATCTGCTGTCGACAATGCGCTCGGCTTCCTTAGGGGCCAGATGAACGGCCTTTGCGATTTTGGGTCCGTCGAGTCTAATGCCCAGGTGTTGCTCGCTCTTGTGGCTCTTGGCAAGGATCCCGTAAATACCAAGAACGGCTTTGCAACGGGTGCGAATAGCCTGATTGCCGCAATCTGCGCCTACGAGGTTGCCGACGGCAAGGGCTACGCCCATACCATGGGATCCGACGGTAAGCCCGGCAATGCCAACGCGCTTGCGACGGTACAGGCCTTACGAGCCCTTTCGGCCTATAAGTCCGCAGGGTCCGGTGTGAACTGGTCCAAGATCAGCGGCGCAAAAGCCGGTGTCGTCGAACCGGGCGGCTCGAAAAAACCCGTGACGCCCGAGGTGCCCGTTCCTACGGTCCCGACGAAGAATCCGACGCCCGCGGTCATGCCGACCGGTTCGCAGAGGGGCGATGGCTCCGGCGATAAGCGGGATGGCTCGAAGTCGGAGATGTCGCAGAATGTGGATGCCAACAAGGGCGAGTCCGATAAGAAGTCCGGCTCCGACGAGTCTTCCGGTTCGAAAACGACGTCCGCTGCTGCCACATCACGAAAGGGCGCTTTGGATGGGCGAGGCGGCGTTAATCCGGTCGCTGTTACCGGTGTTGCTGTCGGTATCGTGTGCCTTGCGGCTATTGGTGCGTGGTATGTGCGCTCCCGTAAGAATGCATAGCGACTCGATGTCTGTAACGTCCGTCGTTTGATACGCGGGTGAGTTGTGCCGTTCGTGTCGTGGCTTTATAGATGAACGGGCTCCGGGTTAAGACGACCCGGAGCCCGTTTGCGTTGCATCTGTCGTGTCAGTGGGTGGTTTATGCCAGCTCCGCTCCCAGAGCCTTGCAGGCCGCCTCACCCTCGTCGTCGGGCGCGTCGTAGCAGATGGTGGAATCCGCGACGTTGACGCCGGCCTCGTCGGCGTCGGCCTTCCAGTTGTCCATCCACTCGCCCTCGGCCCACGAAAAGGAGCCAAAGAGGACGACCTTCTTGTCGCCGAGAGTCTCCTTGACCTCGTCCCACATCGGCTGGAACTCATCGTACTCGAGTTCCTCGGAGCCCATGGCGGGGCAGCCGAAGGCGAAGGCGTCGTAGTCGGCGGCCTTGTCTGCGGAGAAATCGGCGCAGGAGATGACCTCTGCCTCGGCGCCGGCACCGGTTGCGCCCTCGGCAACGAAGTTTGCCATTGCCTCGGTGTTGCCTGTGCCGCTCCAGTAGACGACGGCGATCTTGCTCATATGTTTTCCTTTCGGTTGTGCGGCGTGCGGCCGCGTTTTGTATGCTCTATCGGGTTGCCTGGACAAGTTGTCCCAGGGTGCAGCCCTGTTGATAGATATAGGTAAGGTATTGCGTGCATGCGCGATAGGAGTCAAAGGTCGCGAGCGCCTGTTCGACGTTCGTGTATACCTTCCAGGCGCCAAAGACCTTATAGTTTTCGCCGTGCTGGACGATAAACTGATGGACATCTTCGTAGGGATAGCCCAAAAAATAGCCAATTTCGTGGGGGAACTCGCACATGCACCCCGTATCGCAGTGCCTATTTCGCGCGAGTGCGCAGATACTGCCGTCATAGGCGCTTTCTGCGGCATTGCTGCTTGCCAGCGTGATGCGCGCGGCGAGATACACCAGGGATGCGGGCAGGTTGTGGACATCGTAGCCTTCGGCGACAAGCGCCGTCGCGGCGCGGGGGTCGGAGAGATATCGCATAAGGTCCGCAGGGCGGTACACATAGATGAGCGCACCGCAGGGGCGCCAGACCAAAACGCTCATATGGATCCCGAGTGGCTGGAGCTCGCGGTTGCATTGGGCTATGACGGCGAGCAGGCGAGAGCGTCGCTCTTCGATATGGGCGGCGCCGGGCTTTCCGTTTTGGTTGGCGTAAACGCCGGGATAGGTAAAGAGCGAAGCCGGCTTGATACCTGCGAGCGTAGGGGAGCAGTTGCGCACGACAGCCGTTTGGTATGTTGGGATGTCAATGGTTCGAGTCACGTTGCCCCTTTCGAGCCCTCACTTGTTAGCCTAGGAAAACTTATACTCGAAAGTAAGCCATGGTCAACAAAAAAGTTTGAAGAGGGAAACTAATTGACCGAACGGACATGATTTTGGGTTAAGATAGGGACACCCCATGGGGGTATCTAGATAGGGCTACTTGAAAGGGGAACGCATGAGTGACTTGCTCAACCCTTCGAATCTCATCGTGCTGGCCGTCATTGCCGTCGGCATGTTTTTTGGACTGCGTCGCATTGTCGCTTCGACACACGGAAAGAGCTGCTGCAGCGATGGCGCGAGCGGTAAGAAGGCCAAGAAGGTAGTGGTTGCGGATACCGATCTGTCCCACTACCCCTATAGCGATGAGTTGCTCATCGGCGGCATGAGCCGTGATGGCTGCGCTCAGAATGTGGCCAATGCCCTGAATGCGCTGGATGGCGTGTGGGCAACGGTGACGTATGCGGACCACACGGCACGCGTGCGCTCTAAGCAGCCGGTTGATCGTGGTGTCCTTGAGGCTGCCGTGAGAGATGCGGGTTACTACGTCATGACGCTGTAGGCCTTGCCTTGGATGCGCGTCCTTGTCTAGGCTCGTCCGCGTAGTTCGATGTCCTGGATGTCGTCGAAGTCGATGACGATATCCCTGAGTTTGAGTAGCTTGAACGCAGGGAGCACCTCATCAAGGATGCCCGTGCGAGCGCGATAGCCGTACGTATCGTAATAGGTGACGCGCACCAAGTCGCCGCGTTTGAGGC
>CABSAN010000006.1 GCA_902475785.1 uncultured Collinsella sp.
GTCGTACGCCTTCTCAATTGAATATGCTGCTCGCCGTCGATAAGCCGGTGGGCTGTACGTCCCACGACGTGGTATCGCAGTGCCGACGCGCCCTCCATGAGCGACGCGTCGGCCATGCCGGTACGCTCGACCCCATGGCCTCGGGTGTCATGGTGGTGGGCGTCGGCCAGGCGACCCGTCTGCTGGGCATGCTAACTCTCGATACCAAAAGTTATGTCGCCGACATTTCGTTTGGCGTCGAGACCAACACCGATGACGCGGAGGGCGAGGCCGTTCGCACGGTGCCCGTTGCCCCCGAGCTGCACGATCTCGCTTACGCCCGTAAGCAGCTAGCCGCTATGCTTGGCCCGCAGATGCAGGTGCCGCCAGCGTTTTCGGCCATCTCGGTCAATGGCGTTCGCGCCTATAAGAGCGCTCGTGAGGGTAATGCGGTCGACTTGCCTCCGCGCCCCGTCGAGGTCTATGCCGCCGACCTGATCGCCGTGAGCGGCGAGGGCGATACGTGCGTCTGGACCGTGGCGTTTTCGGTAAGCAAGGGCACCTACATTCGCGCGCTCGCTCGCGATCTTGGTCGCGCCTGCGATAGCGCTGCGCATATTTCCGCGCTGCGCCGTACGGCTTCCGGCGTGGTTTCCATTGGCGCCTGTCATGCGGTAGAGGAGCTCTCTGCCGAGTCCGCTGCCGGCTTCGCTCTGGATCCCATCGCCGCCCTTGGTGCCACGCGTGTCGATTTGCCGGGTAATCTTGCAGACGACCTGCTTTGTGGTCGCCGAATTCCCGTTGAACGCGCGCTTGCGGATTTCGATACGGCGAAGGCGCCGTTCGCGCTCGTACTCGATGGGGGATTGAAGGCGCTTGCTCGTATCGAGGGCGGCCGCTTTGTGATGGAGCACGTCTTTCCGCAGGCGATCGGCGGTGTTCGATGATGCTGACGCCCCACGAGCTCGCGCGTATCTTTTTCGCGGGTGAGTTGGATGAGGCCCGTATCGTTTCTGCCGATGCATTTGATGGGTGCGAGTTCTTGGGTGCCGCGTCGATCGCTATTGGCGTGTTTGATGGCGTGCATCGTGGGCACCAAGAGCTGATCGATGCGGTTATTCGCGATGCGCATGACCACGGCAGCAAAGCGGTCGTGGTCACCTTCGATCCTGATCCGGACGTCGTGGTGAGTCCTTCGCCCGCTCAAAAATTGATGACGACGGCCGACCGCCTGCATGCCCTGGCTCAAACCGGGGTCGATGTGGTGGTGGCCGTTCCCTTTACGCCCGCCGTGGCGGCACTCGACCATGTCGGGTTTCTGGCGCTGTTGTCGCGTGTTGTCGACATTCGCTCCATTCGTGTCGGCAGCGACTTTAGGCTCGGCCGCGGCGGCGCTTCGGGCGTTGCCGAGATGCGCGCCTGGGGTACTGAGCGTGGGGTTGACGTTTACGGTCACGACCTGCTCTGCGTTAACGGGCAGACCATCTGCGCCACGCGCATCCGCCATGAGCTGGGTCAGGGTCATGTGGAGCTGGCTGCCGAGCTTCTCGGCCGTCCCTATATGCTGCGCGGCGTTGTGGCGGCTGGCCGTCACGAGGGCTCCGACATGGGGTTTCCCACGGCAAACATCCAGGTGCCCGACGGCATCCAAGTGCCTGCCGATGGCGTCTATGAGGGTCTGGTGCTGGTCGACGATACCGTATGGCCTGCTGCCGTTAACGTCGGTCTGCCGCCGACCTATGCCGACGATGCCGCCTCGGCGCATCTCGAGGCCAACTTGATCGGCTATGCGGGCGACCTGTATGGTGCATCGGTGTCGCTGGCGTTTACGCGCTGGCTGCGTCCGTCTCGCGTGTTCGATTCCCTGGACGAGTTAATCGCGACCGTCGAGGGTAATATCGACGATATCCGTCATAACTTGGGTGAGCAGGGGGTGAGTATCCGTGATTAGCGATGAGGAAAAAGATCAGGTACGCGCGGCGTCGGACCTGGTTGCCATCGTGCAGGAAACGGTTGAGCTCAAGCCCCGCGGCCATGAGTTTTGGGGCTGCTGCCCGTTTCATGGCGAAAAGACCCCATCGTTTCACATTATCCCTGCTACGCAGGTGTGGCACTGCTTTGGCTGCGGCGAGGGCGGCGACGTCTTTACCTATATCATGAAGCGCGAGAACCTGAGTTTTCCCGAGTCGATCCGCTATTTGGCTGATCGTGCGGGCATTGAACTGCACGATACCGGTGCGCAGCGCGATCGCGGCACCAAGCGCGCCCGCATCTATGACCTGTGCGCCGAGACGGCCCAGTTCTACCACACCATGCTTATGCGCGGTAAGGACAGCCGTCCGCGCGAGTACTTTGCCAGCCGTGGCATGGGCGGAGATGTCTGTCGCCGCTACTGCCTGGGCTTTGCGCCGGGTCGCAACGCGCTGGTGTCGCATCTGTCGCAGGCGGGCTTTACCCCGCAGGAGATGATTGACGCCAACGTGGCCGTGAGCCGTGGGCGCGGGCAGCTCGCGGACCGTTTTTACGACCGCGTGATGTTTCCCATCTTTGATGAGCAGGGTCACAATATCGCCTTTGGCGGGCGCATCATGGGCGATGGTCAGCCCAAGTACCTCAACACCGCCGAGACGAGCGTGTTTCATAAAAAACGAAACCTCTATGGCTTTAACTGGGCCAAGGAGTTTATCGTCGCGCAGGATACCGCCATCGTGGTGGAGGGCTATACCGACTGCATCGCCTGCTGGGAGGCAGGGATCAAAAACGTCGTCGCCACGCTGGGCACAGCACTTACGGAACATCACGTAAAGACGCTTACCCGCTTTGCCAAGCGCATTGTCTATATGTTTGACGGCGACGCCGCCGGTCAAAAGGCCGCCCGTCGTGCGATTCAGTTTATCGAGCAGGATTCGATGGACCTGCGCTGCGTGGTGCTTCCCGACGGCAACGACCCCATGGAGTTCATTACCGCGCATGGTGGCGAGGCATTGCAGGCGCGCATCGACGCCGCCGAGCCCCTCATGGACTTTGTGTACCGCTCACTGCAGGAGTCGAGCGACATTACCACGCCGGGCGGTCGCGCCAAAGCGCTCGAGGATGCGCTGACG
Organism: uncultured Collinsella sp.; assembly: GCA_902475785.1. Taxonomy (GTDB): domain Bacteria; phylum Actinomycetota; class Coriobacteriia; order Coriobacteriales; family Coriobacteriaceae; genus Collinsella. Next base: position 3,084 of record CABSAN010000006.1, read on the forward strand.
CTCATTTATCCGCTACGGGACAGCTATATGATCGACACGTACTTTATCCAGATTGCCGATCTGCTGGGTTTGGACCTGGAGACCGTGCGCGCGAGTTCGGGCCGTGTGTTTCGCGATGTCGCCAAGCGTGAGGATGCGGAGCGACGTCGTGAGCAGAGCTACGAGCGTCAACGCGCGCAAGCTGAGCGCGCGGGCAGCGCGGGCGGTCGGGCGTCTGGTTTGCAGGGGACGTCTCGCGGTGCCTGGGCCGCGGGTGCGACGCCAGCGGTGTCCGCATCGGTCGAGGAGGACCCGTACGACCACGTTCCGCTTGATGCCTATGGGGCCGCGCCGTTGGAGGTCGACGAGGATCTGCCGCCAATCGATGTGCCGGCGGGGATGGAAAGCGCCGTGCCTGTTGCCGATAGTTCAAGTGCGGCAGCTCCGTCGATGCCGATTGTTTTGACCGATCTGGAGCGGAAATCCCTGGCGGGGGAGCGTGAGCTGCTGACCATGCTCACGAGCTACCCCGATCTGTTCCGCACATATGCCGATCGCATTTGTTCTATCGAGTGGGTCGACCCGCGTCACGAGTCCATTGCGTGGGCCGTGCTGGCAACGCCGCCGGGCACCGATCCTGCTGCCTGCATGGATGCGGCGCGCGCGGTGTGTCCTGAGGCGGCGTCGCTCGTCAGCGCCGGGCGCATCTCGGCAACGAGTAAGCACCCGACTGAGACGAACATCGTCTTTATGCTCGATACGCTCGAGCTTTACACCATCAAACGTCGCATGCGAGCCGCGCAGGCCAAGTTGCGTCAGGACCGTTCACTCGACGATGAGGCCCGTCGCGTGCTGACGATGCAGGCGGTACAAGATTCGCAGCGCCAACGCGAGCTCCAAAAGTCGATCGGTGGCGTGGCCGACCCGTTCCGTTTGATCGGTTTGGAGACCGCAGGTGCCGATCAGGCCTAGATGTTGTGGTCAACCAGCGTATTCTCGCCTATATCCTGTCTTTATTTTGGGTATAGACGTCAATGTGTGTGCTAAAGTATTGAGTCCTGTGGACTACGAAGGGAGAATCTGTGCCAAAAAAGACTGAGAGCACGGGTACTGGGCTGGAATCCTACGTTGCAAAGCTCATGGGCAACGGCTCAAACAGGACTTCGGTAACCGAGGACGAGATTCAGGTCGCCCTGAAGGATATCGATGTTTCTGATGAGCAGCTCAACGCGGTGTATTCCGCGCTGCGCAACAGAGGCATCCAGATTATCTCCGCGAGCGGAAACGACGACGCCCCGATGGGCGTCGACGATGACGATAACGATACCGACGATTTCGACGATGACGAGCACGATTCCGGCTCGCTTGACGATCACGAGCTTAAGATGGCCCGCCAGGCCGATGCCGAGATGGGCTCTTCCAAGAGCAAGAAGAAGCGCACCGTGCGCACGTCTCGTTCGCGTTCGCGCGTGCGCGGCATCGATGCCTCCACGGTGATGCTGACCGGCGACCCGGTTCGTATGTACCTCAAGGAGATCGGTAAGGTCGACCTGCTGACCGCGTCTGAAGAGGTCGATCTGGCCATGAAGATCGAGGCCGGTCTCGAGGCTACCGAGAAGCTCGAGGCTGCCGATGCAGGCGAGATTGAACTCACGCGCGCCGAGATGCGTCGTCTTACGCGTATTGAGAACGTTGGTCTTGAGGCCAAGCAGGCGCTCATCAGCGCAAACCTGCGTCTGGTCGTCTCTATCGCCAAACGCTATGTCGGCCGTGGCATGCTGTTCCTGGATCTGATCCAGGAGGGCAACCTCGGTCTGATCCGCGCCGTCGAGAAGTTCGACTACCAGAAGGGCTTCAAGTTCTCCACGTACGCCACGTGGTGGATCCGTCAGGCCATTACGCGCGCTATTGCCGACCAGGCCCGTACCATTCGTATTCCCGTGCACATGGTCGAGACCATCAACAAGCTCGTCCGCGTGCAGCGCCAGCTCCTCCAGGACCTGGGTCGCGACCCGACACCCGAGGAGATCGGTGCCGAGATGGACATGAGCGCCGACCGCGTCCGCGAGATCCAGAAGATTTCGCAGGAGCCCGTGTCGCTCGAGACCCCGATCGGCGAGGAAGAGGATTCCCAGCTAGGCGACTTCATCGAGGACTCCCAGGCTATCGTTCCGCCCGATGCCGCCAGCTTCTCCATGCTGCAGGAGCAGCTCACCCAGGTGCTCGATTCGCTTGCCGATCGCGAGCGCAAGGTTATCGAGCTGCGCTTTGGCCTTGTCGACGGACATCCCCGCACGCTCGAGGAGGTCGGTCGCGAGTTTGGCGTCACGCGCGAGCGTATCCGCCAGATCGAGTCCAAGACCCTGGCCAAGCTCCGCCACCCGAGCCGTTCCAGCAAGCTCAAGGACTACATCGAGTCTTAGTAGTTACGGCGTTTTTCCAAACGCCGTAACTGGTTGACGCTGCGCGGACACCAGAGCGACAACTTGTCATTCAAAGAGGACGGCATGACCAGAAGGTCTATGCCGTCCTCTTTTCATGTCAATTTGTTCGCTCTGGTGCCCGCTCGCTGGCATTGTCAAAACATCGGCGTTTCCGTTGCTGGTGCCGGCAGTTAGGCCGTCCCCAAGGGATCATGGCGAGAAAATTTCTTAAAAAAAGTTCTTGCCCTTCGTCCAATCGTCCGTATAATAAACTTCGTTGCTTGAGAGCACGTACCTATTCCTCGGTAGCTCAATGGTAGAGCACGCGGCTGTTAACCGCGCTGTTGTAGGTTCGAGTCCTACCCGGGGAGCCAGAATTTCTCAGCCCTTTCCGTTGGGCTTTAAATTCCTCGGTAGCTCAATGGTAGAGCACGCGGCTGTTAACCGCGCTGTTGTAGGTTCGAGTCCTACCCGGGGAGCCAGGTTGTAAAACCCGTCGCTTATGCGGCGGGTTTTTTCATGCCGCGATCGCCTGGCGCGAACGTTGTCATATCAACATTTCGTGTCGAGGATGTAATCCCGTGACCCACCACCTCAACATGGCGCGGTCGTTGTAGAATAATGCAATGATTGCTCCCACGAGATGGTGCCGCGAGCACCAGATAAGGAGATTCTTGTGTCTGAGACCATTAACGGCAGCCTGAGCGTCTCGAACGACGTTATTGCCGATATTGCCGGTTATGCCGCGATGACGTGCTATGGCGTCGTTGGTATGGCCGAACAGCTCCAGGGCGCCGAGAGCGTGCGCCTGCTTGCCGGCCAGCGCCTCCGCAAGGGCGTGCTTGTTTCCGCCGACGAGAACGGCCTCACGGTCGACCTTCACGTCGTGCTCGAGAACGGCGTCAACATGAAGTCCGTCTGCCACAATCTTTCGAGCTCCGTCGCCTTCACCCTGCAGGAGATCGCCCAGATCGATCCCGCCAGCCTTAAGATCGGCATTCACATCGACGCGCTCAAGAGCCGTCTGAACTAGCATCCGAATACGGAGATTTCATCACTTATGATTGCAAAGACCATTCGCACCTGTTTTCCGATTGCTGCGGCTGCCGTTTCCGAAAAGGCCGAGGAGATCAACAAGCTCAACGTCTTCCCCGTACCCGACGGTGACACCGGCACCAACATGTCGCTCACGCTCGCCTCGGTGACCAAGGAGCTTTCCGCCCTTCCCGCCGATGCCGACATGGAGGCCATTGCCGGCGCTATCACCCACGGCTCCCTGATGGGCGCCCGTGGCAACTCCGGTGTCATCACCTCGCAGATCCTACGCGGCGTGGCCGAGGGCCTTGTCTCTGCCGATGAGCCCATTACATCCGCCAATATCGCCTTCGCCTTCCGTCGTGCCGTCAAGGTTGCCTTCCAGGCTGTTCGTAAGCCCATCGAGGGCACGATCCTCACGGTCCTGCGTGATGTTTCGACCAAGGCAGACGAGTGCGAGAAGAAGAAGTTCTCTGCCGAGGATGCGCTCGACGCCATCGTCGTCGAGGCCTACCAGTCCGTCGCCCGCACGCCCGACCTGCTGCCCGTCCTCAAGGAGAACGGCGTGGTCGACTCCGGCGCCTTTGGCTTTGCCATCTTCTTGGAGAACTTTGTTGCCGCTGCCCTTGGCCGCAGCACCGTGGTCGAGGATTTCTCCGCTACGTTCGATTCCGCCGGCTCTGCTCGCGATGCCGCTCTTGGCCGTGTTGAGATCGAGGCCAACGACGACTGGGAGGGCTCGGAGTTCCGCTACTGCAACGAGTTCCTCTTTAAGGCCGACGCTCCCTTTGACGAGGACGAGTGCCTTAAGTTCCTGGGTTCCATGGGCGACTGCGAGCTGCTCGTGGGTGCCTACCCCGATTACAAGATCCACGTGCACTCCAACACCCCGAACCTGGTGCTCGAGCACATGCTGCAGCTTGGTCAGATCTACGAGGTCTTTATCCACAACATGGAGATGGAGGCCCACGACCGTACCGCTAAGATCCATGAGGACCAGGAGAAGGCTGCCGAGCCCGCGAAGGCCCTTGGCTTTGTCGCCGTTGCGGCTGGTTCCGGCGAGGCCGACATCCTTAAGTCCCTCGGCGTCGACGTGATCGTGTCGGGTGGCCAAACCATGAACCCCTCGACCGCCGACCTGCTTGGCGCCGTCGACCAGGTCAACGCGACCTCGGTCATCATCCTTCCCAATAACGGCAACATCCGCATGGCTGCCGAGGCTGCCGCTTCTGCCTGCACCGACAAGAAGGTCGCCGTCGTTCCCACCAAGACTGTCCCGCAGGCGTTCTCCGCGCTGTTCGCGGTCCTGCCCGATTCCGAACTCGAGGATGCTGTTGCCGCCATGGTCGACGCCATCAGCGAGGTCCGCGATGGCGAGGTCACCCGTGCCGTGCGCGACTCCAGCGCCTCTGACGGCTCGCCGATTCACTCCGGTGACGTCATGGGCATCATCGCCGGCTCCATCGATGTGGTCGGTTCTGACGTGAAGCAGGTCACGCTCGACTGCATCAACCGCATGCAGGAGGAAGAGGAGGGCGACGCGCTGACGATTCTGGCCGGCGAGGAGCTGTCCGATGAGGCTTTCCAGGAGATCGTCGATGCCATCGAGGAGGCTCAGCCCGATCTGGAGATCGACGCCCATCGTGGCGAGCAGCCGCTCTATCCCGTGATCTTCTCGATCGAGTAGGCTCTGCCCATGTCCGAGCTGTGCTCCGTGCCGCGCGTCTCGGAGCGCTTTGCCCAGAGCAATGCGCTCGACGAGGATATCGCGCGACTCAAATATGTTTCGGGTAAACGTGAGGAGGCCCTTCGCCGTTTGGGAATTCGGACGGTGGGGGACCTCCTTCTCCATATTCCTCATCGCTACCTGGACTTCACTCGCTCGTGGTCCATCGAGATGGCGCCCATCGGTACCGTGTGCACCATCATCGCCACGGTCGATCGTATTGTCCAAAAGCAGCCCCGTCCGCGTATGCAGGTGACCGAGGTCTCGCTCGTGGACGAGACGGGCGTGCTGCAGGTTGCCTTTTTCCGTCAGCCCTGGATTGCCCAACAGCTTAAGCAGGGCGACCGCCTGGCCGTGATGGGCAAGGTCGAGTTTGCCTACGGTTTTAAGCAGATGGCCTCGCCTCACTTTGAAAAGCTCGAGGACGGGCGCGCCGCGGGTACCATTTTGCCGGTCCACTACGTAAGTGACGGCGTGAGTCAGGCATGGATGCGCCGTATCGTGAGCGGTGCGCTCGAAGTGGTCGCCAATCCGTTCGACCCCATTCCCGCGCCGCTGCGCGCAATGCGGAAGCTCATGAGCAATGCCCGCGCGCTGCGCTCGATCCACTTTCCCTCGAGCATGGCCGAGCGCGACATCGCGCGCCGGCGTCTTGCCTATGAGGAGTGTCTCTGCTTGCAGCTCGCGCTGCGCCTGCGCAACGATGGCGGTATGGTCGACGTAGTGCCTTATGCGCATGACGCGGGTGAGCATTTTGCTGCGCTTAAACAGGCCCTGCCGTTTTCGCTGAGCGATGAGCAGGAGGCTGCATTTCAAGACATCCTGCATGATATGTGCGATGGCGGTCGCGTGATGAACCGTCTGCTGCTGGGCGACGTCGGTACCGGTAAGACCGCCGTTGCCGCCTGCGCGTTGGCGGTTGCGGCCGATAGCGGCACCCAAGCCTGCGTTATGGCGCCCACGGGCGTGCTGGCGCGTCAATATGCCGATAAGACCGGCCCCTTGCTTTCGCAAGCTGGCATGACCTGGGCGCTCCTGACGGGCGCCACGCCGGCGGCCGAGCGTGAACAGATTCATGCACGGCTCCAGTCTGGCGAGCTCGACGTGCTCTTTGGTACCCATGCGGTGCTTTCGGAGAACGTCACGTTCAAGCATCTGTCGCTTGTGGTGATCGACGAGCAGCACCGCTTTGGCGTGGGCCAGCGTAACGCTCTACGCGCAAAAGGCCCGGGTGCCGACTTGCTGGTCATGACTGCCACGCCGATCCCGCGCACGCTGGCGCTTTCGGTGTACGGCGATCTGGACACGAGCATCATCCGCCATCGTCCCATTCCGGGTGCCGGCGTGACGACGCGCGTTCTCACCGAGTCGAGTCGCGACCTGGCCTATGGCGCCATTCGCGAGGCGCACGAAAAGGGGCAGCAAGCCTACGTGATCTGTCCGCTCGTGGAGCCGAGCGATTCGGCCGATGAGCTCGAAGACGTCCCCGGCATCGCTCGCGACGACGAAGGCCGCGTGACCGTGCCCGTGCCGTTGCATGACACGGCGACCGAGCTCGATCGCCTTCGTCTGGCGCTACCGGGGCTTACCATCGAGCGTCTCCATGGCCGCATGCCGGCGGGGGAGAAGGACCGGGTCATCGATGCCTTTAAGCGTGGCGAGATCGACGTGCTCGTCTCGACCACGGTGGTCGAGGTGGGCGTTGACGTGCCCAACGCCACCGTCATGGTCATCGAGAACGGTGAGCGCTTTGGCTTGGCGGCCCTGCACCAGCTGCGCGGCCGCGTGGGCCGCGGCAGCGTGTCGGGTACGTGCCTGGTCATGACGCATTCCAAGGGCAACGGCGGCGCGTCGGCGGCACAAGACCGGCTCCAGTCGCTCGAGAGGACCTCGGACGGCTTTACGCTCGCCCAGATGGACCTGCGTCTGCGCCACGAGGGCGAAATCCTGGGTTACCGCCAGCATGGCGGCGTGACCTTGCGCTTTGTTGACCTCGATGCCGACGAGGAATTGATCGAGTGGGCCCATTTGGACGCGGTCGACCTCTTGCGGTATGCTTGCAACCTTGACTCTGTGGCGACGCGCCCCTTGCGCGATGCAGTCGCCACGCGGTATCGACATATCTTTAAGGAGGTCAGCGGAGGATGAGAATCATCGGCGGCGAATGGCGCGGTCGTAAGATCGAGGAGCCCCGTGGTCGCGATGTCACCCGCCCCACGACCGATCGCGTGCGCGAGGCGTGCGCATCTATGGTCATGTCGGCATTCGACTTCGATCTGGACGAGGTCCGCGTGCTGGATGCCTTTGGCGGCTCCGGAGCCTTGGGCATCGAGATGCTCTCGCGTGGTGCCCGCTCGCTCACCACGTTCGAGATCGATCGCAACGCTGCTCGTCTGATTACCAAGAATATCGAGTCGCTCTGCCGTGACCGTGCGCGTTGGCGCGTGGTGACGGGTGACGTGCTGGCAAGCGCTTCGCGCGGCCGCGTGCCGGGCGGTCCCTTTGACCTGGTCCTGCTCGACCCACCCTATGCTTTTGGTGCTGAGCCGGTCGAGGAGCTGCTGCAGAACCTAGCTCAGCAAGGCTTGCTGGTGCAGGGTGCCTACGCGCTCTTTGAGCACGCCGCGGCCGATACGGGCGCTCGTCCAGCTGGTTTTGAGACCATGCGGGAGAAGCGCTATGGCATAACCTCGGTCGACCTGCTTCGTTGGGTTGGCAACGGCGAGGATGATGGCAACGATAGCGACGCACCCACGGAGGATGCCCATGAGTGACACCATTAACCGCGTAATCGTCCCGGGTACCTTCGACCCCATCACGTTTGGTCATATCGACGTCATCCGCCGCGCCCGCCGCATCTTTCCCAGCGTGATCGTGGCCGTTGCCGAGTCGCAGGGCAAAAACGGCGTCGGCACCACGTTTATGCTCGACGAGCGCGTGGCTCTGGCCCGTGAAGCGCTCGGAGATATTGACGGCGTCGAGGTACTGCCCTTCACCGGTCTCTTGGTCGATTTTGCCCGCGAACAGGGAGCAGGAGCCGTGGTCAAGGGCCTGCGTGCCATGACCGACTTTGAGTACGAGCTGCAGCAGGCCGACCTCAACTACCGCCTGGATAGCGAGCTGGAGTCCATCTTTGTCATGAGTGCGCCGCAGTACGGCTATATCTCGAGCTCGGTGGTTCGCCAGATTGCCTCGCTCGGTAGCGACGTCTCTAATTTTGTTCCGTCCAATGTGGTCAAGGCGCTCAAACATCGCTTTTCGTGACGTTTTTTAATGCCTGGTGGCATGTGGTAAACTTACACGATGATATGTTACCTATGAAAGGAGACCGGATGCCGGGCGAGAATTTTCCTGGCGACAGGATCGTGAGTCTTGTCGACGAGCTCGAGGGGCTCATCGAAGAGGCTAAGACGCCGTTCGGCAAGAACGCCCAGATGAAGGTTATCGACGCCGACGTCTTCTTTAACATCCTCGACGAGATCCGCATGAGCTATCCCGAGGAATGGCAGAAGTCCCGCCGTATCCTCAAGGAGCGCGAGGAGCTTATGGCTTCCGCCGCCGCTCAGGCCGATTCCATCATCGCCGATGCTCAGCAGCAGGCCCTCACCATTGCCGGTGAGCAGGAGATTGTCCGCTTAGCGCAGCAGCAGGCCGATGATATCCGCGACCGTGCCCAGCAGTATGAGCGCGAGACGCGCTATGCCGCCGAGGATTACGCCGAGCAGGTCTTTACGCACCTCGAGGAGAACCTCAAGAGCCTGACCGGCACCGTCACCCGTTGCCGTCAGCAACTCAACGAGGGTGCCGCCCAGCAGAATGGTCAGTGGTAATGGCTGAGTTCCCGAGCGTTACCGTCGATCTTTCCGAGCAGCTCGAGTTTCCCGGAGACTCGTATCCGCTGACTGGCAAGGTCGATGTCGCCACCTATACGGTGGGCGAGAAGGAGTACCAGCTGCAGGACGGCATTGACTACGACGTGGTCTTTACCAATGCCGGCACCGGAGTTCTGCTTACGGGCATGGTCCGCGCGCACGCAACCGGTGAGTGCGACCGTTGCCTTGAGCCCGCTTCGTTTGATATTGCCGGTGAGATTGAGGAATTCTATCTCTTTAACGAGCCCGAGGATCCCGAGGCCTACGAGGACGGCTACGAGTTACTGGGTGAGGATCGCATCGTCGATCTGGGTGAGCCCATCAACGATGCCGTTGTCATGGACACGCCGTTCGTTGTCCTGTGCAAGCCCGATTGTCGCGGCCTATGCCCCACGTGCGGCATCAATCTCAACGTCGAGCAATGCGATTGCGCCGCTCAAGCAGAGGCCGAATGGGCCGCTGCCACGGAAAATCCATTTGCAGCATTGAAGAATCTCAAGCTTGACGAGTAAAACTGTGGTAGTATCGCTACTTGCGCGTAATCGCCACACTGGATAGTTCATAAGGAAGGTCACTATGCCCGTACCTAAACAAAAGCAGGGTCGTATCCGTACTCACACCCGCCGTTCCGCCAACATGAAGATCTCGGCTGCGGCTCAGTCCACGTGCCCCCGTTGCGGCGCTGTTAAGCTCCCGCACCACGTGTGCCCCAGCTGCGGTTTCTACAAGGACCGCGAGGTTATCGTTACCGAGTAACTGTATACTCTGGATGCGATGCCGTTCCAACTGGAACCACAATGGCCGGCTCAATGAGTCGGCCATTTTTGTATAAGGAGTATGTATATGAGTAACGTTCGCGTTTGTGTAGACGTTGTGGGTGGAGACGAGAAACCTCAGGTTATTCTCGATGGTATCGAGGCGGCGCTTGCTGCGGATCCCGATATCGAGGTCTTGGCCGTCGGCCCCGCAGAGATCGTGAACCCCTTTGCCGCGGCTCACGCTCGCGTTGAGGCCTTGGAGGCACCCGATGTCATCGCCATGGATGACGATCCCATTCGAGCCGTGATGACCAAGCGCAAGTCCTCGATCGTGCTTGCCTGTCGCGCCATTAAGAAGGGCAACGCGGATGCGTTCTTCTCTGCCGGTTCCACCGGCGCCATGACCGCTGCCGCTACCGCCTACGTGACGCCGTTTAGGTATCAGGCCGAGGGCAAGAAGCAACCGGTACGTCCGTGCCTCACTAACGCACTGCCCAACCGCGCCGGCGGCCTGACGGTCCTGTGCGACATGGGTGCCAACCCCGATGTCGAGGTCGACGACATGGTGCGTTTTGCCCAGATGGGTAGCGCCTATGCGCGCGTCGTCCTGGGCATTGAGCATCCCCGCGTCGGTCTGCTCGGCAACGGCACCGAGGATGAGAAGGGCTCCAACTTTACCAAGGCGTGCTTCCCTGCCATGAAGGCCGCCGTTCCCGGCTTTGTGGGCAACTGCGAGGGCACCGACCTGACCTCGGGTAACTTTGACGTCGTCGTTGCCGATGGCATGTCGGGCAACATCGCGCTCAAGGCAACCGAGGGCGCCGCTAAGTTTTTGCTGCAAGAGCTCAAGGGTGCCTTTATGGCTTCGCTCGGCACCAAGATTGCCGCGCTGCTCATCAAAAAGCAGATGCGCGAGATTAAGGCAAAGCTCTCGGGCGATGCTAAGGGCGGCGCCATTCTGCTGGGCCTGCGTGGCGTGGTGCTGATCGGCCACGGTGCCACCTCGGTCGAGGCCGTAAAAAACGGTACGCTCGCCGCGGCGGAGGCCGTGCGCGCCGGGCTTGTCGAGAACGTCGCCAACTCTATGGACGGCATCGTTTTGTAGGAGCGAGTTAGAGCGCTGTTATGTGCCTCGTGGCCTTCGTCGTGGGGTAGAATCAAAGCCGTGTCTTGGCGCTGCGATTGCGGCGCCAGCGCGTTGTTGTTCACGCAATACGAGAGGAAGCGCTATGGACCGCTCCGAAATCTTCGATAAGATCGCCGAAGTCGCCGCTGACGTTCTGGGCGTCGATGTCGCCGACATTAGCGACGAGACTACCTTTGACGATCTTGATGCCGATTCGCTCGAGCGTCTGCAGCTGGTGACGGCCATCGAGGATGAGTTCGACCTCGAGATCGATGACGAGACCCTGCTGTCGCTCAACTCTGTCGCCGACGCTGTCGACGCTATTGAAAACGCCAAGGAGGCCTAAGTCTTGGCTTTATCTCAACGACTCGCGCGCGCCCAGGAAATCCTGGGTCACGAGTTCAATAACAAGGTGCTGCTGCGCGCGGCGCTCACGCACCCCTCTGCCGTGGAAGGTCAGCCCGTCTCGGCGAGCTATGAGCGCCTTGAGTTTTTGGGCGATTCCATTTTGGGCGCCGTGGTTGCCCGCTCGCTCTTTGAGTCCTATCCGGAGTTTGACGAGGGCAAGCTTACGCGCCTGAAGGTGTCGCTCGTCTCGGGTGCCACGCTGTCCGAGGTCTCCCATGAGCTGGGCATCGACGACATTATCATCTTTGGTGCCTCCGAGACCGGCACGGGCGCGCGCGGCCTGCATTCGGCGCTCGAGAACGTCTACGAGTCGCTCGTGGGCGCGCTGTATCTGGATGCCGGCTGGGACGTTGCGGCGGACTTTATCCACCGTACGCTTAAGCCGCACCTGGCCTCCGAGCGTGCCGAGCATCCTGCGAACCCCAAGTCGTTTTTGCAGGAGTGCGTGCAGGCAGACGGCCACGAGCCTCCGGCGTACAAGCTCGTTGGCTCTGAGGGCCCGGCACATGCACCGACCTTTACCGCCGTGGTGCTCATCGACGGTATCCGCCAGGGCCGCGGCACCGGTTCCTCCAAGAAGGAAGCCGAGGGAGCTGCCGCGCTCGAGGCACTCGACCGCATGGGCTACACCACCAACGGCGTGATTCTGAACAAGAAGCCTGTTTAAGCGAGGAGCCGTGTATCTCAAGTCCCTCACGCTCAAAGGGTTCAAGTCGTTTGCCGACCGCGCCCATATGACGTTTGAGCCGGGCCTAACCGTCATCGTCGGTCCCAACGGCTCGGGAAAATCGAACATCTCCGACTCGATTCTGTGGGTCCTGGGCGAGCAGAGCGCCAAGCAGCTGCGCGGCCAGGCCATGGAAGACGTCATCTTCTCGGGTTCGTCGGCGCGCAAGCCGGTGGGTGTGGCCGAGGTCACGCTGGTTCTCGACAATTCGGACCATATGCTGCCCGTCGACTTTGACGAGGTGGCCATCACCCGCCGCATGTATCGCTCGGGCGAGAGTGAGTACCTCATCAACTCGAGCCCGTGCCGCCTGATGGACATCCAGGACATCCTGCACGACTCGGGCCTGGGCAAGGATACGCATTCCATCATCAGCCAGGGCAAGCTCGACGCCATTTTGCAGAGCCGCCCCGAGGAGCGCCGCGCCCTCATTGAGGAGGCCGCCGGCATCTCCAAGCACAAGCGCCGCAAGGAGCGTGCGCTCAAAAAGATCAAGTCGATGGACGAGCACCTGACCCGTGCCCGCGATATCAACAAGGAAATCGCCCGTCAACTGCGACCGCTGGAGCGTCAGGTCGATCGCGCGCGCAAGTACAAAGAGCTGTCCTCGCGCGCGAACGAGCTTACGCAGATGCTGGCAGTCGATGAGCTCCGTTCGCTGCAATCGCAGTGGAACGACCTGGAGAGTCGCTCTAAGGAGGGCGCCGCCGAGCTGGAGCTCGCGCAGTACCGCTTGGGTGAGAAAGAGCGCGAGCTCGAGAAGCTCCAGGTCATGCTCGAGGAAAAGGGCCTGTTTGTAGGAGACTTGGGCGAGCAGCGCCGCCATATGCAAGATGTGGTCGGTCGCATTAACTCCGACATGCGTCTGCTCGAGGAAAAGGGCCATAACATGGTGTCGCGCCTGTCCGACATGCGCGGTCAGATCTCGGGCTCCGAGCATCAGCGCCGTCGCGTGGTCGAGGAGCTCGAGGATGCGCGCGCCCAGCTCGAGGAAGTGACCGGCGCGCATATGCAGGCCCAGGAGGACGTTGACGCCGCTGGTCCTGCCGCCGCCGAGCTTCACGAACGCCGCGTGGCGCTCGATGCGCAGATTTCGCAGCTTACGCGCGAGCAGCGCGATGTGCAGCGCGTTGCCGATAATGCTGCGCTCGAGCTCGCCAAGGTAAAGGATTCGCTTTCCAATGCCGAGGTCGAGGACAACATGTATGCCTCGCGCCTGGAGCAGATCGACGAGCAGCTCGAGGAGGTCACGGCATCGCTTGAGAGCCGCCGCAACCGTGCTGAGGAGCTTGAGAGCGCCCTTGAGGCGGCTCGTCGGGCCCAGAGCGATGCGCGCGAGGCCACCGAGACTGCACGCGCTGCCCTCAAGGACCTGCGTGCCCGCGAGGGCGAGGCACGCAACAAGCTTTCCGAGGTTCGCTCGGAGCTCGCGAGCCAAAAGAAGCTCGATGCTCGCATGGCCGACAGCTCGCCGCTCGTAAGCCGCCTGGTTGGCGCGCTGGGCGACGATGTTTCGGGCCGTCTGGGCGATGTGCTCGAGGCACCGCGTGAGCTTGAAGGCCTGGTTGAGCAGCTGCTCGCCGGCGATATCGATGCCCTGTTGTTCGATAACGCTGCCGCACTTGAGCGCGCCGGTCGCGCTGCGCTGGACCAGAAGAAGGCCTCGGGCGAGGCGCTGCTGGTGGCGCGCAGCGTGAGCGGCTCTGCGGCCGCCGAGGGTGCCGCCGGTACCCGTCTTGTTGATCGCTTGTCCGTGCGTGCGGGGTATGGTCCGGTCGTCGAGGCATTGCTCGGCGGCTATTACGTGGTCGATGACTTGGCCGCCGCGCTGTCCGCGCCGGTCGTTGACGGCGTGACCTATGTGACTCCCGATGGCGCACGTGTTGCCTGCGGCGGCCTGGTTCGCGTGGGGCTTGATGCCGGCGAGGCTTCGGGTGCTCTGGAGCGTAAGCGTCGTATCCGCGAGCTGGAAGGCCTGGAGCCCGATCTTGCTGCCGTGTTTGAGCATGTTTCTGATCAGGTCGTCGAGGCCAACGCTGCCGTTGAGGAGGCCCGTGCTGCCGAGGGCGATGCTGCCGGTGAGATCGCCCGCCTTGAGGGCGAGCGCCGCTCCCTGCTGTCTGAGATTGGCCGCCTGGAGCAGAGTGCCAACAATGCCGAGGTCGAGCGCGTGCGCATTTCCAAGCGCCGCGAGCAGGCTGCCCAGGCCGTTCGCGCTGCGCGTCCGCGCGTGGACGAGCTCACTCGTTCGCGTGACGAGGCTCGTGCGCAGGCGAGCGACCTGGGCCTGCAGATTGCCGAGGCCAACGACGAGCTCGATCGCGTGCGCCGTAACGATTCCGAGGCCGCCGGTAAGCTCGCCGACGCTAAGGTGCGCCTGGCTCAGACGAGCGAGCGTCTTCGTTCTCTGAGGGGCCGCGTGCCCGACCTGGAGCATCGCCTGGAGGGCATCGACCGCCGTATCCGCGGAACACGCCAGGCCTCGCGCTCGCTTGAGCTGCTGCGCCTTCGCGTCGATCCCATGCACGAGCGCTATTCTGCCCTGTTGGAGCGCGCCTCGGACTGGGCTGCGCGCCTGCGCGATCAGGCTTCGCTCGAGGAAGCGGACTCGGCTTCGCTTAAGAAGACCATCGAGGACGCCAAGACCGAGGTCGCCCGCGCCAAAGAGAGGGTCGATGCTGCCGCCACGACGCAAAATGAGTTCAAGGTGGCGCGCGGCAAGCTCGAGGTGCAGGTCGAGGCTGCCATCAAGGCCATCACCGCTGACGGTACCACGGTGCTCGAGGAAGCGCTCATGCTGCCGGCGCCCACCGATCGCGACGCCGCCGAGCGCGAGCTTAACCAACTCGTGCGCCAGATCAACAACCTGGGCCCTGTGAACCAGGTTGCCATGGAGGAATACGAGCAGCTCAAGCGCCGTGCCGATTACATCGAGGAACAACTCGCCGATTTGGAGAGCGCGCGCAAGGCGCTCACCAAGATCACCGTGGCGATCGACCGCAAGATGCGCAAGGCGTTCCTGGTGACGTTTGAGAAGGTCGACGCGAATTTCCGCGAGATCTTCGCCATGCTCTTCCCGGGCGGTCAGGCTCACCTTGAGATGACCGATCCCGAGCATCCGGCCGAGACGGGCATTGAGGTCGTGGCGCAGCCGCGCGGCAAGCGCATCACCAAGATGATGCTCATGTCGGGTGGCGAGAAGAGCCTGACGGCGCTCGCCCTGCTCTTTGCCGTATACCGTACGCGCACGGTGCCGTTCTATGTGCTGGACGAGGTCGAGGCGGCGCTCGACGACGCCAACCTGTCCAAGCTCATCGGCGCCCTCGATGTGCTGCGTTCCGATACGCAGCTCTTGGTAATCTCGCATCAGCGCCGTACTATGGAGGATGCTGACGTCCTCTACGGCGTCTCGATGCAAGCCGACGGCGTCAGTCGCGTCGTCTCGCAAAAACTCGATCGCGAAACCGGAAAGGTCGTGAATGCATAATGGGATTTTTTGACGCACTCTCGCGCGGACTTGAGCGTAGCCGCGAGGCCCTCAACGAGGTCTTCTACTTTGGCGGTGAGGTCGACGAGGATTTTTGGGAGGACCTTGAGGACACCCTCGTCATGGGCGACATGGGTGCCGAGGTCGCTATTCAGGTCTCCGATGACCTGCGCGACGCCGCTGCCAAGAAGAACCTCAAAACCGCCCCGCAGCTTCGCCGCGCCCTGGCCGAGCAGCTCGAGGGCCATTTTGTGCCTGTTGAGCGCGACCCGTTTTCCGATACGCCGAGCTGCGTGCTGTTTGTCGGCATCAACGGTGCCGGCAAGACCACCACGGTCGGCAAGATTGCGAGCGCTATGGCCGCCCGCGGCAAGAACGTGGTGATCGGTTCGGCCGACACCTTCCGCGCCGCCGCCATCGAGCAGCTTGATGTGTGGGGCCAGCGTGCCGGCGTACCGGTTATCAAGCGTGACCGCGGCTCCGATCCGGCGAGCGTGTGCTATGACGTGCTCGACGAGGCCGATAAGCGCGGCAGCGACCTGGTGCTCATCGATACCGCCGGTCGTCTGCACACGAGCCCCGAGCTCATGCGCGAGCTCGCCAAGGTGGTCAATGTGACCCGTAAGCGCGCCGCCAATATGGCCGCCGGTCCCATGCCGGTCTCGGTCGTGCTTGTGATCGATGCCGCCACTGGTCAGAACGGTCTGAACCAGGCGCTCGAGTTTAACGAGGCGCTGGGCCTGGACGGTATTATCATGACTAAGCTCGACGGCACGGCTAAGGGCGGTATCGCCATGGCCGTGGCCGAGAAACTCAAGCTCCCGATCCTGCGCATCGGCGTGGGCGAGCAGGTCGATGACCTGCAGGAGTTTAACGCCAAAGATTTCTGCCGCGCCCTGGTGGGCGAGTCCAACTAAGGAGTGACTAGTGTTTGATTCCCTGAGCGATCGCCTCAACGACACATTTGACCGCCTGCGCGGTAAGGGTAAGCTGACCGAGGCCGATATTACCTCGGCCATGCGTGATATTCGCATGGCGCTACTCGAGGCTGACGTTAACTTTAAGGTCGTCAAGGAGTTCGTTGCCAAGACCAAGGAGCGCTGCATGACCGCCGAGGTCATGGAGTCGCTGTCGCCGGCGCAAAACGTCGTCAAGATCGTGCTCGACGAGCTCACCGAGATGCTCGGCTCAACCGAGAGCAAGCTCGTCTTTAGCAACCGCATTCCCAATGTCATCATGCTCGTGGGCCTGCAGGGCTCCGGTAAGACCACGGCGGCCGTAAAGCTGGCCTACCTGCTCAAGAAGCAGGGCCGCTCGCCGCTGCTCGCCGCGTGCGACGTCTACCGTCCCGCCGCTGCCGATCAGCTGGCCACACTCGGTGGCGAGATCGGCGTACCGGTCTTCCGCGGCGACGGTGCGCACCCGGTCGACATCGCCAAGGGCGCCATCCAGGAGGCCGTTGACCACCTGCGCGACGTGGTCATCGTCGATACCGCTGGTCGTCTTCAGATCGACGAGCAGATGATGCAGGAGGCCGTCGACATCAAGAAGGCCGTCAAGCCCGATCAGGTGCTGATGGTCGTCGATGCCATGACCGGCCAGGATATTGTCAACGTCGTCTCGACCTTCGCCGAGCGCACCGACTTTGACGGCGTGATTATCTCCAAGCTCGACGGTGACGCCCGTGGCGGTGGCGCACTTTCGGTGCGTCAAGTGACCGGCAAGCCCATCAAGTTTGTGAGCATGGGCGAGAAACCCGATTCGCTTGAGCCGTTCTATCCCGATCGCATGGCCAAGCGCATTCTGGGCATGGGCGACGTCGTCGGCATTATCGAGAAGGCCCAGGAGGCGGCTGATGCAGAGCAGCTTGAGGCTGCCGAGCGTATGCTGCGCGAGGGCTTCACCATGAACGATATGCTCGACCAGATGAAAGCCGTCAAAAAGATGGGCGGCATGAAGGGTATCCTGGGCATGCTCCCCGGCGGTCAGCGTGCACTCAACCAGATGGGTGGCAACCTGGACGAGGGTATCTTCGATAAGAACGAGGCCATCATCATGTCGATGACCAAGGAGGAGCGCCTGCGTCCCTCTATCATCAACGGCCAGCGTCGCGCGCGTATCGCCAAGGGCGCCGGCGTAACCCCCACCGAGGTCAACAGCCTTATGAAGCAGTGGGGCGAGATGAATAAGATGATGGGCCGCATGCGCACGATGGCCAATCAGGCACAGGCTGGTGGCAAGAAGGGCAAAAAGGGTAAGAAGGGCAAGAAGATGCGCATGCCCAATATCCCTGGCCTGGACGCTATGGGTCTGGGCGGCATGGGCGGCCTGGGAACGGGCGGCCCCAAGTCCGATATGGACCTGCTGCGCCAGATGGAAGCGCAGATGCGCAATAAGAAATAGGGCTGTAATTCCAGCTTGATATGGCAAAGGCCACTCGGAAGCTACCGGGTGGCCTTTGTTGTTGGCTTTGATTGTTTGGCTGCGTGCAGCGTCGTGTCCCGAGCTCGCGGTGCCGTGCCGTTAGTGGCAGCCGCAGCCCTCGTGGCCCTCGTGCTCGCGATGGCCGTGGCAGCTGCAGGACTCGCCATGTTCGTGGGCGTGGTCGTGGTCATGGCCGTGGCAGCCGCACGTGGCCTCGCCGTTCTGTGCGAGCGTGCCGGCGATAAGGGCCTCGACGCAAGCGTCGCAGCTGCCCTGGGCGCCTGCGTATACCGTGATGCCGGCTTGGGCAAGCGCGTTGATAGCGCCACCGCCGATGCCGCCGCAGATGAGCGTATCCACACCGCCGTTGGCGAGCAGGCCCGCCAGGGCGCCGTGGCCGGTGCCGCCGGTGCCCACGACCTGCTCGTTGAGCACCTTGCCGTCCTGAATGTCGTAGATCTTGAACTGCTCGCTGCGGCCAAAGTGCATAAAGATGTTGCCGTTGTCGTACGTGGTTGCCACCCTCATGGTGTCGACCTCCTTTGCTGGCCATACGGCCGTCGTTGTGGTGATGGGGGAGTACGCGATATTGCCCCCCTCGATGATGAGCGCTCGTCCGTTGACCAGCGCGTTTGCCACCTTGCGATGCGCGCGGCTGCAGATTGCCGCCACCGTGGCGCGGGCAATGCCCATCTGCTGTGCGACTGCCTCTTGGTTAAGGCCTTCCAGGTCGCACAGGCGCAACACCTCGAGTTCGTCGATCGTCATGTCGATGGCGTCTCCGCTGGCTAGGCCATCGGGGGTAAAACCGCGATATTCGGGGATGATCCCGACGCGGCGCAGTTTCTCGCGTCTTCCTGCCATACGTGCTCCTTATCTGTCATATGTCAACAATAGAATAACGCGTGTGCGCCGCAGAGCAAGGCATTTTTGGCATATGTCAGAAAATAGGGGCTTATGTTTGGGCTGTGGGGCCGCGTGCGCCTGGGCTACAATGAAACTCGCTTATAGGCAACTGACAGGAGGGTCAATGAGCAAGGCTGATCAACAGTTTGTAACCATGTGCCGCGATATTCTGGACCATGGCACCACCACCGAGGGCCAAAAGGTCCGCCCGGTGTGGGAGGATGGCACCCCTGCCTATACCATTAAAAATTTTGGTGTCACGGCCCGCTACGACCTGCGCGAGGAGTTTCCGGCGCTTACCTTGCGTCGTACGGCCCTCAAATCTGCCATGGATGAGATCCTGTGGATCTATCAGAAGAAGTCCAATAACGTGCATGACCTCAACAGCCATATTTGGGATGAGTGGGCCGACGAGACCGGCTCTATCGGCAAGGCCTACGGCTACCAGATTGGCCAGAAGAGCCATTACGCCGAGGGCGACTTCGATCAGATGGACCGCGTGCTGTACGACCTCAAGCACACGCCGTACAGCCGTCGCATTATGACGAACACCTATGTGTTTAGCGACCTGTCCGAGATGCACCTGTATCCGTGCGCCTACGGCGTGACGTATAACGTGACGCAGCGCCCGCAGGACGACAAACCGACGCTCAACATGATTCTCAACCAGCGCAGCCAGGATATTTTGGCCGCGAACAACTGGAATGTGTGCCAGTACGCCATTTTGCTGATGATGGTTGCGCAGTCGGTCGATATGATTCCCGGCGAGCTGCTGCACGTGATCGCCGATGCCCACATTTACGACCGTCATGTCGATATCGTCCGCGAGCTTATCGAGCGTCCGCAGTTTGCCGCGCCCAAGGTAACGCTCAACCCCGATGTGCATGACTTCTACGCGTTTACGACCGATGATCTGATCGTCGAGGGCTATGAGCACGGCCCGCAGGTCAAGAACATTCCCATTGCGGTGTAGGTGGCGCTCATGACGTGTAAGCTTTCTGCTATCGTCGCCGTGTGCGATGACTGGGGCATTGGGTGCGAGGGCGACATGGTGGTGTCCAACCGTGCCGACATGCGTCATTTTGTGGCGCGCACCAAAGGTTGCCCGGTCATTATGGGACGCAAGACGCTGTTGAGTTTTCCCGGCGGACGACCGCTCAAGAATCGCCGCAACATTGTGCTCACGCGCGACGAGGGCTTTGCCCCCGAGGGCGTTGACGTGGTGCATAGCGTTGACGAGGCCTTGGCCGCCGTGGCCGATGAGCCCGTTGCGTGGGTGATTGGCGGCGGCGAGGTGTATCGGCAGTTTTTGCCGTATTGCGCCGAGGCCGAGGTTACGCATAACCATTGCGTGCATGACGTGGATACGTACTTTCCCGATTTGGATGCCGATCCCGCGTGGGAGATTGCGCAGCGCAGCGGGGTCGCGACGATTGCCGCCGGCGAGGGTGATGAGGGTGTCGATTATGAGTTCGTGACATATCGTCGCGTTGATGCTTAAATCTCCTTTTTGCCCACGGTATTATCGGGTTGGAATGAGTGAGGGGCGGCGCCTGGCGTCGCCTCGTTTGATATAGGTGCTGCAAAGAAAGGTGCGGGCTGGCTGCTATGACTGATGCCGTTGAGGTGCTGCGAATCGATTCGCTCGAGGACGAGCGGCTCGACGCCTACGTGCGACTGACCGAGCGTGAGCTTCGCTGCGTGCTGGAGCCGCAGAAGGGCATTTTTATCGCCGAGAGCGCCAAGGTCATCGAGCGTGCGGTTTGCGCCGGATACGAGCCGGTGAGCTTTCTTTTAGGCGAGCGCTGGCTCGACCAGATGATGCCGCTGTTTGAGCGCTTGGCGCTACGCGAAGGTGCGGGCCCGGTTCCCGTGTTCGTGGCCTCCATGGATCTTATGGAGCAGCTGACGGGCTTCAATGTGACGCGCGGTGCGCTCGCGGCATTCCGTCGTCCACGTCAGATTCCGGTTGATGAGTTCTTGGACGGCGTCATTGAGGCGGCGGGAGAGCGCCCGGTGCGCGTGTGCGTGCTCGAGGGCATTGTCGACCACACCAACGTCGGCGCGATTTTCCGCTCGGCGGCTGCGCTGAATGTTGATGGCATTTTGGTGAGCCCCACTTGCTGTGACCCGCTGTACCGTCGCTCGGCCCGTGTGAGCATGGGCACGGTGTTCCAGGTGCCCTGGACGCGCATTGGCAGCGAGGCGCGCGTATGGCCACATGATGGCCTGGCGGCGCTGCACGATGCCGGCTTTTCGTGTGCCGCGATGGCGCTGACGGATGATTCGGTGTCGTTGGACGATCCCGCGCTCCAGGAGATTGACCGCCTGGCAATCTTTATGGGCACCGAGGGTGCTGGCTTGGGCGCCAAGACCATTGCAGGCTGCGACCGCGCCGTGCGTATTCCAATGGCGCATGGGGTCGATTCGCTCAACGTGGCCGCGGCAAGTGCTGTCGCCTTTTGGCAGCTGTGCCCGCATGTGAGCAACGAGTACCACTACCAGCCGGGGCTGTATCACTAAACAGATATTTCGCACCGGGCTGTGGTTCGGGGCGTTTCGGCCGACGCTGGTCGGTGCTAAGCTGGTGTCGGCTTTGGTCTTAAATTGCCGTTTTGTTGTATGACGTACGCTAGTGGGGAGGGCGTGTGGCTAAGAAATCTACGGCTATCGATGTAACGCAGGGTGTCATTTGGCAGCAGCTGCTGTCGCTGTGCGTTCCCATTTTCTTTAGTTCGTTCTTTCAACAGGCATACACGCTTATCGGTACCTATATCGTCGGTCAGTTTGGCGGCAAGCTCGCGCTGGGTGGCATTCAGGCCACGATGGTGCTTACAGAGCTCTGCATCGGCTTTTGTGTCGGCGTCGGTGCCGGCTGCGCGGTCATTACGGGCCAGTTTTTTGGCCAGCACGATGACGAGCGCCTGAGCCGATCGGTCCATACGGCCATGACGCTCGCGCTGGTGGGCGGTATCGTTTTCTCGATTCTTGGCATAGTGTTCGTTGAGCCCATGCTGGTGCTTATGAACACGCCGCATGAACTATTGGCCGAGGGCGTGGCCTATGCCCGTTGCTATTTTGCCGCCATGGTTGCGGCGCTGCTGCTCAATATGGGAACGGCATTGCTGCGCGCCGTGGGCGACACGCGCGGGCCTGCTGTGATCATCGCTTCCGGCTGCCTTGTTAATGCGGTGCTGGATGTCATCTTCGTTGCCGTGCTTCATATGGAGGCTCTGGGCTGTGGCATCGCGGTGGCGCTGACCATTTGCTCCAACGCCACGATGATCGTGATTCGTATGATGCACGCACCGGGTGCGTGGCGGCTTTCACTGTCCAAACTCGGCATTGATCCTGGCATTTGTAAGAGCATGATCTCGTGTGGTCTGCCGCTTGGCTTTCAGTCTGCTGCGTATTCGATTTCCAACGTTTTGATTCAGGTGTCGGTCAACTCGTTTGGTGCCGATGTCACCACGGCTTGGGGTCTTTCGGGCCGCCTGGATGGCATTGTCTGGATGGTTACCGAGGCGCTTGGCGTGTCGATCACCACGTTCTCGGCACAGAACTTTGGCGCGCGCAACTACGAGCGCATGCGCAAGGGCTACCATACGTCGCTCGTGCTGTCGTTTATGCTCATTGGTGGCCTGTCTGCCGTGCTGCTGGTATTCTCGGGTCCGCTGTCTCGTCTGTTTGTCGACGATGCTTCGATTTCGGCGTACACCACGACGATTCTTCATTTTATCGCGCCGTTCTACGCGATTTTCTCGATTATCGAGAACGCGTCGGGTTCCATCCGCGGCGCCGGCGTGAGCTTGCAGCCCATGCTGCTCACGATTTTTGGCACCGTCGTGCTCAGGGTGATCTGGGTGTTTGCGATTATGCCGTTCGATCCGTCGCTTGAGCACCTGCTGCTGGTTTACCCCGTAACCTGGGTAATCACCGCCATGATGTTCACCGTCTACCACCACAGCGGCAACTGGCTAGGCCGCGCCACCGCCTAGTCGTTGGGGACGTTCTTAAACGACTAGTCGTTGGGGACGTTCTTGAATGACTAGTCGTTGGGGACACTCTTTGCGCTACGATTTTCTGGTTTTCATCCAGGTTGTCTTGTATGCCCTTGTAAACTGTCAGCATGGGCTTAGCAAATTGGATCGTCCGCGCCTATCAGATGTTGCCCGGTGGGTTTGTGATGGGAGGGCGATATGCCAAGAACGGGTAGAGTCGTTTCGTTAACAGGCTATAACCATATAATCGCACGCGGTAATGGCGGCATCTGCATCTTCGAAGACGATGAAGATCGCTATCGGATGCTCACGCTGTTCGAGGATAAGCTTGTTGGGAATGGTATCGGAGTTACTGCGTGGTGCCTCATGTCGAACCATTTTCATCTCATGGTTGATGACCCTAACGGAAGAATCTCATCTTGCATGAGCGGCATCCTTACCTCGTATGTCAAATATTTTAATCATAAAACCGATCGTGTCGGGCATTTGTTTCAGGATCGGTTTAAGAACATTCCAGTTGAGAACGATATCCAGGCAATTGCGCTCGCTGATTACATCCATATGAATCCCGTTAAGGCGGGTGTTTCGGCTGTCGATAATTATCGCTGGTCCAGCTATCGAGCATATGCGTATGGTTATGATGGGTTTGGGTTTTGCGATCCTGGCATTGTGCTGGACCTCGTGGGCGGATCGCTTGAATATCGGCATTATCTTGATGAGCGACTAGAGAGCGCGCCTTATGATGCCGAGCCCCGTCCTCGTGTTCTCGACGATGAGGTGCTTAAAATCGCGAAGGAGATTGCTTTGCCTGTTTCTCTTTCCGACATTAAGGCGATGACTCCAGCCGAGCGTAGGCCGATTCTTTGTAAAATGCGGAAATCAGGCCTTACGGTTAATCAAATTGTAAGGGCGGTTGGTCTTGGCCGCGCAACGGTTGCGAATGGCACGTCGGGTTGGCGTGAGTTTTAGGTCCCTGATTTTGCTCTTTCCCAAGAAAGAGTGTCCCCAACGACTAGTCGTTCAAGAACGTCCCCAATGACTAGTCGTTTAAGAACGTCCGCAATGACTAGTATTCGATGCCTTGGCGGGCTAGGAGGCCTTCGTCGAAGTAGTGTTTGACGGGGCGCATTTCGGTTACTAGGTCTGCAAGGTCGGCGAGGGGCAGCAAGCCACGGCCGGTGAGCACGAGCTCCGTGGTGGTTGGTTTCATCGCGATCAACGCTTCGACATCTTCGCGCGTCACAAAGCCCCGTCGCATGGCTTCCCCCAGCTCATCCAAGATTAGCACGTCGACCTGGCTAATCTGCTCGCGCGCCAGCTCCATGATCTGTGCGGCGCAAGCCTCCGGCGTGTCGCGGTTGGCTTGTACGATGCGCAGACCCAATCGAGGTGCTGCGTCATGTTCGGCACAGTGCAGCTTCTTGGCAAACTGAAGCATGAGCACGTTAAGTCCATAGCCCGTGGCGCGCAGCGCGAGCCCCAGCGCAGCCGTCGTCTTGCCCTTGCCGTCGCCCGTATAGATTTGAACCTTGCCGACTTCCAGTGATGCCATCTCTGTCCTTTCGTGCCCGGCGTCGGTTTATCGCCGTCCGGGTTGGGTATTCTAGAAAACATTATCAACCCCAGTAGATGGAGTTCAAGCAGATGGAGATGGATGACAACAAACGTAGACGGAATATGATCCTCTACGTGCTCATCGCCTTCGTCGTCTACCTCGTGCTCTCGACCGTTCTGTTCCCCAACATCGGTCACACGCAGCAGATTACGAAGACCGATTACTCGACGTTTGTCAAAGCGCTCGATAAGAAGAGCGTCGACAAGGTCGAGTACAACACGGACGACTACACGATTTATTACACCAAGAAGGGCGAGGACGAGAACATCGCCTACAAGACGACCGGCGTTCCGAATGACGCGGGCTTTACCGATCGCGTGCTTGAATCTGGCGCCTCGCTGGAGTCGGTCGTTCCCGATAAGAATTCGGGTCTGATGACCTATTACCTGCTTACGCTCATTCTTCCCATGGCGATTTTCTTCCTGATCGGCTGGTGGCTCAACCGCCGCATGAAGAAGGCCATGGGCGATGACGGTCCCTCGATGAATTTTGGCGGCGGTGGTTTTGGCGGCGGTGGACTGGGCAAGTCCGGCGCGCGCGTGATCGCCTCCAAGGACGTGGGCGTGACCTTTAAAGATGTCGCCGGCCAGGAAGAGGCCAAGGAGTCCCTCAAGGAGGTCGTCGACTTTCTGGAGAAGCCGCAGCGCTACGAGGAGATCGGCGCCAAGCTGCCGCGTGGTGCTCTTCTTGTCGGCCCTCCGGGTACCGGTAAGACCCTGCTTGCCAAGGCTGTTGCCGGCGAGGCGGGCGTGCCGTTCTTTAGCATTTCGGGCTCTGAGTTCGTCGAGATGTTCGTCGGCCGCGGTGCCGCCAAGGTTCGTGACCTGTTTAAGCAGGCCAAGGAAAAGGCCCCGTGTATCGTCTTTATCGATGAGATCGATACCATCGGCAAGAAGCGCGATGGCGGTGGCTTTAGTGGCAACGACGAGCGCGAGCAGACGCTCAACCAGCTGCTGACCGAGATGGACGGCTTCGATAACCACAAGGGCATCGTCGTTCTCGCTGCTACCAACCGCCCTGACAGCCTTGACCCGGCCCTGCTGCGCCCCGGTCGTTTTGACCGCCGTATCCCCGTTGAGCTGCCCGACCTGACCGGCCGTAAGAACATTCTTGAGCTGCATGCCAAGAGTGTTAAGACGCAGCCGCCGATCGACCTGACCGCGATTGCCCGCGCCACGCCCGGTGCCTCGGGCGCTGACCTGGCCAACATCATCAACGAGGGCGCCCTGCGTGCCGTCCGCGAGGGTCGCAAGCGCGCCACGCAGGACGATTTTGAGGAGTCGGTAGAGGTCGTCATCGCCGGCCAGCAGCGCAAGTCCACGGTGCTGTCCGACCACGAGAAGCAGGTCGTTTCTTACCACGAGATCGGCCATGCCATCGTTGCCGCCCGCCAGAAGGGCTCTGCGCCGGTCACGAAGATCACCATCGTGCCGCGCACGAGCGGTGCTCTGGGCTACACCATGCAGGTCGAGGAGGATGAGCGCTTCCTGACCACGCGCCAGGAGGTCCTGGACAAGCTCGCCGTCTACTGCGGTGGCCGTGCGGCCGAGGAGCTCATCTTTGGTGAGATGACGACTGGCGCCGCCAACGATATCGAGCAAGCCACCAAGCTCGCCCGTAACATGGTGACGCGCTTTGGTATGTCCGATGAGTTTGGCATGATGGCGCTCGGTACCGTTCAGAATGCGTACCTCAACCAGGACACGTCGCTCACCTGCGCCCCCGGTACGGCCGAGCGCGTGGACGCGATTGTCGCCAAGCTGATCGAGGATGCGCACGACCGCGCCCTGCAGATCCTGAAGGAGAACAAGTTCAAGCTCCACGAGCTGGCTCGTTATCTGTACAAGAAGGAGACGATCACGGGCGAGGAGTTTATGAATCTTCTCACGCGCGAAAATCCGCTGATACCGAAGCAGCAGTAAGGCTGGTTGCACATTGTTGAACGCCCCATTTGAGTCTCTATCTCAAATGGGGCGTTTTACGTCGGAGGGATATGTATGAAGATCGTGGTGAGCGCCTGCTTGATGGGCGAGAGCTGCAAGTATAACGGGCTCGATAACTACCATCGCGAGCTGGTCGAAGCGTGCGAACGCACAGGGACCGAGGTGCTCCTCGTATGCCCCGAGGTTTTTGGCGGTCTTCCGACGCCGCGCAAGCCGTCAGAGATTGTGAACGGCGAGGTTCGTACCTGCGAGGGCATCTCGGTCGATCGCGAGTTTCGTCATGGTGCTCAACGTGCGCTCGATATGTGCGAGCAGGCGGGCGGTCCGTCCGAGATCACCGCGTGCATCCTGCAGGACCGCAGCCCCTCGTGTGGCGTAGGTCGCATCTACGACGGCACTTTTAGTGGTACGCTCACCGTGGGCAACGGTGTTTTCGTCGACATGCTCCTGCGTCACGGGTACCGTGTGATTCCGGCAAGCGAGTTCGACCCCAGCATGTTGGAGTAATAAAAAACCACCACAAAGGTGCCTGTCCCCTTTGTGGTGGTTATGGGTTAGAGCTAGAGGGTGTGGCCGTAGGCGTTGGCGGCCTTGATGGCGGCGGCGAATTTTTCGTCGGTGAAGGGCTCGGGGTTTCCCTGCTTCCACTCGTTGGTGGCGTGCGCGTACTCGCACAGGGCCGGGATATCTGCCTCGGCAAGGCCAACCTGCTCAAGCGTCACGGGCAGGTCCATCTGCTTGTTAAAGGCGGCGTAGCGCTTAAGGTTCTCGGTGTCGCCCGTGTAGGCGAACAACACGAGCACGCCCAGGCTCACGACCTCGCCGTGCAGGTAGGTGCCCTCACGCGGTATGCTGCAGGTGGCGTTGTAGAACGCGTGCGCCACGCTCGAGTTGTAGTAGTAATCGTTTTGATTGGTCAGGTTCGAGACATAGCCCGTGTTGACCACGATATCGAGCGCGATCTGCTTGACGGCCTCGCTCGACAGGTCCTGGCGCACGTCCTCAAGACCCTGGACGCCATAGGTAAACAGCGGCTCGGAGCAGGTGTGGGCGAGTGCCAGGCCAAGACCGGCGGTGTGCTCCAGATTACCGGCACTCGTGGCGTACTCTACCTCGGGCTGCTTAGAGAGGGCATCGCCCACGCCAGCCCAGAAGTACTCTGCCGGAGCCTCGGCGATGATCCTGGGGTTGATGAAGATGTGCGCCGGTCGGTTGGGGTACGAATAGCCCTCGAGTGATCCGTCGTCGTTGTACACGACGGCAATGGCGGTCGCGGCGGAGCAGTTGGAACAGATCGTCGGGACGGTGAAGACGATCTTCTTGAGCTCGATGGCTGCGGTCTTCACAGTGTCGAGCGCCTTGCCGCCGCCACAGGCGATAAGCACGTCTGCCTGCTGACAAGCGGGGGAGTTCACAACCTTGGCGATATTGGTGCGCGTGCTGTTGGTGCCATAGACGCGCGTCTCCAGGACCTCGACATCGGTACCTTCAAGTGCCGCCTCGATTCCCGGCAGCGCCGCAGCCAGGGCTCGCTTGCCGCCAATGATGGCGACTTTCTTCGCGCCGTACTCCGCCAGTGCGGTTGGCAGCTCGGTAAAGCAATCCTCGCCAACGGTGTAGTCGCTCATTCCGATCGTGCGCATAGCAACCTTCTTTCGTTCGATAAAGTACTTTCAGGTATTTTGCTCCTAGAGAAGGTCCACGGCCGCGAGAAATTTCGAACGTATAAAACCAGTGTTGAGGGTTTTTCGCCGGCGCGGAACGTGCTAGCATACTCCGCATAAGCGTTGATGGGGACGAGTAGTCGGCCGTCCGCATGCTACAGAGAGCGGGAAGCGCTGAGAACCCGTGCATGCGACCGATGAAAATCACCCCGGAGCTGCGGTCCCAACGGACGAGCCGCATAGGCACGTCTTAGTAGACATCGCCGAGATGGTCGTCGATACAGACCAGCCGAGTAACGGATGCGAGCGCGCGAATACGCGGGCGAGGGCATCTAAGCTGGGTGGTTAAGCGAAGAGCTTTTGCGGGCTAACTGACCGTTTTGTGGCGCTTCGTCCCAGCTTGTAGGGACGGGCGCTTTTTTGGTGCCCAGAGGGCGTGCGCGCCCATGATAAGAAAGGGGTACCGTGGCAAACGAGTACAAGCAGACGATGAATCTGCCCAAAACCGGATTTCCCATGCGTGCCGGTCTTTCCAAGTCCGAGCCCAAGCGACTCAAGGACTGGCAGGACAACAAGGTCTACGAGCAAGTTCTAAAGAAGAACGAGGGTCACAAGAAGTTCGTGCTGCACGACGGCCCTCCGTACGCCAACGGCCCGATCCACATCGGCCACGCCATGAACAAGATCTCCAAGGACATGATCAACCGTTACTGGATGATGCAGGGCTGTGAAGTTCCCTATGTCCCCGGTTGGGACTGCCACGGTCAGCCGATTGAGCACAAGGTCGAGGAGAAGCTCGGCACCGAAAAGTTTAACCAGACCCCCACGGCCAAGATTCGTGAGCTTTGCAACGAGTTCGCTGTCGAGAACATCGAGCTGCAGAAGGCCGGCTTCCGTCGCCTGGGCGTGCTCGGTGACTGGGACAACCCGTATCTGACGCTCTATCACCAGCATGACGCCGCCGACATCGAGGTCTTTAAGGCCATGTTCGATAAGGGCATGATCTATCGCGGCCACAAGCCCGTCCACTGGTGCAAGCACTGCCACACCGCACTCGCCGAGGCCGAGATCGAGTACTCCGATGAGACGAGCCCGTCCATCTTCGTGCGCTTTGAGATGACCTCCAAGCCCGCCGGCCTCGAGAACTTCGACGGCCCGGTCGACTTTATCATCTGGACGACCACGCCGTGGACCATCCCCTCCGACCAGGCCGTTTCCCTCAAGCCCGGCGCCGCCTATGTCGCCGTTGAGCACGATGGTCGTGCCGAGGTCATGCTCGAGGACTTGGCTCCCAAGTGCTGTGAGGAGTTTGGCTGGGAGTACACCCCGGTTATGGTCGACGGTAAGCCCTACGTGGTTCCCGCCGAGACCTTCCATCACATCCACTACAAGCAGCCGATCTTTGACGGTGTCGAGGGCGTGGCGCTGCTGGCTGATTACGTCGGTGTCGACGACGGTACCGGTATCGTCCACAACTCGCCCGGCCACGGCGTCGACGACTACTTTGCCTGCCTCAAGGAGGGCATCACCGACATCTGCATGCCGGTCGATGACGACGGCAAGTTCTACACCGGTGAGGAGTTTGGCACCGGTGGCCCCTTCAGCGGTATGGATACCGATGAGGCCAACCCGCACATCATCGAGTTCCTGCGCGAGCGCGGCACCCTGGTTCTCGAGAAGAAGATCACGCACAGCTATCCGCACTGCTGGCGCTGCAAGCACCCGGTGCTCTTCCGTGCTACCGACCAGTGGTTTGTCTCGATGGACAAGACTGGTTTGCGCGAGCAGGCTGGCAAAGAGGTCCGCGAGAACGTCAAGTGGTATCCGGACCACGCGGCCAACCGCATCGGTGCCATGGTCGAGCAGCGTCCCGACTGGTGCATCAGCCGTCAGCGCAACTGGGGCGTGCCCATCCCGAGCTACACCTGTGCCGACTGCGGCGAGAAAGTCATGAATGACGCCACGCTCGACGCCGTCATCAAGCTCTTCCACGAGAAGGGCTCCGACGCCTGGTTCACCGACGCTCCCGAGAGCTACCTGGGCGAGGCCTGCGTCTGCCCCAAGTGCGGTGGACATCACCTCAAGGCCGATAAGGACATCCTCGACGTGTGGTGGGACTCCGGCGTGTCTTGGAAGGCCGTCTGCGAGTACCGTCCCGAGCTGGAGTATCCGGCGGATGTGTACCTCGAGGGCTCCGACCAGCACCGCGGTTGGTTCCAGAGCTCGCTGCTCACCTCGGTGGGCGCCAACGGCCACGCTCCGTACAAGGCGGTCGTCTCGCAGGGCTTCACGCTTGATGGCCAGGGCCGTAAGATGTCCAAGTCGCTCGGCAACGTCATCGACCCCAATAAGGTCTGTGACGAGATGGGTGCCGACATCATCCGCCTGTGGGTTGCATCCGTTGATACCAGCTCCGACGTGTCCATCGACCACGAGATCCTTGCCCGTACGTCCGACGCCTACCGTCGTTTCCGCAAC
The DNA here is from genome assembly GCA_902475785.1 of uncultured Collinsella sp. Classification (GTDB taxonomy): domain Bacteria; phylum Actinomycetota; class Coriobacteriia; order Coriobacteriales; family Coriobacteriaceae; genus Collinsella. Next base: position 33,656 of record CABSAN010000006.1, read on the forward strand.
ACGCTGCGCTTCCTGCTCTCCGAGCTCGAGGGTCAGTTTGAGCCTGAGACCGACGGTGTTGCCTTTGCCGACCTGCTGCCGCTCGACAAGCTCATGGTTGCCCGCCTGACCCAGGTCCAGGCCGAGGTCGACGATGCCTACGCCAGCTACGAGTTCCCGCGCGCCTACCGTGCGCTCTACGACTTCGTGGTTACCGAGCTTTCCAACGTGTACCTCGACGCCCTGAAGGACCGTCTGTACTGCGACAAGCCCGGCTCGCTCGAGCGCCGCAGCGCCCAGACCGTGCTGGCCGAGCTCTTCTCGATGCTCATGCGCGACCTGCAGCCGATCCTGTCCTACACCGTCGACGAGGCCATGGCCTATGCGCCTGCCGGCTGCGTTGACCACCAGAAGTACGCCGCGCTGCTCGATTGGTACAAGTCGCCTATCACGGTCGACGAGGCCAATGAGTTTGAGGGCGTGCTCGAGGCTTCACTCGAGCTCCGTAGCGCCGTGACCAAGGCCCTTGAGGATGCCCGCTCCGCCGGCACCTTCACCAAGAGCCAGCAGGTCCGCGTCAAGGCGGTCGTTCCCGCCGAGATGTACACGCTGCTGACCGGCGACAAGGCGGTCGACCTGGCCGAGTTCTACATCGTCTCCGATGTTGAGCTGACGCAGGGCGAGGAGCTTTCCGTTGCTATCGAGGCTGCCGAGGGCGAGTGCTGCGACCGTTGCTGGAACTACCGCACCACCGTCGGCGAGTACAACGGCCACGCGCATATCTGCAAGCGCTGCGCTGACGCCTTGTAGGTTACGGCGTTCGTAGAACGCCGTAACCTACCGACGCTGCAAACGCCCCTAAGCGGCAATCTGACGTTCAATCGTCGGTCGCGTACCAAAGTACGCTTCCCTCCTCTTTCACGTCACCTTGCTCGCTTAGGGACGTTTTCGCTGTTGGCGACGGTAATGCAGCGTTTCTATTGTTTAGTTGTTGGGGACGTTCTTAAACGACTAGTCAAACAAGAACGTCCCCAATGACTACCTGTGTCACATTCAAGCGGCATTCTGTTTTTCGGAATGCCGCTTTCGTTTTTAGCTGGTTATTTCGCTTGCGTTGGTGGATATGTCGTGCGCTCTGCGTGTGGCAATATAAGATGGTTAATTGCATTAAACGTAATTCGATAATCTTGAAGGTAGGGGATTGATTTGGGTCGTGCTGGGGATATGACGCCGCCTTTGCGTTGGCGGTTGGGTGTTGCTGGTGGGGTAGCGCTCGTTGTGCTGCTTGTTGACCAGCTGACCAAGCTTGCTGTTCGTGCCGTGGGCGATGCTCTGCATGTGACTGTTATCCCCGGTGTCATCGACTTTATGTTTGTCCGCAATATCGGTGCTGCCTTTAGCATGGGCGAGGGGCATGGCATCGCGTTTGCCGTGCTGGCGTTGGCGGTCATTATCGCTATTGCCGTGTACCTCGTTCGTGCACCCCAGCTCGCCCATCTTGAGGTTGTGGGCATGGCGATGGTTGCGGGCGGTGCTATCGGCAACGCTATCGATCGTTTGGCCTTTGGCTTCGTGACCGATTTTATTGCCACCACCTTCATTGACTTCCCCGTCTTCAATGTGGCCGATATCGGCATTACCTTGGGTGTCGTGCTCGCCCTCTTCGGCTACATGTTCTTGAGCCCCGCTGCCCGTGAGGTCGATGCGACCGCCGAGCTTAACGCCCGTGACGAGGCCCGCGCTAAGCGCAAGGCCCAGCAACGCGGGGAGCGTGCCCGCAAAATTCGCGAAAGGAACGAGCGCTAATGGCCGACATTCATATCCTTGTTGCCGACGATGCCGCCGGTCAGCGTCTTGACGCTTATCTGGGCGCCAATGACGGCTGCCCTACACGTTCTGCCTGCGCGCATTTGATCGAGGGTGGCGCCGTCGCTGTCAATGGCGAGACCTGCCTGTCCAAAAAGTACGCCGTGCGAGCCGGCGATCGTATTTCGGTCGATTTGCCCGAGCCGCACGATCCCACCGATGTGATTCCCGAGGCCATCCCGCTCGACATTCGCTATGAGGACGATTATCTCATTGTGCTCTCCAAGCAGCGCGGCCTGGTGTGCCATCCTGCGCATGGTCATGAGAGCGGTACGCTCGCGAATGCCCTGGTCTATCACTGCGGTATCGACCATCTGGGCACCGTGCAGGGCGAGGACCGCCCCGGCATCGTGCATCGCCTGGATCGCGATACCTCGGGCCTTATGCTCGCGGCAAAAGACGACGACACCCAACGCGCGCTTCAAAATCTTATCCGCACGCGTACGCTCGACCGTCGTTATATCACACTTGTTCACGGTCACATTGCCATGGACGAGGGGACCATTAACACCGGCATTGCCCGGTCTACGCGCGACCGTGTCAAGATGGCGGTTTCTGATGACCCCTTTGCGCGCCAGGCCATTACGACCTTTAAGGTCCTTGAGCGCTACGATTCCACGCGTTTTGACGACGGCTATACGCTCGTCGAGTGCCACCTGTTTACGGGCCGTACGCATCAGATTCGCGTACACATGCGTCATATCAACCACGCTTGCGTAGGCGATCCGCTCTACGGCAAGTGCGATGCACGCGCCGATCAGGGTCTGACCAGGCAATTCCTTCATTCCTGGCGCGTCGCATTCGACCATCCCGTGACGGGGGAGCGTATTGAGTGCCGCGATGAGCTGCCGTGGGATCTCGCTGCGGTTCTCGACGACCTGGCTCCGCGCTCACTCGGTCGTACTGCCGCTGGCGACGACATCGTTCCGCAGCTCGGTCTTCTCGAAGCCTAGCCGGTATTAGGTGGTTTCTTGAACTCGGTAAGCCTGCGGTAAGATATACGATTGTTTACGTAACGCGTTCCTGGGAGCCTGCATGCTCGCCTTTTTACAAACCAACACGCCCATCGTGATTTTCAACCAGATTGTCGTCACGCTGCTCACGGTCTGCTTTCTGTACCAGGTGGTCTTCTTTGTCATCGGCGCTCTTCGTGGCGAAGTCGCGCCTCCCAAGGCCAAAAAACTCCACCGCTATGCCTTCTTTATCGCGGCGCATAACGAGGAGGCCGTAATTGCCAATCTCGTACGCTCCATCAAGGACCAGGATTATCCGTCCGAGCTCATCGAGGTCTTTGTCGTTGCCGACGCCTGCACCGACAACACCGCACAGCTCGCGCGCGAGGCCGGTGCCATTGTTTACGAGCGCAATGACCTGGCCCGCAAAGGCAAGAGCTGGGTCATGGACTTTGGTTTCGATCGCATTCTCAACGAGTATCCCGACACGTTTGAGGGCTACTTTATCTTCGATGCCGACAACGTTATCTCCCGCGATTACGTCTCCAAGATGAATGATGCCTTTGACCAGGGCTTCCATGTGGTCACGAGCTATCGCAATTCCAAGAACTTCGGCAGCTCGTGGATCTCTGCGGCCAACGCCACCTGGTATCTGCGCGAGGCCCGCTTCCTCAACAACGCGCGTAATATCTGCAAGACGTCCTGCGCTGTCTCGGGTTCGGGCTACCTCATCTCCGCCAGTGTTATCGAGGGCATGCACGGTTGGCAGTTCCATACGTTGACCGAGGATATCCAGTTCACCACGTTCTGCGCCATTCACGGCATTCGCATCGGTTATGCGCCGGCGGAGTTCTTTGACGAGCAGCCCGTGACGTTTAAGGCGTCCTGGAAACAGCGCATGCGTTGGACCAAGGGCTTCTACCAGGTGTTCTTTACTTATGGTAAGCACTTGGTCAAGTCGACCTTCCGCTATCATCGCTTTGCCGCTTATGACATGTTTATGACCATCGCTCCGGGCATGCTGCTGTCCCTGATCTCCATGCTCGCCAACGCGACCTTCCTCATCGTGGGCGGGCTTTCGCACGGCTTCTTGGCCACCGAGGTCGAGATGCAGGCTTGTGCCGCCTCGCTCATTATGACCTTCGTGATGATGTACCAGACCTTCTTTATCCTGGCGCTACTCACGACCATCTTCGAGTACAAGCACATCCACTGCGCTCAAAAGTGGCGTTTGGTGACCAACCTGTTTACCTTCCCGATCTTTATGTTCAGCTATATCCCCATCACGGTGGCAGCCCTGTTCCTGAAGGTCGACTGGGTCCCGACGCAGCACGCAGTCAACGTTACTCTCGACGAGGTCATGCAAGGCGCCAAATAACCACCACCAAAACCACCGCAAAGGGGACAGGCACCTTTGTGGTGGTTTTTGCGTTTGAGCAGCTGTCCATGGAGGTGCACAATGTCCTACATCCCATTTTGGATTTGCATCTTTGCCGGTGCGATGGTTGATGCCCGTGAGCGGCGGTTTCCGAATGCGCTTGCCGGCGCGTGTGCCGTGGCGGCGTTAACAGGCGTTTGGCTCGACAAAGGTGTTAATACGGCGCTTGACCACGCCGGTCTTGCGGTCATCGTCTACCTTGCCCTTGTGCTCACTGAGTCGCTCTGGCGGCACCTCCGTCAAGCCCCCGGCATCGGCATGGGGGACGTCAAGGCGCTCTTCGCGCTTTGCACGCTCGACCCTCTGGGCGGCATCGTGGCATTTGCCGTCGCGCTCCTGGCCCTGGCCCTCTCCTGCCTCTTCACAAAATCGCGCTCCCTGCCATTGCTGCCATTTTTGGTGCCGATATTTGCCATAATCGAGGTCGTGGGCTGCACATTGTAACCGATTGCGCATCCTTCTTAAGGAGCATGCCATGGCAACTAATCAAGAAACGGCCGTCATTAAGGCGCGCATGGACCGTATTCCGTCGGCGTTGTCGCCCGAGCTTGTCGAGCACATTTCCGCCGATCGTGCTTCGGGTTCTGTCAACCCGTATCGTTGCAACGACAACCAGGTCATTCGTCGTATTGATCGCGCTGCCGACAAAGGCACGCTTATGCGTCCGGCGTTTATGCGCGATACCGAAAAGATTCTTCATCTTCCGGCGTACACGCGTTATGCAGGCAAAACGCAGGTCTTCAGCTTCCGTAGCAATGACGATCTGTCGCGCCGCGGTTTGCACGTGCAGCTTGTCTCGCGCATCGCGCGCGATATCGGTCACGCCCTGGGGCTTAACTGCGATCTGATCGAGGCGATTGGCCTGGGCCACGACTTGGGCCACACGCCTTTCGGCCATGCCGGTGAGCGCTTTCTCAACGATATCTATCACGAGCGTACCGGCCGCTTCTTTTTCCATAACGTGCAGTCGGTCCGCGTGCTCGATGCGCTGTATGGCCGCAACGTGTCGCTCCAGACGCTTGATGGCGTGCTGTGCCATAACGGCGAGTACGAGCAACGCGTGTTTGAGCTCTCGGACATGGGTTCCTTTGACCAGTTCGATCAGACGGTTGAGGGCTGCATTGCCAAGGGCTATAGCGCAATTGAGCACCTGCGTCCCATGACGCTCGAAGGCTGCGTGGTCCGCATCTCGGATATCCTTGCCTACGTTGGGCGCGATCGCCAAGACGCCATTGCGGCGGGCCTGCTGGCGCCCGACGCGTTTGACGATGGCCTGGGTGGGGCATACAACAGCTGGATCCTTACGCATGCCTCCATCGATATCGTTGAGCACAGCTATGGCAAGCCGCGCATCGAGATGAGTGAGGAGCTGTTTGAGGAAATCCGCCGAGCCAAGCGCGAGAACTACGTAAAGATCTATAGCAAGGGCGGCATCGAAGGCGATTCCGAGGCGGAGCTGCGCGAGGCGTTCGAAAAGCTCTACGACCGTTGCCTGCAGGATATAAACGAAGGTGACGAGTCCTCGTACATCTTTAAGCATCATATTTCTCGCATTCAGCAGCAGCTTTCCTACTACGATCGCGCCTATGCCTGGCAGGATGACAAGGATCAAGCGGTGGTGGATTACATCGCGAGCATGACGGACGGCTATTTCTGCGAGCTCACGAGCAAGTTGTTCCCTGGTCTGGAGTTTCCGCACCGTACCTATATTAACGAACGGTAGTTCGTATCTTTCCGGTATACTGTTAGTAGAAAACGTTTTTGATTGATGCACGGGATGGCTATGGACGACCTTTTTTCTGCCTCGACGCGCGAGCGTTCCTTTAAAAATGCGCCGCTCGCGGTGCGCATGCGCCCCAATTCGCTCGACGAGTACGTGGGTCAGCAAAAGGCCGTCGGTAAGGGCTCGTGGCTGCGTGCTGCGATTGAGCATGACGTGCTGTCGAGTGTGATTCTGTATGGGCCGGCCGGTACGGGCAAAACGACGCTGGCCCACATTATCGCTAACCATACCAAGAGCGAGTTTGTCGAGGTCAGCGCCGTGACGGGTACCGTGAAGGACCTGCGTCGCGTGATTGACGAGGCCAAGACGCGCCTGAATACCTACGACCGCCGCACTATTCTATTCATCGACGAGATCCATCGCTTCTCTAAGTCGCAGCAGGATGCCCTGCTGCATGCGGTTGAGGACCGCACCGTCATTATGATTGGCGCCACGACGGAGAATCCGTACTTCGAGGTCAACTCGGCGTTGCTCTCGCGTGGTCGCGTGGTGGAGCTTGAGCACTTAAAGGACGAGGACATCGCGACGCTCATCGAGCGTGCGCTCGAGGCACCGCAGGGTCTGAACGGCAAGTTCTCGGCCGATGAGGATGTGGTTAAAACCATCTGCGCGCTGGCCGCGGGTGACGCTCGTTCGGCGCTCACGACGCTCGAGCTTGCGAGCGAGATTGCCGTCACGCGTCCCGATACGGACGGGACGCCAGCGCCGGCGGCGGGGGAGCGCTATCCCATCACCGTGGATGACGTTAAGATTGCCAACCCGCGTCGTGGTTTTTCGTATGACAAAAACGGCGACATGCACTACGACATTATCAGTGCGTTTATTAAGTCTATGCGCGGCAGCGACCCCGATGCCACGATCTATTGGCTCGCGCGCATGATTGACGCAGGGGAGGATCCCAAGTTTATTGCGCGCCGTATTATGATCCACGCTTCTGAGGATGTTGGCAACGCCGATCCGCAGGCGCTTTTGGTGGCGCATGCCGCGTTTAAGTCTGCCGAGGTCATTGGCTATCCCGAATGTCGCATTAACCTGGCTCAGGCTGCGCTCTATGTGTGCTTGGCGCCAAAATCCAACGCGTGCGAGGCTTCGATCGATGCGGCGCTGGCCGATATTCATAGCAGCGGCTTGCGCGAGGTGCCGAGTTATCTGCGCGACCGTCATCGCCCGGGCAGCGACGAATATGGTGTGTATAAGTATCCGCATGATTATCCCGAAGGCTGGGTCGACCAGCGCTATTTGCCCGAGGGCCTGGAGCGCGGCGCGTTCTGGCAGCCTGCCGGCCGCGGTTGGGAAGAGTGGCGTGTGGAGCAAAGCGAGCGCGACCGTAGCGGCAACGCTCCCAAGTAGGTCATTGGCGCCTCGCGCATTCCCTTTGGGTATCTTTCCCCTTCTTTGGGGTACCATGAACAGCGTCTGTATTTCGATTCCTTTGGGAGGCTTGTATGAGTCCCATTCAAATCGCCCTGCTGCTACTTGCCGTTGCCGGCGTGTGGGCTGTTATCGAGCTCGCGCTCACGCTGCGCAAGACCCGCACCGTCGTCGACTCGCTCGACAAGACGGTGAGCGACCTCAATAACACACTCGCCGAGGCACAGCCCGTGGTGGCAAAGCTCGATGGCGCCGTAGACGAGCTTACGCCGGCACTTGCCCAGGTGGAGCCGCTGCTCAAGTCGAGCAAGACCGCGGTTGACGCCCTTACCTCCAATCTTGTAGAGGTCGAAGCCGTGGTTCGCGACATTTCCGAGGTCACGGGTAGCGTGGCCGAGGCAAGCAACGCCGTGTCGAGTGTGACCGACTCTGCGGCTGGCGCCGTGCAGAAGCTCTTCAATAAGGTGAAGGCTCCTGCAACCGACGCCGATCGCAAGCTCGCCGCTGCCGCCGCCGAGGCCGAGCAGCCTACCGAGCGCGTTCTGATTGGTGAGGCTGAGGACGAGGACGTCGATGGTGCGGATGCGGCTCAGAAGGCCGCAGTCAAGCCTGCTCAGTATTACACCTATACGCCCGCCGAGACCTCCGAGGAGTCCTGCGATGAGTAGCGAAGCAACCTGCCCCATTACGCTGAGCGTTGCCGGTGATCCGCGTCTCGCGCGCTTGGTGCGCATGACGGCCGCCAACGTCGGCGCCCTGTGCTCTATGTCCGTCGATCGTATCGAGGATATTCGTATGGCCGCCGAGGAAGCCTTCATCTTTGGCTGCACGGCCGTTGATTCCGACGATATCTCGATTAAATTCGATGTCGACGAATCTCATGTGGGTATGACCTTTACCTTTGGCGATCAGGCGACTGTCGATGAGGATGACCAGGCTGCCGTATATGCCGAGCTCATTTTGGCGAGCGTGTGCGATTCCTACGAAAAGACTACGGCGCCCCTAACGCTTTCCCTCGACCTCAAGGCGGATATCTAATATGACCGAACGTTCCCGGAGCGGCAAGACCGCTTGGGACAAGGAGAAAACCCGCGAGCTGTTTCGTCGTTATAAGGAGACCGGTGATCCGGATGCCCGCGAGCAGCTCGTTATGTCCCATATGAACCTGGTAAGGTTTCTTGCCAACAAATTTAAGAACCGTGGCGAGCCGCTCGATGACCTTTTGCAGGTCGGCTATCTGGGCTTGCTCAAGGCTATCGACCGCTTTGATCCCGAGCGCGGACTTGAGTTCACGACGTTTGCCACGCCCACCATCCTGGGCGAGATTAAGCGTCACTTCCGCGACAAAGGCTGGAGTGTGCGCGTGCCGCGTCGTCTGCAGGAGCTCTCTGCCAAGGTCAACCAGGCTACCGACAAGCTCACCAACGAGCTTCAGCGTTCGCCCAAGGTTGAGGAAATCGCCGATTACTTGGGCGTGACCGTCGACGAGGTGCTCGAAGCCATGGAATCGTCCTCGGCCTATACCTCGGTGCCCATCGAGGCCCCCGGTGCATCCGACTCCGACGATGCGCCTTCGATTCTCGACCGCTATGCCGACGACGACAACGAGCTCGACTTTACCGATGACCGCCTGGTGATTGAGGAGGCCATTCGCGATTTCTCGCCGCGCGAGCGCGAGGTGATCGAGCTGCGCTTTGTGAAGGGCATGACCCAGATCGAGATCGCCAAGAAGCTGGGCATCTCGCAGGTACAGGTCTCGCGCCTGCTGCGCCGTACCCTTAAGAAGATTCAAGACAAGATTGACCCCGACGGAGTGATGGTTCGTTCATGAGTGAGCACCCCCAACAAACCGACCGCACGCTTCGCGATACCCGTATTCTGACGCTGCGCATTTGGGGCGTCGTCGGCTGCATTGTCATCGCTGCCGTCATCTTTAACCTTATGGGCATCCTGGCGCCGGTTATCGAGTTTTTGGCAGTCGGCTCCATCATCGCCTTTGTGATGTCGCCGATCACCAACTGGCTCGAGCACCATGGTGTGAATCGCGGCATCGGTTCGCTCATCGCGCTTATTGTGGTCGTTGCCGTGCTCGTCGGCGTCGTTTGCATCTTGTCGCCGATTCTCTTTGGTCAGATCATGGAAGTCCTGAGCCGCCTGCCCGAGCAGCTTCGTGTTGCCGGTGGCGACCTCAATGAGATGATCTCGCATGCCAAGACGCTCAACAACACGCCGCTCAAGGAGTATCTGGACGATAACCTTTCTTCGCTCGTTACGGTGGCGTCCAAGTATGTCTCACAGATTGCCGCCGAGCTTGGCCGTGGTGTATTCCCCCTCATCACCAATACCGCGTCGCAGCTGTTTGTTATCTTTCTTGGCTTAGTGCTTGCCTATTGGTTGGCCTGCGACTATCCCCGTATGCACCACGAGGTCTGCACCATCATTGGTCAGGAAAAGGAGACCTCGTACCGTTTTATGGTCGCGATTCTTTCGCGCTCGGTCGGCGGCTACATGCGTGGCATGGTCGTAACGTCGATCTGCGGTGGCATCCTCGCCTTTATCGGCTTTACGATCATCGGGCATCCGTATGCCGCACTCATGGCCATCTTTACCGGCATCATGCACTTGGTTCCGGTTGTTGGACCCTGGGTGAGCGCGGCGATCGCCACGGTGCTCGGCTTTATGTTCAGCCCGATGCTGGCGTTATGGACCTTGATCGTGACTATGGTGGCACAAAATGTCACCGACAACGTCATTTCGCCTAAGGTCATGCAGAGCTCGGTCCAGGTGCATCCCATCATGAGCCTGACGGCCCTCGTTATTGGTTCGGCACTCATGGGCCCCATCGGCATGGTCATCGCCATTCCGCTGTGCGCGGCTCTGAAGGGTATCTTCGTGTATTACTTCGAGAACGAGACCGGCCGCCAGCTTGTGGCATACGATGGTGCCGTGTTTAAGGGCACGCCGTATCGCGATGCCGAGGGCAACCCGGTCGCCGCCTATGACGCGCTTGGAGACGATACGTTCATCTATGAGTCCGAGCTCATCGGCAACGAAACCGCGCCCGAGGCCCAGGCTATGCCCAAGCCTGAGCTCGATAATCCCTGGATTAAGCTGTCGGGTCTTCAGCCCGACGCGACAGGCTTTTTCAAGAACCCCTTCGCCAAGGATGACGATTCCAATACGGACGACGACACCAAAACCGGCATCGACGGTTCCATGGACGATTCGGATTCCAAATAGGCTCTGTTAGCGTTTCTTGATGTTGTAAAAGACAAGAAACACGAGCAAAGCGATTGATAAGGGGCCGGCTACATAGAAATAGAGAATGTCAATTGCGCGTAGAGGGCAATAAGCGTTGTCGCCGGACGTCACTGCATACAGTACGTAGCCAAATGCTGGTTGGTTTGCGTACCATTGGGAGAAGGCCAAGAGCGCTAAAAGTACTACTACCAGAAGTGCATTCAGGACAAATCGTTTACTTTTCATCGATCGCTCCTTCCGGGTGACTCTTATATGTAATTCTACAGCAGCCTTTTTTCAAAGGCTTGCTCGGTCCTAAATAACGTGCACTTTCGCTGGAGGGTCGCTGTTTGGCGGCCCTCTTTTTTGCATGGGCGCGGCGGGATGGTAATATCGTTACGTTTGAACTGTTTCGATGTGAAACCGAGGAGATTCCCTCTATGAGTGCTGACTACCCGTCAATGACTACGGCCGAGATCCGCTCCAAGTTCCTCAACTTCTTTGAGGAGCGCGGTCTTAAGCTCTATCCTTCTTCGTCCCTTGTTCCCGACGATCCCTCGCTGCTGCTTGCCAACGCCGGCATGAACCAGTTTAAGGAGTACTACCAGGGCAAGAAGACCATGAAGGAGATCGGCGCGATCTCCTGCCAGAAGTGCGTCCGCACCAACGACATCGACTGCATCGGCGAGGACGGCCGTCACCTGTCCTTCTTTGAGATGCTCGGCGACTTCTCCTTTGGCGGCGTCTCTAAGCAGCAGGCCTGCGCTTGGGCCTTTGAGCTCATCACCAAGGAGTTCAAGCTGCCGCTCGACCGCCTGTACTTCACCGTCTTTACCGAGGACGACGAGACCCATGACGTGTGGCGCTCCCTGGGCGTTGCCGAGGACCACATCTCGCGCCTGGGCGAGGACGATAACTTCTGGGCCGCCGGCCCCACCGGCCCCTGCGGTCCGTGCTCCGAGATCTATTTTGACATGGGCGAGGAGGTCGGTTGCGGCAGCCCCGACTGCAAGCCCGGCTGCGACTGCGACCGCTTCCTGGAGTTCTGGAACCTCGTCTTTACCCAGTACGACCGCCAGGAGGACGGCTCCATGCCGGAGCTGCCGCACCGCAACCTCGATACGGGCATGGGCCTGGAGCGCATGGCTGCCATCATGCAGCATAAGACCGCCAATTACGACGGCGATCTGATGCAGCACCTCATCAAACTCGGTGAGGAGATTAGCGGTAAGACCTATGACGCCGATGACTACTCCGGCGCCAGCCGCTCGCTGCGCATCATCGCCGATCACTCCCGTGCCGTCGACTTTATGATCTCTGACGGCATCCTCCCCGGTAATGAGGGCCGCGAGTACGTCCTTCGCCGCCTGCTCCGCCGCGCCGTGTTCCACGGTCGCCTGCTGGGCATCGAGGGCGCCTTCCTGACCAAGTTTATCGACGAAGTCAACGCTCAGATGGGCGAGGCCTATCCCGAGCTGCTCAAAAACGTCGCGCTCGTTAAGGGTATCGTCGCTTCCGAGGAGGAGCGTTTCTCCACGACGCTCGACAACGGCCGCGTTTACCTGGACGAGGCCTTGGCCGCGCTCGCCGACGGCGCCGTCCTTCCGGGCGACGTCGCGTTTAAGCTGCACGACACCTTTGGTTTCCCCATCGACCTGACCGTCGAGATCGCCGGCGCTGCTGGCCACGACGTCGACATGGACGGCTTCACCGCCTGCATGGAGGACCAGAAGGCACGCGCCCGCGCCAACGCCAAGGGCGACGCCTGGGGTAGCTTCAACGACGTGTGGGTCGAGCTTTCCGACAAGGTTGCCGCGACCGAATTCGACGGCTATGACAACGACGTCATTGAGGGCGCCAATGTTGTCGCCATCGTTCGCAACGGCGAGTCCGTCGAGTCCGTTGCCGCCGGCGAGGACGTTGAGGTCGTGCTCGACCGCACCCCGTTCTACGCCGAGATGGGCGGCCAGCAGGGCGATGCCGGTGAGCTGTCCGCCGAGGGCGTTTCGCTGACCGTTTCCGACACCAAGAACCACAACGGCCTGTATGCCCACGTCGCGCACGTTGCCGAGGGCACGCTGACCGTCGGCGCTACCGTGACCGCCGCGCTCGACGCCGAGCGCCGTGGTTTCCTGCGTCGCAACCACACCGCCACCCACCTGCTCGACGCTGCGCTTAAGCAGGTCCTGGGCGAGCATGTCTCCCAGGCCGGCTCGCTGGTGACGCCCGAGCACCTGCGCTTTGACTTCACGCACTTCGAGGCCCTGTCCTCCGAGCAGCTCAAGGCTGTCGAGGACCTGGTCAACCAGCAGATCTTCGCTTCCAAGCCGGTCGTGACCCGCGTCATGGGCATCGACGAGGCCAAGGCCGCCGGTGCTGTCGCCCTCTTTGGCGAGAAGTACGGCGACGTCGTCCGCGTCGTCTCCGTGGGCGCCGAGGACCAGCCGTTCTCCCGCGAGCTCTGCGGTGGTACGCATGCCGCCAACACCGCCGAGATCGGTCTGTTCAAGATCATCTCCGAATCCTCCACGGGCTCGAATGTCCGCCGTATCGAGGCCGTGACCTCCAAGGGCGCTCTCGATTACATGGCCGACCGCCTGGCGCTCGTTGACGCCGCCGCCGCTGCGCTCAAGTGCCGCGTCGACGAGGTTCCTGCCCGCGTGGAGAACCTGCAGGCCGAGCTGCGCGAGACTTCCAACAAACTCAAGAAGGCGCTCACCGGTGGCTCCTCCGACGCCATATCTAGCGCCATCGACGGCGCTGTCGAGCTGAATGGCTACAAGCTCGTTGTCGCTGAGCTTCAGGGTCTCGAGGCCGCAGACCTGCGCAACGTTTGGGATACCGTGCACCAGAAGGTCGCCGGCCCCGTCGCCTGCGTCGTCGCCAGCGTGACCGAGAAGGGCACCCCGGCCCTGCTCGCCGCCGGCTCCGATGACGCCGTGAAGGCCGGTTTCCACGCCGGCAACGTGATCAAGCAGATCGCGGGCCTGGTCGATGGCCGCGGTGGCGGTCGTCCCAACATGGCCCAGGCCGGTGGCAAGAACGCTGCCGGTATCGCCGATGCCCTCGCGGCCGCCAAGACCGCGCTCGGCGTCTAAGAACCTAGGCTGTCACTGTGGTCGCGCTCGCGCTGGACATAGGGGAGACCAGGATTGGCATTGCCGTCTCGAGCCGTGATGGCAAGATGGCGATGCCTGTCAAGGTGCTTCCTGCTGCCGAGGTCACTGGCATGGCAAAGACGTTTCGCTACCTGGTCGAGGACTATGAGCCCGATATCCTGGTAAGCGGACGTCCCTTGACCATGGCCGGTGAGCCCGGCCCCCAGGCCGAGCGCGTCGCCGCCGTGGCCCAAAAGATTGCCGACGAGCTCGAACTTCCGCTGGAGTTTGAGGACGAGCGTCTGTCCTCGCAGGAGGCCAAGCGAATCCTGCGAGAGCAGGGGCTTAACGAAAAGCAGATGAGGGGCAAGATTGACATGATCGCCGCCAGCCTGTTCTTGCAGACATGGCTCGATCGTAAAAACGAGGAGGTTCAGCATGTCTAGCGCTCCCGATCCGCGCCAGCAGAGTCGTACACGGCAGCCCGCGCCGCGTCCTGCTCAGCCTGGTCAGCGCCCGGCACAGCCGACGCAGCGTTCGGCTCAGCCTACTCAGCGTGCTGCTCAACAGCCCGCCGCTCGTCCCGCGCGGCCCGCTGGCGGCGCTCGTTTTAAGCAACAGGCTCCTGCCCAGCGCACGCAGGGGCAGGCCCCGCAATCACGCTCCCACGCACATCATGTTCATGGTTCGCATGGCGTTGCTCCGGCCACGCGCTCGAGCTATAACACGCACGCCCGCCGCGGCGCCCAAAAGAAAAGCTCCCCGGTGCCTATGATTATCGGCGGCGTCGCCGCCGTGCTTGCGCTTGTCGCGATCGTTTTCTTTGTCGTGCCGGCCGTCAAGGGCTTCTTTGGCGGTGAGGATGCGAAAGTCGCTGCTGGCCAGCAAGTTACTATCACGATTCCCGATGGTGCCTCGGGTGACACCATCGCTTCGATTCTCTCCGAGAACCATATCGTCGATAATCCCAAGGATTATTACGCTGCGGTCAAAAAGCTCAACGCCGACATGTCGCTCAAGCCGGGTAAGTATTCGTTCACCACGCTCATGGACGCGACCAAGGTCGTTCAGCAGCTCATGGAAGGCCCCAATGCGGGCTCCGATGCGCTGACTATCCCTGAGGGATTGACGGTTGACCAGGTCGCTGACCGCGTGGCCAAGGCATACGACGGCATCTCCAAGGAGGACTTCCTTAACCAGGCTAAGGCGAGCAATTATGTGAAGGACTATAGCTTCCTTGAAGGCGCCGCGAACGATTCGCTCGAGGGCTTCCTGTTCCCCAAGACGTATTCGTTGGGTAAGGACCCGTCTGCCGATGATGTGATTCGCGCCATGCTTGACCAGTTCAACACCGAGTATAAGTCGCTCGATTTCGCCAGCTGCGAGGCCAAGATCAAGGAGCGCTATGGCGTGGAGATGTCCGATTACGACATCGTTAATCTTGCCTCGATCGTCGAGCGCGAGGGCCTCAACGCCGATCAGCGCGCGCATGTGGCATCGGTTTTCTATAACCGTCTGGCCGGCAAGCTCGATGGCCTGCGTTACCTCAATAGCGATGCGACCATGATGTATGTCACCGGCGGCGAGGTTACCGCCGACGACCTGCAGAGCGATAGCCCATATAACACCTATAAGCACGAGGGCCTGCCGCCCACGCCCATCTGCTCTCCGTCACTCGAGGCGCTCAAGGCTACCCTTGAGCCGACCGACTCCGATGACCTGTATTTCTACATTACACAGGACGAGGAGTATTTCTCGAAGACCTACGAAGAGCACCAACAGTCTTGGAATTGATCATGAGGATTTTTAGCCCCAAACGATATGTTGCCTCAGTCGACCGCATCGATCTCGATACCCTGTGGGCCGACGGCAAGCGCGCCATTCTACTCGACCGCGACAACACCTTGGTGCCGCGTGATACCGAGCAGGTACCCGCTGCGGTTTCCGCTTGGCTCAAAGCCGCCCATGCTAAGGGCTTTAAGCTGTGCATGGTGTCCAATAACTGGCATCGCGACCAGGTTATGGCGTCGGCGCGCGAGTTGGGGCTCGAGGCCATCAGCCACGCCATGAAGCCGGCGCCCTTTGCCCTCAAAGCGGGTCTTAAGCGTCTGGGCGCCACGACCAACGAGGCCGTGCTGATCGGCGATCAGCTTTACACGGACGTGTGGAGCGGTAACTTTGCCGGCGTTGACACTATTCTGGTCAAGCCGCAGGCAACCCAGGACCTGTGGTACACGCAGATCTTCCGTATCTTTGAGCGCCGGGCCCTGCGCGACCTTCCCTGCGAGGAATAGGTTTCGCCATGTCTCAGCACATCAAACACGGCTGCGACCATATCTTCTTTATCGGCTTTTTGGGTGCGGGCAAGTCGACGCTTGCGCGCAACGTGGGCACTATGTTCAAGCGTCGATTCATCGATACCGATCGTTTGGTTGTGCGTCGATGCGGCAAGTCGGTGACCGAGATTTTTGAGACAGAGGGCGAGGATCGTTTTCGCGAGCTCGAGACCTCGGCACTCCGTTCGCTTCAAAGCGAGCGCAGCCTGCTGGTATCGTGCGGGGGTGGCATTGTCGAGACGCCGGTGAACATTGAGTTGATGCACGAGATGGGTACATGCGTGTACCTCGAAGGCGACTTTGAGGACTCGCTGCGCCAGATTCGCCGCTCCGATACCCGGCCTGATTTCCGCTCGCCCGAGCACGCCGCGCGCCTGTTTGAGCATCGCCGTCCGCTGTATCGCCAAGCCGCCGATATTACCCTTGATATTCGCAACAAGTCCTTCGAGGACGTTTCCTACCTTTGTGCCGAGAAGCTTTTGGAGCGTGGACTGCTATGATTCGCCGTCAACTTATCAATTTCCAAAACCGCAGTGTCGATGTCCGCGTCGGATTGGGCGCGTTCGAGGAGCTGTCGCGCATGTTTGCCTCGGCTGTGGGCAAGCCTAAGCGCGCGATGGTTGTTTGGAACGACGCCACATCCGAGCGTTTTGGCGAGGTCGTCGAGCATGCGCTGGTCGACGCCGGTTTTGCCGTGTCGCTGCTCGCCCTCGAGGTTTCTCCTGCCGGCGCTACGCTGGCCGATGCCGATACCGTCTTTGGCGCCCTGTCGGTTAACGGTATTACCTGCGACGATCTTGTTGTCGCTGTCGGTGACACGGCGACCTGTTCGGTCGTTTGCTGGTGTGCCAATCAGTGGTGCGGTCGCACCGAGTGCGCCTTGCTGCCGACGACGCTCGACGCCATGCTCACGGTTGCGACGACCATGAAGCCGCTCGTCGCCTCGTCGGCGAATGCGCTTCCCGCTATCGCGTTCCGTCCCGAGCCGGGCTTGGTCGTGTGTGACCTCGACCTTGTACGCGAGGCCCACCCCAAGGACCTCAGGCTCGGCTATGCGGTACTTGTTGGCACCATGCTTTCGAGCAGCAAGTCCCGCTGGAATCAGTTTACTGAGACCGTCCCCGAGATTCTCGCGGGCGAGGAGGTCGCGCTCGTCAATGCCATTCAGTGGTCTCAGACTGCCCGCAAGGACGTACTGATGGCCACGAACCCGAGCGCCCGCCATGCGCTCGATTTTGGCAAGACGGGGGAGCGTACCCTGCGCGCCTGCTTGGGCGATGCCGCTTCGCAGGTCCCTGCCTACCAGCTGTTGTCCGAGGGCATGCGCTTTGAGGCGCGCCTAGCACATGATGCCTGCGACTTCGATATCGATTACGTCTTTGAGGTCGATGACTGCCTGGAGGACTTTGGCATCGAGGAGCTTGCCTTCGATCTGGAGCCTGCCGCATATATCGAGGAGTTCCGCAGGCAGCAGTTTGTCCGCTCGAACCGCAGCATGTTGCCGCTGCCCGCGGCACTCGGCGCCATTCGTCTTACGAGCGTTGAGGACGAGGTTCTTGAGCGCCATGCTCACGCCTACTTGGCTTCTCGCAAAGAACTTCTCTGAGATTTATTGACATCCATCGTCTTTCGTATCATGTTGAGGGGCGGGTTTCCAATCGGTTGCGGATCGCATGCGATTCCGTCGTTCGGTTGAAGCCCGTCCCGCACTTTTTGAGACAACAAGAAAGGAATCTGCATGTCTGAGTTTGCTGCCGGTCCTGCCGGTCGTATCGAGCGTGTCCGTACCCTGATGGCTGAGCGCGGCTACGACGCTATCGTCGTGCGCGACGAGGCCAATCTTCGTTGGCTCACGGGCGTGAAGGGCGTCTTCGATTACACCTTCGAGTTCCCGCACGCCGCGTTTATTACGGCTGATCAGTGCCTGTTCCATACCGACTCGCGCTACCTCAACAGCTTTGAGGAGAACACGCCTGCCGGCAGCCCCTGGGTCTACGACATGGACGAGGGCACCATCCCCGGTTGGGTCGCCGGCAAGATCGCGGCCAACAAGTGCCGCGTCTGCGCTGTCGAGGACGACATGCAGATCAACTTCTACCAGGGTATTCAGCGTGGTCTGGAGGATCGTTCCGTCGCCTGCATGCTGCCGCTGATGCATGACGACATTCGCAAGATGCGCGCCATCAAGGATGCCGAGGAGATCGAGCTCATGCGCCATGCGCAGTCGATCACCGATGCCGCCTTCCAGCACATGCTCGGCTTTATTAAGCCCGGTATGACCGAGAAGCAGGTTCGCAACGAGCTCGAGAACTTTATGTTTGCCAATGGCGCCGATAGCTTGGCCTTCGGCTCTATCGTGGCGAGCGGCCCCAATACCGCCAACCCGCATGCCGTGCCGAGTGACCGCGTGATTGAGAAGGGCGACTTCGTCCTCATGGATTACGGTGCGGGCTACTGCGATTATCGTTCCGACATGACGCGCACCGTCGTGATGGGCGAGCCTACCCAGGAGCAGCTCGACCTGTACGCACTCGTACGCCGCACCCACGAGGAGTGCGTCGCCGCCATCCATCCGGGCGTCGAGGGCAACGACATTTTCAAGCTTTCCAAGAAGATCATCGGTGATGCCGGCTATGGCGATTACTACAACCATGGCCTGGGTCACGGCGTCGGTATCGACATCCACGAGCTGCCCAACTTTAACCGCAGCAAGAATATCATCGAGGTTGGCTCGGTTGTCACCATGGAGCCCGGCGTGTACCTGCCCGGTGTGGGCGGCGTGCGCCTGGAGGACTACGGCGTGGTCACCGAGAACGGCTATGAGCCTTTCACCAAGACGTCGCATGATCTTCACGTCATCGATTGCTAGCCTATTTCGATAGATTTTTGGGGCGGGGCGTCCGGATAGATTCGGACGCCCCGCGTTCTCTTTTTATGCGCTCGCTGCAGGCGCCGTCTGCAAGTGTATAATTTCGGTCGTATGTAATTTGGGCGCTTGTGCGTTCTGCCCATAACAAGAAAGGTCACTATGCCTACCATTTCTACCGCCGACTTCAAGAACGGCCTCGGTCTCCGCATTAAGGACAAGGTCTACACCATCGTCGAGTTCCAGCATGTCAAGCCGGGCAAGGGCGGCGCGTTTGTGCGCTACAAGACCCGCGACATCAAGAGCGGCCGCGTCGTCGAGAACACCTGCAACGCCGGCACCAAGTTCGAGAGCGTTATGCTCACCACCCGTGAGTTCCAGTACCTCTATAACGATGGCGCCGATTACATCTTCATGGACAATGAGACCTATGAGCAGGTTCCCGTTCCTGAGGACATGGTGGGCGAGAACTCCAAGTGGCTGCGCGAGAACGACATCTGTCAGCTGCTCTTTGCCGACGATGAGCTCATGGGCGTGACCCCGCCGATGTTCATCGAGACCACCATCGTCCAGACCGACCCGGGTTTTAAGGGCGACACCGTCCAGGGTTCCACCAAGCCGGCCACGATCGACACCGGCGCTGTCATCCAGGTCCCCATGTACCTCAACGAGGGCGAGGTCATCAAGGTTGACACCCGCGACGGCAAGTTCGTCTCCCGCGTCTAGCAACCAACTCTTCTAGGAGGACTCATGCCCCAGGAAATCAAGATTGACGGCATCGGCATTTCGCCCGATGTTCTGACCGCCATCGTCTCGCGCGCCGTGTCGGATGTCGAGGGCATCGCCTCCGTTGGCGTCAAGGACCTTGCCACCAACCTTGTCTCCATGATGCTCTCGTCCAAGGCCCCGGCTTCCGAGCCGGCGGTCGAGGCCGAGGTCGTCGGCGACAAGCTCGCACTCACCGTGCGTGTCGTGGTGTTCTTTGGCTATCCGTTCAAGAAACTCGCCGAGGCCGTTCGCGCCGCCGTGGTCGCCGCCATCGATGCTCAGGTGGGCGTCGAGGTCGAGCGCGTTGACGTTTGCATCGACGGCCTCGTTTTCCCCAAGGAGTAACCTTTGAGCCTTAAGGTTTATCGCGGGCGCACGCTTGCCCGCAGTCAGGCGCTGCAGCTGCTGTTCCAGGCCGAGGCCACGGACAGCCCGCTCGAGCGCGTCCTCGAGGGCGATTTCCTGATCTCGAAGGGTCCCCTCGACCCCTATGCGCTGGAGCTTTGCCGCGGTGCCTACGAGCATATCGATCGCATCGACTGTGCCCTGCGCGCCGTCGCCAAGAACTGGGATCTTATGCGCATGCCCGGCGCCGACCGCAACCTGCTGCGTATCGCCGTCTACGAGATGCGCTTCCTCACTGACGAGGAGGTCTCGGACGCTATCGTGATCAACGAGGCAGTCGAAATCGCCAAGGCTTATGGTACCGACCAGTCCGCGTCGTTTGTCAACGGCGTGCTGGGCAAGATCGCTCGCAGCGAGGAGTTGCCGGGCGAGGACCTGTACCAAGAGCTGCTGGCCGAGGATCGCGCTCGCGAGGAGGCACAGGCTGCCGAGGCGGCCGCAAAGGTCGCTGCCGCTCAGGCTGCCGCCGGTGTACTTGCCGAGGATGCGGACGCTGCTGAGGCCGTCGAGGCCGACTCCGTCGAGGAGTAGCCATGCCAGAGGGTTCCGTCCGCAACTTCGATGAGATCTCGGATCGCCTGGACCAGATTATCGCCACCGTTCGCTCCAAGGATACGTCCTTGGAGCGTTCGCTTGATTTGTTTGACGAGGCGATTGAGCTGGGCTCCCGTGCGGTCGATATGGTCGACAAGTTTGAGCTGACACCGCGTGAGGCCGACAAGCTCGAGCAGGAATACGATGAGGATGCGGCAAATGAGTCCCAAGATAGGCAGGCTGCATCCCCGGATACGAATGGTTGATGGCATTCATGAAACGCGTGCGTCTCGATGACGAACTGATTTCACAGGGCATCTGCGCCGATCGCGCGGATGCCCTTCGCACTCTTATGGCCGGCTTGGTTTCGAGTGGCGGTGAGCGCTTGACCTCTCCGGGGCTCAAGGTGACGCCGGGCCTGCCACTGCACGTCAAGGGCCGCATTCCGTACGTTGGGCGCGGCGGGCTCAAGCTCGAGGGTGCGCTCGATGCGTTTTGTATCGATCCCACGGGCCTTGCCTGCCTGGACGTAGGCTGCTCTACTGGCGGCTTTACCGATTGCCTGCTCAAGCGCGGTGCCGCCACGGTCGTTTCGGTCGATGTGGGCCGTGCCCAGTTTGACTGGTCGCTGCGCCAAGACGATCGCGTGACGCTCCATGAACGCACGAATGTGACGCAGTTGCCCGAGCTCGGCTACGGCGGCGCTATTGACCTCGCCGTGTGCGACGTGTCTTTTACCAGCATCGCGAACATCATCGATGCGGTGTTGGCGTGTCTGAAGCGTTCGGGTTCGTTTTGCACGCTCGTAAAGCCGCAGTTTGAGGCGCCGGCTGCGCTGGTGGGCGAGGGCGGTATCGTAACCGACCCCGCCGTCCGCCGCGATACGCTCGTGGCGGCGATTGAGCTGTTCGCCGCCAAGGGATTGTTCCCGGTCGACGTGTTCGTGTCGCCCATTCATGGCGCCAAGGGCAACGTCGAGTTTTTCCTGTACGGCACGAGGTTTGTCCCCGATGAGCGCTCCGATGACGAGTTGCAATCCCAGGTATCGGCTTTGAGCGAGAAAGCGGCAACGCTATGAAGGTCTTTCTGGTTCCCAATTACTACAAGCAAGAGGCGGTCGAGAGCGGTCTGATGCTCGAGCTTTGGCTTTCGCGCCAAGGCTATGAGGTCGCATGGGCTGCCCACCAGCGCTCCAAGATTCAGAGCACGCCCGATGTTGACGATGCCGACCTGGTCATTACGCTCGGCGGTGACGGCACGTTGCTGCGCGCCGCTCGTATCCTCAACTACCGCGAGATTCCCATTTTGGGTCTTTCCTATGGTCACCTTGGCTTTTTGACGGCGGCCAGTCCTGAGGAGCGTGACATTTTGCAGGTTGTGAGCGATGCCCTGTCCGGTGAGCTCCACGTGAGCCGCCGCGCGACCATCGCCGCGGATATCGTCTCGGTGCGCGATGACGGCACGAAGGACGTCGTGCGCGCGTTTGCTCTCAACGATATGGCGCTCACGCGCGGGCCGCTCTCCGATATGGTTGAGTTTGACATCACGGTGTCCGGCCATCATATCGATCGCCTGCGCGGTGACGGTGTCGTCGTGTCGACGGCGACTGGCTCCACCGGCTATGCGCTGAGCGCCGGCGGCCCCATCGTGAGCCCCGACTATACGGGTATGGTCTGTGTGCCCATCGCGCCGCACACCATTCAAGCTCGCGCTTTCTTGACCTCGCCGAGCGATGTCGTCGAAATCTTTATGTCCGATGATCGCCCGAGCGTGCCTGCCATCGCTATCGACGGACAGTTTGTTACCTGCGACGGCACGGTCGAGAGCGTGGCCGTGCGTCGCGGTCCCGGCGATGTGCTGCTGCTCGATTACGGTCCCGAGAGCTTCTATAACTCAGTGAGCCGCGTGTTCTATGGAGTGCGTCATGATCGATGAGCTGCAGGTTTCTAACATTGCACTCATTCGCGAGGCGACGTTGGTGCCAAGCGCGGGTCTAACGGTTCTGACCGGCGAGACCGGTGCCGGTAAGACCGCACTGCTCTCGGCGCTCAAGCTCATTTTGGGCGAGCGCGCGGATTCGTCGACGGTGCGCGAGGGCGAGGCGCTTGCCAGCGTCGAGGCGCGCCTGTTCGAAGGCCCGCACGATACGGAGGGCTTCACCGTGCAGCGCAGTCTTTCTGCCGAGGGCCGCAGCCGCGTAAAAATTGACGGCCGCATCGCCAGCGTGCGTGAGCTTTCCGAGCGCGTCGGCGTGATGATGGATTTGTGCGGCCAGCATGAGCACCAGCGCCTCCTAGATCCGGCACATCATGTTGCCATGGTTGATGCCTGGGCTGGGCGCGCGACACTCGAGGCGCTGGAAAAGTACCGTGTCTGCTTCAAGGCGTCGCGTGCGGCTGCTAAAGAGGTCCGTCGCGTTGAAGAGGCCTCGCGTGCGCAGGGGAGTCGCATCGAGGAGGCGCGCTTCGCCCTGGAGCGCATCGCCGAGGTCGATCCCAAGCCGGGTGAGTATGAGGAGCTCGAGGAGCTGTTGCCGCGCTCCGAGCATGCCGAGGTTCTGGTGGCCACGGCTAACGAAGCCCATGCATCGCTTGCTGCCGAAGGGGGAGCGCTTGATGCCGTGAATGGCGCCGTGGCCGAGCTTTCACGCATGGCGACCGTTGACCGCAAGCTAGGTGACATCGCCGACGCACTTTCGGATGCCTGCATTTCGCTTGAGGATTGCGCCAACGAGTTGCGTGCTTATCGCGATGGCGTTGCGTTTGACCCTCGCGAGCTGGCTCGTATGCGCGAACGGTATTCCGACCTCAAGGGTCTGCTGCGTCAGTGGGGTCCCACCATGGACGATGTATTTGCCATGCGCGATCGCTCGCAAGAGCTGTTGTCGCTGGTAGACGATGGTGATGAGCAGATCAAGAAGGCTCGCGAAGCGCTTGGCGCGGCGGAGCGTGAACTGTTCGCCGCCGCCAAGGCGCTCAAGCGTGCGCGCAATACCGCTGCTCCGCGTTTTTGTCACGAGGTGGGTCGTCAGATGGCGCGCCTGGAGATGGGCGGCGCTGAGCTGGTCTGGGAGTCGCGCGATCTTCCGCGTGCTGAGTGGACACTCGCGGGTCCTTCGAGTTATGAGCTGCTATATCGCAGCGGCGCCGGCTTGACACCTCGTCCCTTGCGCCGCATTGCCTCGGGCGGCGAGCTGAGCCGCGTGATGCTGGCGAGCAAGGTTGTCCTCGGTAATGCGGACGGCGTCGACACGCTGGTGTTCGACGAGGTCGATGCCGGTGTCGGCGGCTCCACGGCTCGTGCTCTTGCTGGTGTGCTGGCCGATCTTGCCGCCACGCATCAGGTGATTGTCGTAACACACCTGGCGCAGGTTGCGGTCATGGCCGACAAGCATTACGTGGTCAGTAAAGAGCCCGGCGACGTTCCTCAAACGCACCTGGACGAGGTGACCGGCGATGCCCGTACCGCAGAGATCGCCCGTATGCTGAGCGGCGATCAATCCGAGGCAAGCCTAGCGCACGCCAGGCAGATGCTCGAAGAAGCGCGTGCTTAGGCCGAGCCGTTACATGTATGTTCGACCCGGCCGCCACGAAACCGGCCTAACTACTACGTTTAATAGGCTATCGGCAACCACGTCAAGAATTGCAAAAAGAAAACCGCAGGTAGAAAGCCTGCGGTTTTTTCTATTTTCGGCATGTGGTTGGGCCATGCTGTTAAAACGTAGTAGATGGGCCGGTTTCGTGCCGAGCGGCGTTTGTTGGCTCCCTAAAATGTCTACTCCACGACCTTATCCGGTTGGATGAGTTCCTCATAGTAGCTAATGTGCTCTCGGGCGTCCTCAATTTCGGGCAGCAGGAAGTTGTAGATGACCTCGATGATCATCGTGGCGCTCATTTTGGAGAACGCAAAGTCGCCCGTGGTGAGCAGCGCCTCGTGGTTCACGGTATTAAAGGTGTAGTCGGCCAGGCGAGCAAGTGGAGACTTGCTGTCGCTGCTGATGACGACCACGGTGGCACCGCAGTCGCGAGCCGCTTTTGCCATACGATTCAGACGGCGTGACTTGCCGGAGTTCGAGATTAGCACGATAACGTCGCCGGGGCGCAGCGTGAGCGCAAAGCCGATTGATGTCTCGCTGATGGTGCTCGCCATGCAGCGCAGGCCCAGCTGCGAAAACTTAAACGTCGCGTCGAGAGCGACAGCATTGGTGTTGCCTACGGCCGCAAACTCAATAACGCCCGCATTCTTTAACGCGTGCACAACTGCGGTCAACGTGTCGTGATCAATGCCGTCGATGGTCGCATTAAGCTCACTTACCTTGGCTGCGAGGATATTTTTAAGGCTCTGCTCCATGTTGTCGAGCGAGACCTCGTCGGTCAGGCCCTCGTTGCGCTGACTCTCCAAGTCGCGCGCCAACGAAAACTGAAAGCTGCGGAAGCTGCCAAAGCCCAGCTTGCGGCAAAAGCGCGAAACCGTTGCCTCGGACGTGGCAGCGGCTCGTGAGAGCTGGGCGGCCGTCAGGCGCGGCGCCTCGGACTGGTGCTCCAATATATAGTCGACAATGCGCTGCTCGGAATCGCTGTACCCTTTGTGCGTGCTAATAAGGGAGAGCGCGCTCTTGCTGCTATCGGTCATGGATGGCTCCTGGTTGGCATGAAAATTGGACTCGGTTTCCATGCCATAGTATGCGGACATTTTCAATTACAAGATACACCTTGCCGTTTCAAGTGTTGATGGTAAACTTTCACCTACCGTTTACGGTTATGAAAGAACCTTTCACCGGAGAATTGCGCCTTGCCCCTTCTCACGCGGACGGTGGGTTGCTATCTTTCAAGTGTGGAAAAACGCGCATTGAAGCGCGTGCAGGGGAGCGCCTGCGGGCGCAAAACTTAAAAAGGAGGGACACATGGCTAAGTTTGACATCATCGCCGCGACCGGTTGCCCGACCGGCATTGCGCACACCTTCATGGCGAAGGAGGCGCTGGAGAAGGCAGCTGCCGAGCGAGGTCTGACCATTAAGGTCGAGACCCATGGCCAGGTCGGTGTCGAGAACGAGCTCACCAAGAGCGAGATCGCCGGTGCCAAGGCCGTCGTCGTCGCAGCCGATAAGGATGTCCAGGCTGAGCGTTTCGCCGGTAAGCCCATGGTTTCCGTCGGCGTTTCCAAGGCCCTGTCCGTCGAGGCCGCCGGTAAGCTGATCGACCGCGCGCTCGCCGCCAAGGGCGACGACACGGTTGCCGCCGCTGCCGATGTCGAGGACGAGGTCGAGGAGAAGGAGTCCATCGGTCACGTCATCTACAAGCACCTCATGAATGGCGTCAGCCACATGCTGGTCTTCGTCGTTGCCGGTGGTGTTCTGACCGCCGTCTCATTCCTGTGGGGCATTACGTCCTTCGATTCGACGGCTTCCGACTACAACACCTTTGCCGCGATGCTCAAGATCATCGGCGGCATCGCCATGAACCTCATGGTTCCCGTGCTTTCCGCTTACATCGCCGAGTCCATCGGCAAGCGCCCGGCGCTCGTCCCCGGTTTCGTCGCCGGTATGATCGCCATCCAGGGCCTGCCTGTTAACGCCGATACCGGCATGATCGACGCCGGTGGCGCAGGTGTGGGCTTTGGCTTCCTGGGCGGCATCGTCGGCGGCTTCCTCGCTGGCTATGTCATCCTGCTGCTCGAGAAGGTTTTTGCCGGTCTGCCCAAGAACCTGGACGGCCTCAAGGCTATCTTCCTTTACCCGCTGTTCTCGACCGCCATTGTCGGTCTGGTCATGCTCGGCATTTCCGGCCCCATGGCTGCCATCAACACCGCCATGATGGACTTCCTCAAGGGCCTGTCCGCCTCTGGCGCCGTTGTTCTGGGTCTTGCCATCGGCTGCATGTGCGCCTTTGACATGGGCGGCCCGGTCAACAAGGCTGCTTACGTCACCGGTACCGCTATGCTCACCGAGGCTCTGGCTGCCGGTGTCGGCACCGATACCTACAACTTCGGCACCAACTTCATGGCTGCCGTCTCCGCCGCCTGCATCGTTCCGCCGCTGATCACCACCTTCGCCGTCGTTGTCGGCAAGAAGTACTTCAGCCAGGAGGATCACGACGCCGGTGTCGTCAACCTCATCCTTGGTTGCACCCACATCACCGAGGGCGCCATTCCGTTCATGACCAAGAACATTTGGCCCGTCATGCCCATCATGATGCTCGGTTCCTCCATCGCTTCGATCCTGACCATTATGTTCAACGTTCACGATCCGGCGCCCCACGGTGGCTTCCTGGTCCTGCCCGTTGTCGAGAACGGTCCGCTGTGGGTCCTCGCTATCCTCATCGGCGCTGTGGTCGGCGGCATCCTGTTCGTGGCCTTCAAGAAGTATGACTTCGAGAAGAACCAGAAGGCCGCTCCTGCAGCCAAGCCGGTTGAGGCCCCCAAGGCCGCTGCCGTCGAGGCCCCCAAGGCCGAGGCTTCCGACTTCGTGAAGGTCGAGAACGTCTTTGTTGCCGAGGACTTCGCTTCTCGTGACGAGGCTCTGAGCTTTGTCTCCAACCAGGCCGTCAAGGCCGGTATCGCCGGCGACGCCGACGCCGTGATGAACGCCTTCCTGGCCCGTGAGGCCGAGGGTACCACGGGCATGATGGAGGGCTTCGCCATCCCGCATGCCAAGTCCGATGCCATTAACGAGGCTGCCGTCATCGTCGTCAAGGACGACTCTGGCGTGATCGGTTGGGACACCATGGACGGCGCTCCCGTCAACGTTGCCATCGCCCTGCTCATCCCGGGCGCTCAGGCTGGAACCACGCACCTCAAGATCCTGTCCAAGGTCGCCGAGGCGCTTATGGACGAGGACTTCCGTGCCACCGTCAAGGGTTCCACCGACGCCGCCGAGATCGCCAAGACGATCAACGCCCGCCTGGTCTAATCCAGCAGTTAGCGAATAATATCGCCCTTTGTAACAAAGGCGGAGACCCTCTCCAGGGCCTCCGCCTTTTTCTGCCCCTCCTATAAGTTGCGGTGAAATAGGGACTGTTTAAACGATTCAACCCCAATTTCAGTCCCTATTTCACCGCAACTTATAGGAGGGCATAGATAGACCCCATCAACCAGATCAACCAGGCGAACAAATAATCAGCCAGAATTTCGTTCGCACGATATTGCTCTGGACCGACTGAGTTTCCGCAGCTTGCCTGCCGGGCGGGGCGGTTAAGTTTGTCGCGAGTTCCGCACGCAAAGGAAAGCACTTAATGTGCTTTCCGTCTTGCGCAGGACTGTAGAGCAGCAAACTTAACCGCCCCGCCCGGCAGGCAAGCGTGCAGGAACGACATCTGTCCAACAATTCGTGCGAAACATAATGAAAAACCGTTTGATGTGAGTTAATATAAACAACGTCGTGAATCTGACTCCTGCCGCATGCACGACAGGGGTTAAACACAAAAAAGGAGTCAATTATGGTTTCTGAGAAGGCTACCCTCGTCAATCCGCAGGGTCTTCACATGCGTCCGGCCGGCCTCTTCGCCTCCACCATGGGCAAGTACGCCTGCGACGTGACTGTCGTCACCCCCGAGAAGGAGGTCAACGGCAAGTCCCCGATGGCCCTCATGGCTGCTGGTATCCCCTGTGGTACCGAGGTTGAGGTCAAGTGCGACGGCGCTGACGAGGCCGAGGCTCTGGCTGCTGCCATCGAGCTCATCAAGAGCGGTCTTGGCGAGTAGAACTCAAACGGGTCGCATGTTGAACAATTAAGTTCATACTTGGGGGCGCAGTGACCTGTATTAAGGTAGCTGCGCTCTTTTGTCATGGATATGGCAAAACGCTTTATCACATGACACGGAGAGAGGAATGGGAATGTATCAGGGAGTCAACGCATCCGAGGGCATCGGTATCGGCACCGTCATGGTCGCCGTCGATCCCGACTTGACGTTTGAACCGCACGCGGTTGCTGATTCGGCCGCAGAGAAGGAGCGTTATCAGACTGCTCTTTCGGTCTTCTGCGAGAAGACCCAGGCTCAGGCCGACCACATGAAGGAGACGGTGGGCGAGGCCGAGGCCGAGATCATGAGCGGACACATCGTCCTGGCTCAGGACCCGGGCATGACTGACGCCATCAACGCCGCCATTGACGGCGGCACCTGCGCCGAGCAGGCGCTCATGGACACCTCGACCATGTTTGAGAACATGTTCCTGTCCATGGACGACGAGATGTTCCGTCTGCGCGCGGCCGACATCGCCGACATCCGCACCGGTATTCTGGCCGAGCTGCTGGGCAAGGAGGTCGTCGACCTCTCCGTCCTGCCCGAGAACACTGTCGTTGTCGTGCACGACCTCACGCCGTCCATGACCGCCACGATCGATAAGGCCCACGTTGCCGGTATCGTCACCGAGACCGGTGGCCGCACGTCGCACTCCGCGATCATTGCGCGCGCCCTCGAGATTCCGGCTGTCCTTTCGGTCTCTAACAGCTGCACCGCGCTTCGCAACGGTATGACCGTCGTCGTCGACGGTGGCAAGGGTGTTGTTGAAGCTGATCCCGACGAGGAGACGCTCGCCGCCTACACCGCCAAGGCCGAGGCCTTCGCTGCCGAGAAGGCAGCCCTCGAGGCCTTCCGCGGTAAGCCTTCTGTGACTGCCGATGGCATCAAGAAGATCATTGCCTGCAACATCGGTAACCCCGATGACGTGCCCAACGCGCTCGATCACGACGCCGAGGCTATCGGTCTGTTCCGTTCTGAGTTCCTGTTCATGGATTCTGCTGAGCTTCCTTCCGAGGAGGAGCAGTTCAACGCCTACCGCAAGGTCGCCAGCGCGCTCAAGGGCGCTCCGGTTATCATCCGCACGCTCGATGTGGGCGGCGACAAGGAGATTCCGTATCTCCACATGGTCAAGGAAGACAACCCCTTCATGGGCTTCCGCGCCGTGCGTTACTGTCTGGCCAATCCCGACCAGTACAAGGTCCAGCTCCGTGCTCTGCTGCGCGCCAGCGCCTTCGGTGACGTCAAGATCATGATCCCGCTCGTCACCTGCGTCGAGGAGGTCGTGGCTGTCAAGGAGCTCGTCGAGCAGTGCAAGGCCGAGCTGACCGAAGAGGGTCGCAAGTTCAACGAGAACATCGAGGTCGGCATCATGGTTGAGACGCCCGCCGCTTCGCTGCTCGCTGACCGCCTGGCCGAGGTCGCCGACTTCTTCTCCATCGGCACCAACGACCTGATCGGCTACACCATGTGCGCCGACCGTGGCAACGACACCATCTCCAACCTGTACCAGGTGTACTATCCCGCCGTGCTCCGCTCGCTCAAGAACATCATCGAGAGCGGCGTGAAGGCCGGCATCATGGTCGGCATGTGCGGCGAGGCCGCTGCCGATCCGCTGCTTGAGCCGCTGCTGATCAGCTGGGGCCTGGAGGAGTTCTCGATGAGCGCTCCGTCGATCCTGCGCGCCCGCAAGACCATCAGCCAGTGGACCAAGGCCGAGTGCGACGAGCTCGCCGAGAAGGCGCTCGCCTGCAACACTGCCGCCGAGGTCAAGGCACTGCTCGAGTCCGCAGCTCGTTAATTTGGTATCAGAGGTAACCGCGTGGTTGGAATGGGCCGGCCACGCGGCCCTCACATATACAGGGGGTACTGTAAATGTTTTACACGCTAACCGCTAACCCGGCTGTCGACATGACGGTTTCGAGCTCTCCGCTCGAGCCTGACGAGAACGTCCGCACCGGCTCGGCCAGCTACACGGCTAACGGCAAGGGCCTCGACGTGTCCTTCGCCTTTAAGAAGATGGGTGTCGACACCGTCGCGCTCGGCTTCTTCGCCGGCTTCACGGGCAAGTTCATCGTCGAGGAGGTCATGAATCTGGGTTGCCTGTGCCGCCCGGTCTGGACTGACGGCATCACGCGTATCAACACCTACGTCAACGATGGCCAGCACGAGTACGGCATCCTGAACCCCGGCGCTCCTATTACGCCGCAGCACCAGGAGGAGCTCTACAACATCCTGGACACTGCGGGCGACCTTGAGTGCCTGATTGTCTCCGGTTCCGTGCCTCCCAAAGCTACGCCCGACTTCCTGGCTCAGGTCATGGAGCATGCTCAGGCCCGTGGCGCCGACGTTGTCCTGGACCTGTCCTCTGACAAGCTCAAGGAGCTCGCTCACAAGAAGCCGCTGCTCATCAAGCCGAACCATCACGAGATGAAGGCCATCTTCGGCGTGCCGGTCGACACCGACGACGAGGTCCGCGTTGCCATGAAGCTCGCCCACGACGCCGGCGTCCAGAACGTGCTGCTCACCCGTGGTAGCCGCGGCGACGCCTACTTCTCCAACGGCGAGGACATCTGGTATGCCAAGCGTGAGTTCAACATCAAGCTGGTCTCTTCTGTCTGCGCCGGCGACTGCACCCTCGCTGCGTTCCTGCACAAGTGGTACAGGGATCGCGACAACGTCGAGGAGGCCATGAAGCTCGCTATGGCCACCGGCGCCAACGTTGCCGAGTCCGTGGGCATTGGCGACTTCGGTCACGTTGACGAGTACAGCAAGCGCGTTGCTGTCCGTAAGCTCGATCGCAAGTAAGCGAAAAGCGACAAATTCGTGCGCATGCGGCGTCCCGATTTCGATCGGGGCGCCGTTTTTTTTGTACCACCCGAACTTCGACGCCGCACTTCACGCGTTCCACACCGTTCGCCGAGTTGTTGTAGCCTTTTGCCGAAGCGTGGAATATACTTTCATTAACACGATGCTTCGTGAAAGGAACATTCATGATTTATACGCTCACTGCAAATCCCGCCATTGACTACAACATCTCCTGCGACGGCCTGTCCGCCAATACTGTTACGCGCACCCGTAACGCGGTCTACACCCCCAACGGCAAGGGTCTCAACGTCTCGTTTACGCTCGACCACTACGGCGTCGACACCACGATCCTGGGCTTCTTTGCCGGCTTCTCGGGCGAGTTCATCGTTAAGGGTGCCGAGGCCTTGGGTGTGCCCGTTAAGCCCGTGTGGACTGACGGCATCACCCGAGTCAATGTGTTCCTCAACGCCGGTCCCGACACCGAGTACAACATGGTCAATGCCGGTGCCGCCATTAACGAAGCCAACGAGCAGGAGATGTTTGAGCTTATTGATTCGCTCGACGACATGACCTGCCTGGTTATCAGCGGCTCGCTGCCCCCCAACACCTCTGAGGGCTTCCTGGCCGAGGTCCTGCGTCGCGTGAAGGCCAAGGGTGCTGAGTTCGTGCTCGATATCTCGAGCCATCAGCTGGCCGATCTCATTGCCATGGAGCCGTTGCTCATTAAGCCCAACGACGACGAGCTGCTCGACATCTTTGGCATTAAGGTGAGCGGTGGCGACGACGAGTCCGTCAAGGGCGCGATGGCCGAGCTCCACGCCAAGGGCGCCAAGAATGTGCTGTTGACCCTGGGTGGCGACGGCGCGTACTTCTCCAACGGCGAGCACATCTGGTTTGCCAACCGTACCTTTGAGGTCAAGGTGCTGTCGACTGTCTGCGCTGGCGATTCCTCGCTCGCTGCCTTCCTGTCCGTGTGGCACGATGCCCCCGAGCGCGTCGAGGACGCCCTGCGCCTTTCGATGGCCACCGGTGCCAACGTGGTTGAGTGCCCTGGTCTGGGCGATTTTGCCAAGGTGGATGAGTACAAGAAGAACATCGAAGTTCGTCAGGTCTGCTAGCCGCATCGATACATCGTTGTCGAACACCCGCCTTGGATTTCCGATGCGGGTGTTTTTTTGCGCGCTTAACGTATATGACGTCTGCTGTCTCGTTTTATCGAATCGACGACACGATTGCGTGTGCGCGCTTTCCCGTTTCTTGTTAGACTTCTTGACAACCATCGATTAACGCTCGCAAGTGCAGGAGGCCATAGGCATGTGTAATGTTTCGCTCAACGGTACGCAGCCGACCGATGCCTCCATCCGTGTCCTGCGTGCGCTCGAGGCAGCCGGTCTTGAGGCTTGGTACGTAGGCGGTTGGGTGCGCGATGCCCTGATGGGGCGTCCCAGCCACGATGTTGACATGTGTTGTAGCGGCCTGTGGCAGGAGTCCAAAGCGGCGCTCGAGGCAGCGGATATTGCCGTGGTCGAGTCGGGCATTAAATTTGGCGGCATCACGGCCATTTGCGATGGCGAGCGCATTGAGGTCACCACCTACCGCTTGGACGGTTTTTACACCGATGGCCGTCACCCCCAGAGTGTGGAGCGTGCAGCGTCGCTTGAGGACGATCTGGCGCGTCGCGACTTTACCGTTAACGCTATGGCCTGGCATCCTCAGCGCGGTCTTGTCGACCGCTACGACGGCAAGGGTGATCTGGAGCGCAAGCTGATCCGTGCCGTTGGGGATCCCAAGCGTCGTTTTAACGAGGACGCGCTTCGCATGCTGCGTGCGGTGCGTTTTGCCTGCCGTCTGGATTTTATGATCGAGCCTAAGACCAAACAGGCACTTGCCGAGTGCGCGCCGCTTCTCGATGCCGTGGCACGCGAGCGCGTGGGTATTGAGCTTGAGGGCATTCTTTCGACCGGCCACGGGGGAGACGCGATGCTGCGCTACCCCGAGCTTGTTTGTGCCGCCGTGCCCGAGCTCGCGCCCGCTCGCGGGTTTGATCAGCGCAGCGTCTATCATGCGTTTAACGTTTACGAGCACATCGCCCGCGTGCTGACGGTGGCAGGGGAGCTGGCGTTGTGCGACGGCGTCGCGCCCTCGTCGAGCCTTATGTGGGCGGCTTTTTTGCACGACGTTTCCAAGCCCGATTGCTTTACGGTCGATTACGCCGGCAGCGGACACTTCTACGGCCATCCCGAGCTCGGCGCCAAGAAGGCGCGTGTCACCATGGATCGCCTGGCGCTCTCGCACGATTTAGTGCGCGATGTGTGCCTGCTGATCAAATACCATGACAAGCCGCTACGTCCCGAGCGATCCTGCCTGCTCAATATGATGCGCTCTCTTTCGGGCGAGGGTGTCGATACGCCGCGTCTGATGGACGAGCTCATGGACCTTAAGCGTGCCGATACGCTCGGCAAGGCACCGTCGTGCTTCTATTATGTCGAGACGATCGAGGAGATGCGCTCACTCGCCCATGATCTGTTTGAGGCGGGGGAGCCCTATACGCTCAAGATGCTTGCCATCAATGGTGGGGATTTGATCCGCGCTGACGTCAAGCCAGGGCCGGAACTGGGGCAGCTGCTCAACGTCGCCCTCGATGCCGTGATCGAAGACAACATTCACAATGAGCGCGAGGCCCTCCTGGCCCACCTCAACCTGGGGTAGTTAATTTGGGACGTGTCTCTATAGTTTTGTCAAGCGCGTGCTTCGCGCCATTTCGGCATGAC
>CABSAN010000007.1 GCA_902475785.1 uncultured Collinsella sp.
GCCTTCCCGTGGGCGGCGACTTGGAGTATGCCGACGAGCTTACGCTTGGCCGCGCTATCGAGGCCCGCCGCGCGATCTAGGCGGCGTCAGTCCCACGGCATGTCCCGTCGGCCTGCCGCACGGGGCACTCATAATTGGGCGCGCGTTCATACATTTGTTGTGCAACAAACCTGCTTTTCATCCGCTTATCGCGTGGATGGGTCCGTCTGCGCCTCGTATTTGCCCATTCGTTGCGCAACCTTTTGGGTTCGCTGATACACTCAAATGTGAATATGAAAGAATGCGCCGCTTTTAAGCGGCGTGTTTTTGTTGGAGGAGAACGCATGCGGCCCGGGGGCACTCAGACAAAGCATGGCGCCGCGGTGCGCATGCGACGCCGGCTGGGCCTGGCGCCTCGGGCGTATGTGCTGCTGTCTTGCTCGCTCGTACTGGTCATAGCCGGTGTTTCGGCTTATGGCATGACGGTGCCGTCCATGGTGCAGGCGCATGCTGCGCGCGAGCTGCATATTGGGCGCAAGGCCAAAAGCGACTTGGGAACGACAACTGGATATGCGTGGGCGAGCGTGGTCGGGCGCACCGTGTTTGGCGTCGATCCCGCGGACGAGGGCGAGCAGGCGTCCAACGAGATCACGCTGGCAAACGGCAAGACCATCGTGCTCACCAACACCAAGGTCATTACGAAGCTTTCCAATAACAGCGTGGCTTCTGTCGTTAACAAGGCGGAGCAGCAGAAGGAGCAGGATACGCAGCAGGCGGGTAAGCCCGGCGGCTCGGACGGGTCCGGTTCTGGCAGCGGCTCGGCGGGCTCGGACGGCGGTTCCGGTTCGGGCTCCGCCTCTGGCGGTGGATCTTCGAGTGGTGGCTCGACGGACGGCGGTACCGGCGGGGACGCGGGCTCTGGTGGCCTCTCGGCTGCCGAGGAAGAGAGTATCCACAGCTGGCTCGTGACCAAGTGCAATATGCTCGATGGCTATGTCGCCCGCGCCAATAGCGTGGTTTCGACCTATAACGCTACGGGCGATACCGGACCGTGCGACACCCTGGCGAATGACATGTTTGTTATCCGTGCCGAGTTCGGTCGACAAAGGTTCTCGACCAAATCTAAGTGGTATCGGCAGTATGCCAATCTGTGGGGCTGCTATACCAACCTGTGTCAATGGGTTGGGCACTACGGCAACGACGACGTCGCGCTCAACAACTTCAACACCAATGTGGCGGCGATCGCCCTATGACGAACGACCTCGCTTCTGCGGCAGCCCAGTCGCTCAACCGTGATCCCATGGTGGGTCTGCGCCTGGCGCGCGTCGATGGGTTTGAGCCGGCCGTCGCCCTGGGCACGGACGAGCTTCCCGCCTACCTGCGCCGTTTTACGATGCTGTTTGCCGATGACGCCACCATGCGCCGCGGCGGTATCGGCCGCGTGACGCGTGCCGTCAACGCGCAGGGCGAGGCCGTGGCGCTCAAGCAGCTCATCTTGCCAACGCGCGACGAATTTGATGACGATGTCGCCCACGAGGCGCTGGTCACCAAGTTCAAGGCGGCGTTTCGCGAGGAATATGAATGCCATCGTGCCCTTTCGGGCCTTAAGGGCTTTCCCCGCTTGTACGGGTGGGGCGAGGTCGACGGCGTGCCCGCGATTGTCATGGAGTGGGTCGAGGGCGAGACGCTCGCTCGCCTGCGCTCGCGCCTTGCCGTGGATGACGCTGGGCGTCTGTCGCCGCTCGTGGCGGCGCGCCTGGGTCGCGACCTGTTCGATCTGCTCTGCCGCATGAGCTTGGTAGGCGAGGGGTTTGTCCATCGCGATATCTCGCCCGCTAATATTATGGTGCGCACGGCGCGCCTGCCGCTCGACCGGCAGCTTGCCGAAGGCACCTTCGACCTGTGCTTGATCGACTTTGGCTCGTCGCTGGCGCTCGAGCCCGCCTCTGCGGTGGCCGGCACCGGCGGCAAGGCGTCGTTTACCGAGCGCTATGCCACGTTGCGCCGCGCGACGGTGGCCTACGCCCCGCCCGAGATGCTCACCGACGATATCCCCGACCTGCGCATGCTTCGCATGTCGCCGGCGATCGATGTCTATGCGGCGGCGAGTACGGTCTACGAGCTCATCGCCGGTGTCGCGCCGTACGAAGTGGCGCCGGGTGCGTCGGGTACTTCGGGCTCGCGCAAAAAGACACGCGATATCGCCAGCCCTTATCGCCTCAAGATGGATACGCTGCCCGATTATCCCGTCGGCGCCCACGCGCCCGGCTGCGACTTGACGCAACTGCTGCGACGCGAGCCCGATGTGGCACTTGCCGCGGCCGAACAGGCTCAGCAGCTGGGGCTCGATCCAAATTCCGAGGACCTGCGCGATGCGCTGGCGTTTGTCGACGCTCAGCTGTTCGATGTGGTGATGGCCTGTCTGTCCTGCCATCAGGAAGATCGTCCCGAGCCGGCTGCGGTGGAGGCGGCACTCTCGGCATTTTGTGACCACTATGCGCAAAATGTCGCCCGCTCGCTTCGCGCCGAGCCGCTCATGCCGTGCCCGATGGAGGTATCGGGCCGGGCGATGCGACGTATGGCGATGATTGCATCGACGGCGGTATGCGGCGTGCTTTGGGCTGTGGTCGTTGTATCGGCGGCACTGTTGACGTCGGGTGCCCATGTGACGCTCGTCGTGGGGCCGCTTATGTGGTCCGGGAAGCTGCCGGCCATTATCGCCGCGCTGGCGTTGACGCTGCCGGGCATGGTGGGCATCGCCGCCGGGACCTTGGCGCGCGACCGCCGTGCGGGATTCCTGCAGGGCGTGTTGGCCCTTTCCGCCTGCGAGGTTCCGGCTCTGGCCGCACTCGCATGTGCCGTGTTTTCCCAACATGCCGTGGCGGGTGGCCTGGTGGCCGCCATAATCGCAACCTATGCGCTCACGTGGTTTTTGCTAGCGATGGGGTTTGCCTTTGAGCTTCCCGTCGTGTCAGCACGACGTGCGAAAATTCCCATGGCGACGCCGCTTGCCGGCGGAGCCGCGGCTGCCCGCGCCTTTGGCGGGCCGGCCGAAGTATCCGACACTATCTCTGCGACCAAGGAGGGATAAGCCATGGCTTCTCAAGCTGAGCTCACCCCGTGCGGGGCAATGTTTGACATCTTTAAGCGCGCAGCGCACCTGAGCCATATCGAACTGTGCGGCCTGGTGCTCTCGAGCCGCCCGCTTGCCGATGGCCGTAGCCCTCAGAGCCGTGCCGCCGATCGCTCCTGGGTTTCGCGCTTTATCGTGCGCGCGCCGGTCGGCACGCTGCAGGAACGTTATTTTGCCGATTACGGCACCTCTGCCGCGCGCATTATGTCGCAGCTGGCCCTGCGCCGCCGCAATCCCATGGACGCCGCGGCCGTGACCAATATGGTGTGCGGCCCCGCTGGCGAGCCTATGGTGCGGGCACTCGAGGAATGCCATCAGGACACGAATCTCTATCGCAATGCGCTCGAGCGCCTGTCGCAGGCGGCTGAGCTCATGCCCGCCGAGCGCGCCGAGGCCATCTTGGTGCTGTTTGTCGCCGTGGGTTGCTCGGCAGATGTCCGCTCGTCGGTGACCTATGCCATCGACTACGCTCATGCGACCTGTGGCGGCGCCACGTCGACGCCGCGCTCGCTGAGCACATCTTCGGTTACGGGCGAGCACGAGGCTTCGCCGGCGCATCCGCTGGGACTGCTGCGCGTGCAAAACGGCTACGTGGTGAGCGCCCCGCGCTGGATTCAGCCGAGTGAGGAAGGCGTCGAGATCGGCGCGCTGGCAACGGGGGAGGGCGACATCACTGACGTCGGCGACGACGTCTCGGCCCGCCATGCCCATATCTGGTGCGACGATTCTGGCACATGGTTTGTCGAGGACCTGTCGTCCACGAACGGCACCGTGGTGGTAAACGGGGCCACGAGTGTGTGTGTTCAAGTAGAGCCCGGTCGCTCCGCCCAGCTCAACCCCGGCGACGAGCTCAAACTCGGCGAATCCACCACCTACGCCATCCTCCTCGGCGCCCTCTAGCCGGCAGTTAGGGACGTTCCTTTCCTGCCGGCACTTGGGGACACTCCTTGGCGTGCCAGAGCCAGTCGCCCGGGGATAGAGAGGCCATCTCGCCCCTTGGCGGTCACCCGGGGTAAACCTTTACCGCCCGCCTATATTTGCCGAAATTACACTTGACGGCGGGGTACAATAAACCCGCATGCGGATTTCCGTTGCGGGCGCTTCCCATCGCCGGGGCGTGCCCGGGAGCATCCGGCATGCGGTCTTTGCGGCGCTCGGTCATGTGCAAGACGGGTAGCTGGGCTTGTGGAGCGCGTGCAGCCCTCCTCGCCTCGGCATGCCTTCTCTCCACGCCATGTACCTGCTGCTGAGTCCGCCTGCCAGATGATTGGAAGCAACAACGAAAATCCCATCACGCCAACATCCCGGCGATCGCCGGGGCCTGTATACCTATATGAGAGGAGAGGGGTATATGGCGCGTAAGTTTAAGTCTATGGACGGCAACGAGGCGGCCGCATATGTTTCGTATGCGTACACCGAGGTAGCGGGAATTTATCCCATTACGCCGTCCAGCCCGATGGCCGACCATGTCGACCAGTGGGCGGCCCAGGGTCGCAAGAACATCTTCGGCACCCCGGTCAAGGTCGTCGAGATGGAGTCCGAGGCAGGTGCAGCCGGTACCGTTCACGGTTCGCTGGGCGCCGGTGCTCTGACCACCACCTATACGGCTTCTCAGGGTCTGCTCCTGATGATCCCGAACATGTACAAGATCGCAGGCGAGCAGCTCCCGGGCGTCTTCCACGTCTCCGCGCGTTGCGTCGCTTCCCACGCCCTGAACATCTTTGGCGATCACTCCGACGTCATGGCCTGCCGCCAGACCGGTTTTGCCATGCTCGCCGAGGGCAACGTCCAGGAGGTCATGGACCTCTCGCCGGTGGCTCACCTTGCCGCCATCGAGGGTAAGACCCCGTTCCTCAACTTCTTCGACGGCTTCCGCACCAGCCACGAGATCCAGAAGGTCGCCATGTGGGACTACAAGGATCTTGCCGAGATGTGCGACATGGATGCCGTCCAGGCTTTCCGCGACCACGCGCTCAACCCTGAGCACCCGCATACCCGCGGCAGCCACGAGAACGGCGACATCTTCTTCCAGAACCGCGAGGCCTGCAACAAGGTCTACGACGAGCTTCCCGCCGTCGTCGAGGGCTACATGAAGAAGATCAACGAGAAGCTCGGCACCGATTACGGCCTGTTCAACTACTACGGCGCTCCCGATGCCGATCGCGTCGTCGTGTGCATGGGCTCCTTCTGCGACGTGCTCGAGGAAGTCATCGACTACCTCAACGCTCACGGCGAGAAGGTCGGCCTGGTCAAGGTTCGCCTGTTCCGTCCGTTCTCCATCAAGCACTTTGTCGACGTTCTCCCCGAGACCGTCCAGAAGATTGCCGTCATGGACCGCACCAAGGAGCCGGGTTCCATCGGCGAGCCGCTCTACCAGGACGTCGTCTCCGCTCTCTACGAGGCCGGCAAGACGGGCATCAAGGTCGTCGGCGGCCGTTACGGCCTGGGCAGCAAGGACACGCCCCCCGCGTCCGCGTTCGCTGTCTTCGAGGAGCTTAAGAAGGACGAGCCCAAGCGCGAGTTCACCATCGGCATTGTCGATGACGTGACCAACCTGAGCCTGCCCGAGGCCGAGGATGCGCCCAACACCGCCGCCCCCGGCACCATCGAGTGCAAGTTCTGGGGTCTGGGTGGCGATGGTACCGTCGGCGCCAACAAGAACTCGATCAAGATCATCGGCGACCACACCGACAAGTACGTCCAGGCCTACTTCCAGTACGACTCCAAGAAGACCGGCGGCGTCACCGTCTCGCACCTGCGCTTTGGTGATTCCCCGATCCGTTCGCCGTACTACGTGACCAAGGCCGACTTTGTCGCCTGCCACAATCCCAGCTACATCGTCAAGGGCTTCAAGATGGTCCGCGACGTCAAGCCGGGCGGCACCTTCCTGGTCAACTGCCAGTGGAGCGACGAGGAGTTCGCCGAGCACATGCCCGCCGTGGCCAAGCGCTACATCGCGAACAACAACGTCAACGTCTACCTGATCGATGCTATCGACCTGGCTGCCAAGGTCGGCATGGGCAAGCGCACCAACACGGTGCTCCAGTCCGCCTTCTTCGCACTGGCCAAGGTCCTGCCCGCCGAGGACGCCCTGCAGTACATGAAGGACGCGGCCACCAAATCCTACATGAAGAAGGGCCAGGCCATCGTCGACGCCAACCACAAGGCCATCGATGCCGGCGCTACCGCCTTCCGCAAGTTCGAGGTTCCGGCCGACTGGGCAACCGCCGAGGATGCCGCCCCCGTCGAGCTCTCCGACGAGACCAAGTCCGCCATCGCCCAGCAGGTCAAGAACCTGCTCGAGCCCATCGATCGCATGGATGGCGACAGCCTGCCTGTTTCCGCCTTCGTCGGTTGCGCCGACGGCCAGTTTGAGCTGGGCGCCTCCGCATACGAGAAGCGCGGCGTCGCCGTCGTCGTTCCCCACTGGGACGAGACCAAGTGCATCCAGTGCAACCAGTGCGCCTATGTGTGCCCGCATGCCACCATCCGTCCGTTCGCGATGACCGAAGACGAGGCTGCCGCCGCGCCCGAGGCTACCCGCATGCTCGACGCTATGGGCCCCAAGGCCAAGGGCATGAAGTTCGCTATCGTCGTGTCCCCGCTCGACTGCATGGGCTGCACCAACTGCGCCAAGGTCTGCCCCAAGGGTGCCCTCGAGATGGTTCCCGCCGAGCAGGAGATAGACCAGCAGCCCATTTGGGACTACATGGTCGAGAACGTCTCCGAGAAGAAGGAACTCATCGCGGCCAACGTTAAGGGCAGCCAGTTTAAGCAGCCCTACCTGGAGTTCTCGGGCTCCTGCGCCGGCTGTGCCGAGACCGCCTATGCACGTCTGGTGACCCAGGTCGCCGGCGACCGCATGTTCATTTCCAACGCCACCGGCTGCTCCTCCATTTGGGGCAACCCCGCTGCCACCGCTCCTTACTGCAAGGACAAGGACGGTCACGGCCCGGCGTGGAACAACTCCCTGTTCGAGGACAATGCCGAGCACGGTCTGGGCATGGCCGTCGGCTATGAGGCCGTTCAGCACAAGCTGATTGCCGCTACCCAGGACATCATCGCTGCCGATGGTCCGTCTGATGAGATCAAGGCTGCCGGCCAGGCTTGGCTCGACTCCATCAACGATGTCGAGGCCTCCAAGGCCGCTGCCGCCGCCTACGTTGCCGAGCTCGAGAAGTGCGGCTGCGAGGCTTCCAAGGCAATCCTCGCCGACAAGGCTTACCTCACCAAGAAGTCCTTCTGGATCTTCGGCGGTGACGGCTGGGCCTACGACATCGGCTTCGGTGGCCTGGACCACGTCCTGGCTTCCGGCCACAACGTCAACGTCTTCGTCTTCGACACCGAGGTCTACTCCAACACCGGCGGTCAGGCCTCCAAGGCCTCGAACCTGGGCCAGGTCGCTCAGTTCGCCGCTGCCGGTAAGGTGACCAAGAAGAAGTCCCTGGCCGAGATCGCCATGAGCTACGGCTACGTCTATGTGGCGCAGGTCGCCATGGGCGCCAACCCGGCTCAGACCCTCAAAGCCATTCACGAGGCCGAGGCCTACGACGGCCCGTCCCTCATCATCGGCTACAGCCCCTGCGAGATGCACTCCATCAAGAAGGGTGGCATGCAGAACTGCCAGGCCGAGATGAAGAAGGCTGTCGAGTGCGGTTACTGGAACCTCTTCCGCTTCAACCCCGAGGCTGCTGCCGGCAAGAAGTTCTCGCTCGATTCCAAGGAGCCTGCGGGCGGTTATCAGGAGTTCCTGATGAACGAGGCCCGTTACGCTTCGCTGACGCGCTCCTTCCCCGAGCGCGCCGAGGAGCTCTTCAAGGAGAACGAGCAGGCCGCTATGGACCGCTACGCTCACCTGCTGAAGCTCAAGACGGTGTACAACGAGGCCTAGGTCTCCCACCGCAGGATCTGAGGGCTGACCTTCGCGGACGTCCTCGGACATGAAAGAACCCCCGCTGCGCACTACGTGCGGCGGGGGTTCTTTCATCCTGCGGAGTGTCCGCGAAGGTCAGCCCTCAGATCCTGCTACGACTACGTCCTCGGATTGTGGGGCTGAATGAAGGACGTAGCTGGTCGGGTATTCCGTCCCCTTCGCTGTTTCGCGGCTTTGCCGCGAAACCTCGCGCCACTTTGGGTATAGAGGGGAGACCTGGCAACAAACAACGCATTATCGGAGTTGTTTTCCCAGTTCAAAAGCCTAGCAATGATCTTGCGGGGTGGCATTAAAACTCCTACATGACAAAAATTGGCAGATAGGATTGCCCCTAAAAGTACAAAAATTGGCAGATAGAAATGACCCAAATCATACAAAAATTGGCAGATAGCAAAGACTCGTTTAGGTTTCAAAGCCATCGAGCCGTCGCGGTGCATAGCAAAAAGGCTGGGACGCTGTTGCTTGCGTCTCCAGCCTTTTGATTACTACTTTGGGCCCCTTGATGGGACGTTGTTGGTGCTACTAGTCCGGTTTACCTTGTCTCGCCGATTTCGGTGCGTAGGCGGTAGCCGTGGACTAGGTCGCTGATGGCCGGCCAGGGAATCTGGCGATCGACCCAGAACTGCAGCTGTACCAGGTAACGCTCGGTGGCGCGGGTGAGGGCGGCAAACTGCTTATGGGTCTCGACCTGGGTGTAGAGATCGCGGCTGTGCGCGAGGATGGCGGTCGTATCGTCCATCTTGCCGGTGACGTCGAAGGCGCCCGAGAACCAATCGCACAGGCGCGCAGCGCTGTTGTTGAGGGTGGCCAAGTCGGCAGTGTCGCCGTTAGCGTTCTCGGCTGCCTGGGCGCGCAGGAGCGAAAGGGCGTCGGCGGCGTTCATGCAGTACCCGAC
The DNA here is from genome assembly GCA_902475785.1 of uncultured Collinsella sp. GTDB lineage: Bacteria > Actinomycetota > Coriobacteriia > Coriobacteriales > Coriobacteriaceae > Collinsella. The sequence goes on from CABSAN010000007.1 coordinate 8,941, forward strand.
GGTAAAGTTCCATACTGCGAACTCGCGGCCGGTGTCGAGCTTGCGGCGACGCATATAGTCGATATCGCGCGGCTCCTCGAGCATCATTTGGTCGGCAAGGGATTCAAGCGAAGTGGCGTAATCTGCAAGGTCGAGTGCAAGCAGGGTGTCGATATTCATCATCTTTAGGCCTCCGCTTCGATCTCGACGACTTCGTTTTTGATGTACATGCCCTGATTGTCCCAAATGTTGCGGCAGGCGGTGGCAAAGCGCTCGCGGTCGGCCTCGCAGATGCAGGCAAACATGTTGCAGGTACCAAAGGGCTCGCAAATATCAAAGAAGATGCAGATCGAAGACCAGCCACCGTACCAGCTCACCGCACCCGCTGGCTCGTTAAAGACAGGATTCTCGATGTGCTCGTAGTTGGCGATGGGGCCCGATACGGGATAGGTCACCTCGGCATCGCAGATCTTTGCCGAGAAGATGCGCGACTCGACCGGACAGGACGATTCGAACAGTCTGCATGCTTCGGGCGCTTTGTCCCAGGGCATGTCGGCGAGAAACGTCTCACCATTCAGCGTGATCTTGAGCATTTTTGTCATAGTAAGGACCTCCTCAATCCGTCGCTCAAGGGGTTCGCTGGCGGATAAAGGAGAAGACAGCTACGGGGTCGCCGAACCCAAACTTCACGACAGATGCCTGTCGCCCCAGCCCGTGCTGTACTCGGCTAAAGTATCACGCCTTGGGAGCCGAAGCAATATCTCTGTTTAGAGTTTTTGGACGCTTGGGCACAACGCAGCTTGCTCACAGACGTTTGCAGCAGGGCGAAGCACGATTGGTTATTCCTTATGTTGGATGAAAAGCTCCATGTTTTTGCAGGGGTGCATACTCGTATTACAAGTGCATAGAATCTCGTATAGTGCGAGTAAGATATTGCGCTGTCCGTTTTGTGTTTAGCAGAGATGTAGTTTGCATAATCCGACATAATCCTCGCTGCATTTAAATAAAGTTGCACGTAAATGGCGTAGATATGTCTGAGCTGGGGTTCTGTACGCTGAGCGGATAAAAACGACCGTTCACCGTTCCGCTATTTTCAAAATGAATAAAATGAGCGATAAAGAGAATATAAACCTTAATAAACTCGCGTATCGCACGGACGCGGGTTATTAATGGGTTGTAGGCCTTTTACAGAAAGGATTCCAGCAATGTCTAAGCCTCTTGGTAAGCCCGATCGTATTGTCGTCGCCCTTGGCGGCAACGCCCTCGGCAACAACCCCGTCGAGCAGATCGAGGCCGTGAGCAACACCGCCCACGCCCTCCTCGGCCTCATCGAGCAGGGTAACGAGATCATCATCACCCACGGCAACGGCCCGCAGGTCGGCATGATCCAGAACGCCTTCGCCGCCGCCCACGACGCCATCGGCACCCCTGAGATGCCGCTGCCCGAGTGCGGCGCCATGTCCCAGGGCTACATTGGCTATCACCTGCAGCAGGGCATCGGCCGCGAGATGCACAAGCGCTATAAGCGTTGGCACGCCGCCTCCGTCGTCACCCAGATCGAGTGCGACCCCGACGATCCCGCGTTCAAGAACCCGACCAAGCCGATCGGCCCCTTCTACACCGAGGAGCAGGCCAAGGAGTTCATGGCCGAGGATCCCTCCAAGGTCTTCGTCGAGGATTCCGGCCGCGGCTGGCGTCGCGTCGTCGCCTCCCCCGATCCCAAGAAGATCGTCGAGGCTGATTCCATCCTCAACCTGCTCGACAACGAGTTCATCGTCATCGCCTGCGGTGGCGGCGGCATCCCCGTCGTCCGCGACTACGAGAACAAGGGCTGCTACAAGGGCGTTCCCGCCGTCATCGACAAGGACCTGGGCGGCGAGCTGCTGGCCGAGGACTGCGACGCCGACGTCCTGTTCCTGCTGACCGCCGTCGAGCACGTCGCCATCAACTTCGGCAAGCCCAACCAGGAGGAGCTCGAGGACATCACCGCCGACGAGGCCGAGCGCCTGGCCGACGAGGGCCAGTTCGGCAAGGGTTCCATGGAGCCCAAGGTCCGTGCTGCCATCAAGTTCGCCCGTTCCCGCAAGGGCCGCACCTGCATCATCGGCGCCCTGGACAAGGCCGCCGAGACCATGGCCGGCCTCTCCGGCACCCGCATCCACGAGTAGTCTCTACTCTGTTGCCTCTCTCGTGGGCGCCAGGCAAGACGCCCACAAACTAGCCTCTCTTCATGAGCCCCGCAGTCCGCTCCGACTGCGGGGCTTTTGCTATTCACCTAGTCCCCGATGGGTGAGTAGTCATTGGGGACGTTCTTAAACGACTAGTCAAACAAGAACGTCCTCAATGACTACTAATTTAAATCTGTCCCCAATGACTGCGGAAAGCGCATCTCACACCGACGCATTGCTTTCGGGCCCTCTCCCCAGGCTCTCCATAGCTCAGCTGGACTCCCCGCAACCTGTTCCGAGTTGGCGGAACGAGCGCGACGTGGAGTGTCATTCTTTACCGCGTTAGACTAGACGCAGGGAAAGGAGGAGGACATGGATGCTCGCGTCAAGCAGCTTGTAAATATGATCGAGGACGCTCAGCCTGTCGCTGTCGCGGTACTTGCCAAGCGTCTCGAGGTAAGCGAGCGCGCCGTGAGAAACTATATCCATCGCGCAAACGACAGCCTTGCAGGGGTTGCACGCATCGTTGGCAGCAAGGGGCAGTATCGTATCGATGTTGCACGTGCAGATGAGCTTGCTCGCTTGCTAGACGGTGCGGCTCTGGCCCATCCGGGCATTCCTGATACGCGCGATGGCCGTGTGTCCTTCCTTCTTAACGACCTCCTCATGCGGTCCCAGTGGGTGACGATTGAGGAGTATGCGGATTTACTCTACGTTTCGGCGCGGACTCTGTCCAATGACATGCGTCTGGTAGAGCAGAAACTCGCCCAATTTGACTTAACGCTCGAAAAGCGCCCACGCTACGGAATCCGCGTTGCGGGCGGGGAGTCACAACGGCGCCTGTGCCTGGCCTCGCTGGTGAGGCCCGTGTTGCCCGACACCGACGATGCAAAGCTCGCCGAGCGCCTGCGGGCCATCGCCGCATGTGTGGACGATGCCCTGACGGCCTCGCCCGTCACGGTGAGCTCGCTGGCATCCCGCAATCTCATCATGCATCTTTACATTGCTCTTGGCCGCATCGAGCAGGGCTGCTATGTCCCAGCTGCAGAATCGGACGTTCAAAAACTGGAGGGAACGCGCGAATACGCCGCGGCTTTCCAGATTGCCGCAAACATCAAGGATGCCCTGGGCGTGAGCATGCCCCGAGAAGAGGTTGCCTTTATCGCAATCCATTTGCTCGGCAGGGGCACGGGCGTGCCCGAGAAGGGCTCTGCCGTTATCTCGGACGAGATGTGGGAGATTGCTTCCGAGATGGTACGTGCGGTCAACGATGAGTTTAGGTTTGACTTTAGCGGCGATCTTGAACTTCGCATGAACCTTGCTCGGCATATCGGCCCTCTGGGCTATCGCCTTGAATATCACATGCATATGGATAACCCCATGCTGCCCGATATCAAGACGAGGTTTCCGTTGGCCTATTCGATGGCAGCTGGCACCTCGCAGGTACTCGAGCGTCATTTTGGCAGCCAGCCCTCTGATGAAGAGCTCGGCTACATCGCCATGGCATTTGCCCTGGCCCTCGAGCAGCAAGCCGACCAGCCGCGTCGCAAGCGCATCCTGATCGTGTGCGCCTCGGGAGCGGGAAGCGCCCGTATGCTCGAGCACCAGTACCGCAAGCAGTTTGGCATGTATATCGATTCGATTGAGACATGCGATGTCGCCCGCGTGGGAACGTTCGATTTTTCGCACATCGACTACGTGTTCACAACGGTGCCGCTCAACGTCAAGTTGCCCGTGCCCGTCCGCGAGGCCGATTTCTTCTTGGAGACGAGCGATGTCAACGCTATCCGCAAGGTGCTGAGCGACGACACTGCGCAATCGGACTCCGTAAGCTCTTTCTTTAGCCGTGCCCTGTTCTTCAACCGCGTTGAGGCGTCGTCGAAGCAGGCCGTTCTCCGATATCTCTCCGAGCGCGCCGTCGAGAGCGGCCGTGTCGATGCCCAGTTTGCCCAAGAGGTCGCCGAGCGCGAGAGCGCGAGTGCCACCTCGTTTGGCAATGGGGTAGCCATGCCCCATGGGATGCATCCCTTGAGCGCCGAGGCCTTTGTTACCGTGGGCCTGCTCGAACATCCCATTCTTTGGGACGAATACGGCCATGAGGTCGATATCGTCTTTATGGTGTCGTTTGCCCGGTCGGGCGGCGATGAGGCGCGGATCTTGAGCTCACTGCTCGCCGAGATCTTTATGGACCGCCAGGGGGTCGAGCGCCTACGCGAGCGCCGGTCCTGGCATGAGCTGATGGCGCTTGTGCAAGCGCATACGGCTTAAGACTTCTTTTGTCGATAACCCTGTCTGTCTACCTGCAATAAACCTCGAGGATTGCGGGCGGGAGATAGGCGTTTCGAATATTCAAGTACAAACCAAACATCACGGGAGAGGAGACCGTTATGGACGATCAGGGAACCGAGATGGTTTCGTTTCAGCTGGTCGCTGCGGCGGGAGAGGCACGCAGCCTTGCCTTCGAAGCCCTTGAAAAGGCAAAAGCGGGGGATTTTGACGCCGCCGCCAAACTCATGAAGCAGTCAAAGGATGCGGGAATCAAGGCTCACCACATCCAAACGCAGCTGCTTTCGACTGAGGCAGCGGGCGAGCATCTGTCGGTGGATGTGTTGCTGGTCCATGCTCAGGACCACCTCATGTGCTCCATGCTTGCTCAGGAGCTCGTGCAGGAGCTGATCTGCCTGTATGAGTGCACTGCAACCAAGAACGCCTAGCGGCGTGCGGTGACTATCCAACCAATCAATGCGAAGGGAATCCCTTATGAAGATCCTTCTTGTTTGCGCAGCTGGTCTGTCTACAAGCATTCTGATGAAGAAACTCGAGAAATATGCGGAGCAAAACGGCATCGAGCTCGATATCGATGCGGTGGGTATCGGCGAGTATCAGGAGACGTGCGCCAATTATGACGTGCTGCTCTTGGGGCCGCAGGTGTCCTACCAGCTCAACACCGTCAAGCAGGGGAGCGGTAAGCCGACCGCGGTCATCCCCGCACAGGACTACGGCATGGGCAACGCCGCCAACGTGCTGGCACTCGCCCAGTCGCTGTTGGGTTAGGAGGCGACCATGGAGAAGTTCATGACCCTGCTTCAGGAAAAACTGACCCCTATCGCCAATTTCTGCGGCACCGAGCGCCACTTTGCCTCCATGCAAAAGGGCTTTATGAGCGCGATCAGCTTCATCTTGGTATCTGCCGTCTTTATGATCCTCGCCAACCCGCCGGTCACGGCCGACCTGGTGGCGCAGGGCGGGTTCTGGTCCGTCTTTGGCCCTTGGCTCGATTTTGCGACGGCCAATAAGCTCACGCTGCTCATCCCCTTCAATATGACGATGGGCATACTGTCGGTGATCGTGACGTTCGCAATCGCATATAACCTGGCGGGCACCTACAAGATGCCCAAGCTTAACGCCGGCATGACCTCGCTGGTGATGTTCCTGATCGCCGCGGCGCCGTCGTCCTACTACCAGCTTGCTGACGAGTCCGTGCTCCAGGCGGTCCCCTGCACCTATCTGGGTGCGCAGGGCCTGTTTACCGCCATCATCGTTGCCTTGGTCTCCGTCGAGGTCACGCGCTTCTGCCAGACCAAGGGCATCACCATCAAGATGCCCGATGGCGTGCCGCCGTTTTTGTCCGAAACCTTTGGCGCCATCGTACCTATGCTCGCCAACATCCTCATCTTCTTTGGCGGCAACCTGCTGATCCAGATGATCGATCCCGCGCTGTCCATCCCCTCGGTTATCGAGAAGCTGCTCGCTGCCCCGCTTTCCGTCGCAGTTGACTCTGTGCCCGGCGCACTGCTTATCTGCTTCATGACGCTGCTGTTTTGGTGCTTTGGCGTCCACGGCAACATGATCGTAATGCCCATCACCGCCCCGGTCTCGCTTGCCGCCTTTGCCGCCAACGCCTCGCTCTATGCTGCCGGGCAGCCGCTTGAGTTCCACCCGGTGCTCATGTCGTTGGCCATCAACCTCATCGGCGGCACGGGTAATACGTTCTCTTTTGTGGCGCTCTGCGCGTTTAGGGCAAAGTCGCAGCAGCTCAAGGCATTTGGCAGGGCATCGATCGTGCCGAGCTTCTTCCGTATCTCCGAGCCCGCGATCTTCGGCGCGCCCATCATCTTCAACCCGATCCTCATGATTCCGTTTGTGCTGGGCGGCATGATCTCGGCCCTGCTGTATTGGGGTGCGGTCTCACTGGGTCTTGTCTCTAACTTCTACATCTTGGTGAGCGGCACGTTCCCCATCTTCGTTCAGGGCTTTGTCCAGTGCCTCGACCCGCGCATCTGGGTGTTTACGATCGTTTTGATCGTGGTCATGGCTGTGGTCTGGTACCCGTTCTTTAAGGTGTACGATAACCAGCTCCTGGCTCAGGAGCAGGAGAACGCCGCGGCAGCTTCTGCCGAGGATGCTGAGTAGCATGAGTTACTTTGACAGAACGTCTGCCGCCGGTATGCCCGAGGGCTTTTTGTGGGGTGGTGCCCTCGCCGCCAACCAGGCCGAAGGGGGCTGGAACGAGGGCGGCCGCGGCATGTCGCACTCCGACCTGATCCCACAGGGTTCCGACCGCTGGGATGTAATGTTTGGCAGGCAAAAGCCCGTGGACGATCCGGACAGGCTGTATCCATGCCGCTGGGGCAACGACTTCTTCCATCATTGGCACGAGGATGTCGAGCTTTTTGCCGAGATGGGCTTTAAGTGCCTGCGTCTTTCAATTTGCTGGAGCCGTATTTTTCCCACAGGGATGGAGGCCGAGCCCAACGGCGAGGGCTTGGAGTTTTACCGTCAGGTATTCGAGGCGCTGCGCGAGCATGGAATCGAGCCGCTTGTGACGCTGTCGCACTACGACTATCCGTTGGCTCTGGTCGAGCGCTATGGTGGCTGGCAAAGCCGAGAGATGATCGAGCGGTATGCGCACTACGTCGAGACCGTCGGACGCGCGTACCAGGGCCTCGTGCGTTATTGGCTTACGTTCAACGAGATCAACAGCGTGGCGCTGTCCTATCTCAACGCGGGTGTCACGCTCGAGGATGAGCGTGACCGTGCAGCCGTGACTGCGGCGTTCTCGCACCATATGTTTATGGCGAGCGCTCGCGCTGTCGAGATTCTGCACAAGATCGATCCCGCAAACAAGGTGGGTTGCATGGTCGCTGCCGGTGCGACCTATCCGTACCGTTGTGCGCCCGAGGACGTATGGCTTGCGTATGAGGAGGACCGCGGCCGCTACTTCTACACAGACGTGATGGCTGCGGGCGCCTATCCTGCTTGGAAGCTGCGTGCACTCGAGAAAGAGGGTGTTCACGTGCCCTTTGAGCCGGGCGATACGGAGTATCTGGCAGAGCATACGGTCGACTTCATCTCGTTCTCGTACTATTGCTCGCGCTTGGTGTGCGCCGATGATCAGGTGATCGCCGAGAAGGCGGAGGGCAACGTGTTCCCGACGTTGCGCAATCCGTACCTCAAGGATAAAGAGACTGCCTGGAAGTGGCAGATCGATGCGCTGGGTTTGCGCGTGACGCTTGCCGGCTACCACGATCGTTACCATCTTCCGCTCTTTATCGCCGAGAACGGTGTGGGCGGACTCGATGCGCTGGAAGACGGCAAAGTCCACGATGCGTATCATATTGATTACCTGCGAAGGCATATTCTTGCGCTGCGCGATGCAATTGTCGAGGACGGTGTTGACCTGATGGGATACACGCCGTGGGGCTGTATCGATTTGGTGTCGGCCTCGACGGGGCAGATGAAGAAGCGCTATGGCTTTGTTTATGTCGATGCCGATGATATGGGCAAAGGCACGTTCGATCGCTACCGAAAGGACAGCTTCTGCTGGTACCAAAAGGTCATTGCATCAAATGGCGAGGACTTGAGTTAACTCTTGCAGGTCTGTTGCCCCCGCGGTCCGCTTCGGCCGCGGGGGCTTTTGTTATTGAGGCGGCTGTTCATGAGGAGCATTGCAGGCTGCGGAAACCCGGCACTTGGGGACGTTCCTTTCCTGCCGGCAGCTTGGGACAGTCCTTAAAGGCCGCATCGATCAACTGCGGAAAGCACATCCCAGAATGAGCGTCCAACATGGGGTGCGGTTTCCCTTGAGGCCCTCAATCGGAAAATGCATCCCGGATTATTGTCGAAAAGCGGTCCCTAGTTTCCCAAACGGGCCGCTAACGGAAAGCGCACCCCGCTATTGGGCCCCAAAGCAGGATGCGCTTTCCGTGCTGGCAGTTCCAAGCAGTTCGGGATGGCCCTTTTCGTCTGCTCTCGGCCGGCGTCCGTAAGACTGTCCCCGACGACCACTCATTTAAGTCTGTCCCCAATGAGTCCCCAATGACTAGTAGTAGGCCCACATGGCTTCGACTTCGTTAAGGACCTCTACGCAGCCCCAGCGGCGGGCGCTGCGGCTGGCCGAGTTGGGGTCGTAGACGCCAATCTGGTCGGTGTCGTCAATACCGTAAAGCACAATGTAGTGGCCCACGTTGGTAAAGGTGCCCGGCCGAACGGCGGCGATGACGGGCGCTCCCGAACGCAGCGCCTGAGTCATAGAGTCGCGATCGTTATGGAGCTCCGTTCCGTTAAGTCCCAACTGCCACGCGCCGCTCGTCATAAACGACCATTCGGTTGCACCGGTGGGGGCGTAATTGCCCGCCTCGGAAAGCGCGCACATATCGACGGGGGTCATATCGGTGCGTCCCGTCTTAAAGATATAGACCATGGTGAGGCACGTAGGCCCGCAGGCATTTTGGCGGATGGTGCCGCCGGCGTAAGGCAGCTCCGACCACGCGGGGTCGATCTGATAGATATGGGGCATCGTGCCGGCTTGCCATTGCGAGCGCGGGGTCGAAAAGGCGAAAGAATAACCGGGCGCGACGGGGGCCTTGAGCAGCTTGTCCTCGGCGGTGGGCTCGAGACCGGCCGAGCCGTGGGACATACAGGAGCTCATAAGCACAAAGACCAGACAGGTGAGGATAGAGCACAGTGCGAGGCGAAGTCGACGAGCCGGCAGGGCGGGAGCATTCACGTGCGGTGTCGAGCGGTAAGGCTTGCCGTCGCGTCCGCCTTGGGGATGCGAAAAGAAGCGGTTGATATGGATGCCGGGCTGACGTACGCCGTTTCGGCGCAGCTGCGGAACCTCGGCCTGACGCTGTCGAGCGCGCGCGCCCAAGCGGCTATCTTGCTGCGCGCTTGTGCCCGTGCTCGGACGGCCACTCTGCCGCGTTCTGCTTGCCTGCTGCCGAGACGAAGGCCTGGGTTGTTCTTGAGTGCGTTGTGGATTGCTGCTCGTGGCACTTCTGGGCGTCGGCGTGGTACGGCCAGCAAGGCGAACGCTTTGTCGCCGTTGATCACCGTCGTTGTATCCGTATGCCATTCGTACCGCCTTGTCTCATGTATAACCTGTCTATCCTACAAAAAAGATGTGCAACAAATGGGTCTGCGCGTCAAAAGCTCGGTAAACGGTACGAAAGGCGCAAAACACACGGCCTCAAAAACATCTCTCTATGCGTCCGATGAACGTACGCCCGTCGGGCGGGCGGCAGCAATGAGCGGCAAACCGTGCCGTTCGTCCCAAAAACGGCGCCGCTCGTTTTGCAGTTCTGCCTTCGGTCGAGCTACAAGCGGAGCTGCTGCGCCAAGGCCGTATCTTAAAGCCACGAAATAAAAGAGCGCGGCAAAACAGACCGCGCAAGGGGTGACGTCAAGGGGCGTCAAAAAGGAAAGGAGGGGAACAATGGCGGACAAGAACGCAGAAGTTGCAGTCGAGGATAACGGCGGTATGAAGAAAACGCTTTCGCTCTGGAACTTCTTCACCATCGGTTTCGGTGCCATCATCGGCACCGGTTGGGTTCTGCAGGTCGGCGACTGGATGGTCGTGGGCGGCGGTCCCGTTCCCGCTATGATCGCATTCCTCTTGGGTGCAATCTTCCTCGTGCCCGTCGGAGCTGTTTTCGGTGAGCTCACGGCTGCTATTCCCATCTCGGGCGGCATCGTCGAGTATGTCGATCGTAGCTTTGGCCGTACGCTGAGCTACATCACCGGATGGCTTTTGGCTCTGGGCAACGGCATCCTGTGCCCGTGGGAGGCCATCGCCATTTCGACCCTCGTGTCCGAGATGTTCGGCAGCCTGCCCGGTCTTGAGTGGCTGCGCGCCGTCAAGCTCTACACCATCCTGGGCGCCGACGTTTACCTGTTCCCGACGCTGATCGCGCTCGGCTTTGCAGTCTACGTCATCTTCCTCAACTTCCGCGGTGCCAGCTCGGCCGCCAAGCTCCAGGCCTTCCTGACCAAGGCCCTGCTCTGCGGCATGCTGCTCGCCATGGGCGTCTCGCTGTTCACCGGCTCGCCGGACAACGCCATGCCCGTGTTCTCCCAGGTCGCCGGTGCTGGCGGCGGCAAGGCCGCTACCGAGAGCACCAGCCTGTTCGCCGGCATCGTGTCGGTCCTGGTTCTGACCCCGTTTTTCTACGCCGGTTTCGACACCATTCCTCAGCAGGCTGAGGAAGCAGCCGAGGGTCTCAACTGGAACAAGTTCGGCAAGATCATCTCCCTGGCCCTGCTGGCCGCCGGCGGCTTCTACATGGTCTGCATCTACTCGTTCGGCACCATCCTCGACTGGCATGAGTTTGTTAAGAGCCCGGTTCCCGCGCTTGCCTGCCTCAAGGGCATCAACATGCTCCTGTACCTGGCCATGCTCGTCATCGCCACGCTTGGACCCATGGGCCCGATGAACTCTTTCTACGGCGCCACGAGCCGCATCATGCTCGCCATGGGCCGCAAGGGCCAGCTGCCCGAGAAGTTCGCCGAGGTCGACCCCAAGTCCGGCGCTCCCAAGCTCGCCTGCGTCGTTCTGGGCGTCATCACCGTCATCGGTCCGTTCCTGGGCAAGAACATGCTCATTCCTCTGACCAACGTGTCGGCTCTCGCCTTCATCTTCTCCTGCGGTATGGTCGCCCTCGCCTGCCTGCGCATGCGCTTCACCGAGCCCGACCTGCCTCGTCCCTACGAGGTGCCCGGCGGCAAGTTTGGCATCGGCCTCGCTATCGCTGCCTGCGCCATCATCATCGGCCTGCTCGTGATCCCGTTCTCTCCCGCCTCCCTCAACATGGTGGAGTGGAGCATCGTGATCGGCTGGTTGGCTATTGGCCTGGCCCTCATGGCTTTCACCAATTCCCGCAAAAAGTAACGCCTAACCGGGGCGGACCAGGTGCGCGGGGCCCTCTCTTCCGCGCACCGAACCCGGCACCACTTGGGTAGCTTTGTGAGGCCGCGACCCAACACGGCCTCACCCACATATATGGATCCATAAGGAGGAACCATGTCCACTAAGTATGCAATCGTTGGCGGCAAGCTCATCGACGGTACCGGTGCTGAGCCGATCGAGAACTCCCTCGTTCTCGTCGACGACAACGGCAAGATCGAGTACGCCGGCACTATGCAGGACCTTCCCGAGGGCGTTGAGGTCATCGACGCCGCCGGCAAGACCGTCCTTCCCGGCCTGATCGACACTCACCTGCACTTCTCGGGCAACCTGACCGACGATGACACCGATTGGGTCATGCAGCCGCTCCTCGAGAAGCAGGCCGTCGCCGTCAAGCAGGCCTACGACTGCCTCACCCACGGCCTCACCACCGTCTGCGAGATCGGCCGCTTTGGTATCCAGATCCGTGACTGCATCGACAAGGGCGTCTTTAAGGGCCCGCGCGTTCTGGCCACCGGCCTCGGCTTCTGCCGCGTTGCCGGCCACGGTGACTCCCACCACTGCACCCAGGAGCTCAACAAGGAATCCCATCCCTGGGGTGACCAGGTCGACGGTCCTTGGGATCTGCGCAAGGCCGTCCGTCGTCGCCTGCGCGAGAACCCCGATGCCATCAAGATCTGGGCTACCGGTGGCGGCATCTGGCGCTGGGACTCCGGTCGCGACCAGCACTATTGCTCCGAGGAGATCCAGGCCGTGGTCGAAGAGGCAAAGATGGTCGGCATCCCCGTGTGGAGCCACTGCTACAACAACCACGCCGCTGCCTATGATTCCGTTCGCTTTGGCTGCGAGCAACTGATTCACGGTTTCGATATCGATGAGCGCACCATGGACCTCATGGCCGAGCAGGGCACCTTCTTCACCCCGACGATCGCCTTCCTGCCCACCTGGTACGCCACCTATCCGCCCGTCTACGTCCCCGAGCTGCACGACAAGTACGAGGGCACCCTGGTCGAGAAGGAGCTGCAGCGCAACTACGACTGCCTGCGCGAGGCCAAGAAGCGCGGCGTCGTCATGACGATCGGCTCCGACTCCTTCTCCTTCGTCACCCCGTACGGCACCTGCTCCATCGAGGAGATGTACGAGTTCGTCGACAAGATCGGCTTCACCCCGGTCGAGACCATCACCTGCGCCACCCTCAACGGTGCCAAGATGTGCCACATCGAGGACGAGACCGGTTCTATCGAGGCCGGCAAGTGCGCCGACCTGCTGGTCGTCAACGGTGACGTCGCTGCCGATATCCACGTGCTCAACACCGACAACATGGATGTCATCATGAAGGACGGCTGGATCGTCGAGGCTGGCACCTTTGGCGAGGCCAACAAATACAGCGCCTAAGATACCGTTTGTCGATGACTGGATGTAAAACACAGTTTTTGATTGCATAATGCAATGGAGAGGGTCGCTTGCGGCCCTCTTTATTGCTATGGGTGCTACGGACAAAAGGGGATGACGGTGGATTTAAACAGGCTGATTCTGGGCAAGAGCTACAACTCTACCAAGGTCTTTCGTACGGCCCAGCATGTGGTCCAGGCCATCCTGCTTGGTGTTGTCGTTCCGGCGCTTATCCTGCTGCTTATCTGGGATTTAACCGATAACCCCAATCCCGTTCCGGGCGTTGTCGTTATTGCCGGCCTGGTCATGCTGTGCTTCTTTTTCTCGTATGTCTTTGTGGTCCCCGACGACCTCACATCGAGCGCAACCGACCGTACGCTTGCCATCGCATCAAAAATATTCGCCTACACGTCGCGCGGCCTTACGCCCGAAGCGGCCCTGGGCGCCTCTAAAATCATCCTGTCCGAGACCATCGCCTCTGCCATCTGCTTTACCGATGGCAAACAGGTGTTGGCAAGCTGGGGCGAGGACTCGGCAAAGTGCCCTGCCGGCACCCCGGTCGTGCTCAAGACTACGCTCAGTGTGATTGAGACGGGCGAGCAGAGCGTGTTTTCGCGTGACACATCCCATGAGACGGGCGGCTATTTTCCCCGCCTGCGCGCCGGCATTGTCGCGCCGCTTACCGTGCGCGGACATTGCGTGGGTACGCTCGAGCTGTACTATCCCCGCCTGAGCAGCATCGATATGCGCCAGACGGCCCTTGCCTCGGGCTTTGCCGATCTCATTTCCACGCAGCTCGCCAGCTTTGAGCTCGAGCGCCAGGACGAGCTTACGGCCCGCGTGGAGCTGCGCGCCTTGCAATCGCAGGTCGACCCGCATTTTCTATTCAATACCATTAGCACGATCGTGTCGCTCGTTCGAACCGAGCCCGACAAGGCGCGATCGCTGCTGATCGACTTTTCCAACTACTATCGTCAGACGCTTTCTGATTCCGATACGCTCACCACGCTCGAGCACGAGGTGGAACAGGGCACTCGTTATATCAATCTTATGCAGGCCCGGTATGGCGACGGCCGTCTGCGCGTTTCGGTCGACATCGACTTTGAGGTGCGCGACAGCCTGGTACCGCCGTTTATCTTGCAGCCGCTGCTCGAAAACTGCATCAAGCATGCGCAGCGCGAGATCGAGCCGCTTTCTATTCGTGTTAGGGCTTTTGAGACCGATGACGGCTTGGAGATCATCGTCGAAGATGACGGCATCGGGATGAGCGAAGAAGTCTGCGCGCATCTGTTTGAGCAGCATCGCCGAGAGGAGCCCGAGAGCATTACCGCCGACGGCTCCGTCAAGCGAGGTTGCGGCCTGGCGCTCTTCAACGTGCTTCAGCGCATCCATTTCTTTTACGGAGAAGATTCTGGCATGCGCGTGAAGTCCCAGGAGGGCGTGGGGACGCAGGTCATCGTTGAGTTGAACGGCGAGCCGCATGAGCCGGCGCCGCTAACGGTGTAGCACGCGGTTGGATTGAGAGAAAAAGAGGGGAAACGCATATGTCCGAAGGCTGGAACATCCTGGTGGTTGATGACGAGCCTCCCATTAGGGCTGAGCTACGCTATCTGTTGGAAAAGGATACGCGTGTGGGTCAGATTGCCGAGGCGGGCAATGTCACCGAAGCCGTGGAGTCGATTCTGTCGAACAAGCCCGACGTGCTGTTTTTAGACATTACCATGCCCGGTCGCTCGGGAATTGAGCTTGCCGAGACGTTGCAGAACCTAAAGACGCCGCCGGTCGTGGTGTTTGTGACGGCATTTGCCGAGTATGCGGCCGATGCCTATAACCTCGATGCTGTCGATTACATCGTCAAGCCGGTCGAGGATGCCCGCTTGTCAAAGGCGCTTGACAAGATCGAGACTGCCCTGGGCGCTCGCCGTGTCGTCCATGCTCCGCGCCAGCCTTTGCGTCTGACGGTGGACCGCGGGGGCAAAAAGGTGTTCATTCCCGTGGCGGATGTCTGCTACTTTGAGGCGCGCGCCGATTTTTGCAACGCCGTCTGCGCCGAGGGGACGTACCTGATCAATGAGTCGATTTCCTCGCTCGAGCGTCGCCTGGCCTCCGAGGGCTTTATCCGCGTCCACCGCAGCTATCTGGTTAATTTAGAAGACGTACATAATGTCGAGATCGGCTCCACGGGCCTGATGGAGCTCAGGCTCGATCGCGTAACCTCGACGGTGCCCGTGTCCCGCCGTCGCGCTGCCGAGGTCAAATCGCACTTGGGGCTTGCGTAAGGGTCGGTGCGCCATCGTTTGCCGTTACAGGTTTGGCATGACTGTGCGGTGGGCATAATGGATTGCATCGAATGAAATCGAAAGGATTATTATGCCCGCGCTCATTACGCATCATCTGTTTGGCGAGGAAAGCATCGACCGTCTTCCGCAGGGCGTTATCACGTCCGACGAGGAGCGCATCGCCTTTATCCTGGGAAACCAAGGTCCCGACCCATTCTTCTTTCACATGCTCACGCCGCGCATTTCCGACTGTATGTCGCTTGCTCAGGTCATGCATCGCTCGCGCATGTCGCGCCAGTTCTCGTGCCTGCGCGACGGCGTGTCGCACCTGCAGCCGCGCGATGCCAATCTGGGTCGCGCCTTTGCGCTGGGCCTGCTGTCGCACTATGTGCTCGATCGCAATGCCCACCCCTTTGTCTACGAGCAGCAGTTTGGCATTGTCGAGTCCGATCCCGAGCTCGAGGCTTCGGGCAGTCAAGTTCATGCCGTGCTCGAAAGCGACCTGGACGTGCTGATGCTGCAGCTCAAGCGCGATGGGGCTACGGTCGAGGATTATCCGCCGGCGGGCGAGATCGTCACTACCGACCGCATCAATCGCGTTGCCGGTGTGCTGATGAGCTATGTTGCCGGACGCGTGTACGGCATCGATATCCCGGCGGGAGAGTACGGCGGCGCCGTAGCCGACATGCAGCTGCTCTACCGCACTATCGAACCCGCCGGTTCGGCCAAGACGCGCGCGATTGCCCTGCTCGAGGGCTTGGTGCACGATTATTCGCTGCTCGACGGCCTTGCGCACCGCGTGACGACCGAGCTGCCCGAGCGTACCGGAAATCTGGGCCACTTGGCATGGAAGAGCCCCTTTACCGATGAAGTCTCGACCGAGAGCTTCCCCGAGGTCTTTGACCGCGCACTGCTCGATTACGAGCTCACCGTCGCCCGCTTTATCGAGACCGGCGATATGGAAGCCGTGACCAACCACGTCAATTACAGCGGTCGCGTGCTCGGCGCCGACGAAGAGTTCGACCGCGAGGAGTAGCAAGCTGCCTCGCCCATACTCTCCAATAAGTTGCGGTGGAATAGTTCCTGAATGAAGCCCCCGGAGGGCTAAGCGGGAACTATTTCACCGCAACTGCGTTGATGGGATGGCGTTTCGCCCCGCGTGTCCGTATGACCGCTCCTGTCCCTTTGCCGAATCCTTACCGGCGCTTCTGGACAATTGGGGTACGATGAACTAACTGCATATCGGGCGAATACGAAGGGGCCCTGTCCATGAAATACACCAAGCTCGAGCGTAACTGGGTTATGTACGATGTGGGCAACTCGGCCCTCGTGCTGCTCAATACCTCGGTGGTGCCCATCTACTTTAACGCCATCAATACCGGTGCTTCTTCGGCAGACCTGGTGGTCGCTTGGGGCAACGCGCAGACGATCGCCTCGTTGGTCATTGCCATGCTCATGCCCATTCTGGGCGCGCTTGCCGATTATGCCGGCAACAAGATCAAGTTCTTCTTGGGCTTCTTCCTCACGGGCCTGGTTCTTTGCCTGGCGCAGGCTATCCCCATGTCCGCCATGGCATTTTTGACCGTGTACGTGCTGTGCACTATCGGCCTTAACTCCTCTATGACGTTCTACGACGCCATGCTGCCCGACATTACCACCGACGAGCGCATGGACGCCGTGTCCAGCTCGGGCTATGCCTGGGGCTACATCGGTTCCACCGTGCCGTTCATCATCTGCCTGGCGCTTATCATGGGTGGCCCCGCTCTTGGCGTCCCCACCATGCTGGCAACGCGTCTGTCGTTTGTCATCACCGGCGCTTGGTGGCTCATCTTTACCCTGCCGCTCATTCGCACCTATAAGCAAAAGTACGGTCGCGAGCGCGGTCCCCAGGACACCATCGGCCACATCGTGGGCGGCGTGTTCTCCGAGGTCGGACACACCATGCGCGAGATCGCCCACAACAAGACCGTGCTGGTCTACATGATCGCGTTCTTCTTCTACATCGACGGTGTGCACACGGTCATTTCCATGGCAACAAGCTACGGATCGGCTCTGGGCATCGACTCGACCCAACTGGTGCTGGCTCTGCTCGTTACGCAGTTTGTGGCCTTCCCGTCCGCCATCATCTACGGCAAGCTCGCCGGTCGCGTGGGCACACTCAATATGATCTTGGTGGCCGTCGCCGCCTATATGGGCATCGTGCTCTTTGCCGCGTTTTTCTTGAAGACCGCCTTTGAGTTTTGGGTGCTCGCTATTTTGGTCGGCTTGTTCCAGGGTGGCGTGCAGGCGCTCAGCCGCAGCTATTTTGGCCGCATCATCCCCAAAGAAAAGTCCAACGAGTACTACGGCTTCTTCGATATCTTTGGCCGTTACGCAAGCGTTATGGGCACCTTCCTGGTGTCGGTCGTCACCTCCCTGACCGGCAACCCGTCGCTGGGCGTCCTTTCTATTGGCGTTCTGCTGGTTGTTGGCTTTGTGCTGCTGGTCCGTCTGTCCCGCATGGCTCAGGCGGCGGCGTAAGGCAACCGGGCTCAGTACAGCATTTGTGCCTATCTGCAGTACTCTTTTGGAAGTAGCTGCATAAATCATTCTGACTTCCGAACAATGTTTAGCCCAAGTGGGTATGATGGAACCAGCTAGGTCGCGGGGCGTCGCCTGTGTTTGGCGGCGCCCCGTTTTTTGTGTTGCAAGGAGGGTAAAGGTATGAACGCCACGGTTGTGATCCCAACATATTGGGCAGGCGATGATACCCAAGCAAACGCTCCCGGCACCTACGATCACTCGACGTCGCTCAATGCCGCCAACCCGGAACTCGATCGCTGCCTGACTTCGCTCGAACAGGTGCGCGACATTCCGCGCATCATTCTCTTGGTGGTCTGTCCGGTTTCTGCCACGTCCGACGTATCCCGTCGCGTGCACGAAATCGTTAATGCGCATCCCACGCTTAAGGTCACCATCGTTACCAATACTCAGGCTTCGCGTGTTGCCGACCGCGTGGCACAGATTGCGCCCAAAGGCTCGGGCGAGTGCGTGAGCCTGCGCGGCTACGGCGCCATCCGCAACATGGGTCTTGCCTGCGCGGCGGTGCTGGGGCACGACGCGGTTGTGTTTTTGGATGACGACGAGACCGTCATCGATGCCGACTTTATGAAGCGTGCGACCTATGCACTGGGCCAACAGACACGTCAGGGCCTGCCGATTTTGGTCAAGAGCGGATACTTTTACGATCGCGACGGGTCGCCGCTGGCTCCCACGGACAAAGCGGGCATTTGCCATCGCTGGTGGACCAAGCGTATCGAGTTCAATCGCTGGATGAAAAAGGCGCTCTCGGGCACCCGCATCTCGCGCTCCAATTACGTGTGCGGCGGCCTTGTGGCCCTGCATGCCCGCGCCTTTACGCGCGTGGCCTTCGACCCGTTTATCACCCGCGGCGAGGATCTGGACTATCTCTTTAACATGCGCATGTTCGGCTATGACGTGTGGTTCGATAACGAGTGGACCGTGCGCCACCTGCCGCCCGAGTCCGAGAAGCGCTCGCCGCGCTTTATGCAGGACGTGTACCGTTGGTACTACGAGCGGGCCAAGCTGACGTTTGCTGCGCACCAAAAGGAGCTCATTCCGGTTACGGCCGCATCACTCATGCCCTATCCGGGTCCGTGGATCTCGCGCGAGCTCGACGACCGCGTGCGCAAGACTGCCATGGTCCGCAGCATGTTTACCCGCGAGCACGAGGGGTATCTGCGCATCTGGCGTCATGGTATTGATGAGGCTAAGGCCTATGCCCGCCAAAACGCCGCAAGCTACCTGCGCTTTCAGAGTTTCTGGCCCAAGATCATGGACGAACTTTGGCGCGACGCACAACTGATTAGCATCCTGGAGGGGGCTGAATGATCGACCGCCGCGCCCAGCGCGATAATTCAATTTCAATCTTTCGCATCATCGCCGTTGTCTGCGCCGTTTGCGTGTTGGCGTACTTTATCTTTGCCCTGGCGACTGGCATTGAGCCGATTGCCACGGTGGTCGCCTGTGCGTTACTGTGCATCTTCCTGTGCATCTTTATCTATTTGACGCTCAATCCCGATTCGGTACGCTCCCAGTACACCGAGGAGACGCTTTCGGTTGCCTCGGCCATGCTCGAGGACATTAAGGGCGGCCTGACACAGGAATCAGCGCTTTTGGTGTGCCGGCGTATCCTGCCCGAGACGCGTGCCATGACCGTTGCCATCACCGATGAGGGCAACGTGCTGGCCTGCGCGGGCGAGTTCGAGGAAAAGCTGCTGCCCGATTCGCCCATCCACACGCTTGCCACGCGCTACGTTATTGAGCACGGCATCGTGCAGTCGTTCAACCGCGTGGTGGACGTGGTGGGTTCGGATGGCTCGCACAACCAGGTTCCCGCCGGCATCATCGCGCCCATCAAGGTGGGCGACCGCACCGTCGGCACGCTCAAGTTCTACTACAAGACCCCGCGCGCCGTCGATCGTACCCAGTATGCGCTCGCCTCGGGCTTTGCCGAGATCCTGTCCACGCAGCTCGCCATCCACGAGCTCGAGGTGCAAAAGGAACTGACGGCCCGTGCCGAGGTTCGTGCCCTGCAAGCGCAGATCAATCCGCACTTTCTGTTTAACACGCTCAACACCATCGCGTCGTTTACGCGTACCGACCCGCTGCGCGCCCGCGAGCTGCTGCGCGAGTTCTCCTCGTTCTATCGCGCCACGCTCGACAACTCAGGGTCGCTTATCCCGGTCTCGCGCGAGGTTGCCCAGACCAAGCGCTACCTGACGTTTGAGAAGGCGCGCTTTGGCGAGGACCGCGTACTGGCGACTTTCGATGTCTCCGAGGATGTCGAGGACACGTTGGTCCCGGCCTTTGTAATCCAGCCCATTGTCGAGAACGCCGTACGGCATGGCATGGGCGATGACGACGCCCTGCGGATCGATGTGACCGTCCATCAAGACGGCGACGACGCAATCTTGATTGCCGTGGCTGACAACGGCGTGGGCATGGACGAGGGCACCGCCGCCAGGCTGTTTGATGAGCGCTCCGCCCGCCCCGATGCCAGTTCCCCGCAAGGCGGCGGTGCCGGCGTGGCCATGCACAATATTTCTGAGCGCATCCATCGCTTTTATGGACCGCACTCTTATACGCGCGTCGAATCGGCGCCGGGCAAGGGCACCAAAGTGCTCCTGCATCTTGATTTGTCAGAGAGCATCTTTGATATTCAAGAGTAAAATAAAAGGCTATGGGCTCAACGCCAAGCGGCGGATGCCCAGCGTAGTTTGCTGACGAAAGGTTTAATCCCTATGCTGCGTGCGATGATTGTGGATGACGAGGCCCCGGCCCGTTCGGAACTTCGCTTCTTGCTCGAGCAGACGGGCAAGATCGGCACGATCACTGAGGCGTCGAGCGTCCGCTCCGCCATTGAGATGTTGATGGAAAGCCGCGTCGATGTCGTATTTCTCGATATCTCGATGCCCGGTGCTTCTGGTCTGCAGCTTGCCGAGGCACTGCATAAGCTTAAGAATCCTCCGGCGATTGTGTTTGTGACCGCGTATAGCGATCATGCCGTCGAGGCGTTCGACGTAGATGCCGTCGATTACCTAATGAAGCCGGTCGAGGAGGCACGCCTGGATCGTGCGATCGAGAAGGTCATGCAGCACGCCAAGCCCGTCACGGACAGCAAAGCCACCATCGAGCGCATTCCGGTGGAAAAGGGCGGCCGTAAGGTCCTCATCCCCGTGGATGACATTCGCTTCATCATGGCCAAGGACGATTACTCCTGTATCTATACCGTCGATGATCGTTTTCTATCGACGACTTCGCTGGCGCAGTTCGAGGCCAAGCTTTGCGACTTTGGCTTCTTTCGCGTTCATCGCCGCTATATCGTCAACTTGGCGTGCGTCACGGATGTCGAGACGGTGCCCTCGGGCGCTATCCAACTGGGCATTACGGGCGTCGACGAACGCGTGCCGGTCTCGCGCCGCCGCGTTGTACCGCTCAAGAAGGCCCTGAGCCTCTAGCAAACTGGCCCCGCAGCCCTGTAGACCAATTGTCTGCGGAGCCGTGGGGCTTTTTGTATATACGTCGAATCGGTTTTGCAGAAGGGATCCCATGAACAGTGCAAGCGCCAAGCGCATCGACATCATCTCGGACACCCACGGCTATCTTTCGCCCGCGCTTCTGGACGAGCTCAAGGGCGCAGATCTGATCATCCACGCCGGAGACCTCACCTCAGAGATGGATTACGAGCATCTATGCACCATCGCCCCCGTGCGAGCGGTCCTAGGAAACAACGACTACTACCGCGACTACGGCCCGGATGTAGACCGTCTGGCCATCTTCACCTACGAAGGCCTCAAATTTGCCGTAGCCCACTACCGCGAAGACCTGCCCGTGGGATCCGTAGACGTAGCCATCAACGGCCACACCCACGTAACCAAAGAAGCCCAAGTAGGCCGCTGCCTGGTCCTCAATCCCGGCAGCGCCAGCTACCCCCGAGGCAGCCGAGGCCCCACCATGGCCAGAATGCTCGTCAAGGACGGCAAGATCCTGAGCACCAAATTAATTGACCTAGAGTAGGTGCAACAAAAACGGGGGATGCAGATCGCATCTCCCGTTTTTCTTTGAGCCAAAGGCGGTGGTTCAACAAGATCCATCAGACCAACCCCGCCGAGGAGAACGGGGATCCCGAGCCGCGAAGCGGCGAGCAACAAAGTCTTCGAACAAAGTGACGGCAGGGAGGGTCTCCGGGGCTGGGGGCGGGGGTTAAGTTTGTCGCGAGTTCCGCACGCAAAGGAAAGCACTTAATGTGCTTTCCGTCTTGCGCAGGACTGTAGAGCAGCAAACTTAACCCCCGCCCCCAGCCCCGGAGACCCTCCCGGATGGCCCAAAAATTTTTTCAAAAAAGTTGTTGCGCGCCGGACAGACTTCTGTGTATACTAATCCCCGCAGCGCACGCGAGCGGAAACAAACGCGAACGACTGCCTGGGGAGTTAGCTCAGTTTGGTTAGAGCGCCGGCCTGTCACGTCGGAGGTCGCGGGTTCGAGCCCCGTACTTCCCGCCAACGCAATTAAAGCCACGTCTTCGGACGTGGCTTTTTGCGTTTGATAGGACCTTGATCCCATCGGCCCCTTTTGCCCAAAACCAAATCCTTCCAATTCCCGGACAAGCTCCGTTTGAGACCTGTGTTCAAACAAGGCGTTTGTTGCACAACACCTGTTCAACGAAGCAGGGGGTTAGGTTATACTAAATTGCACTATGGGCCGTTTTTGATGCAAGAGGCTTCAAACACGGCATTCAGTGGGCACCCGTTTTGCTATATGGGCGTCCATACGGTCATTGGCGTCTCGACGTAAGCTCGGCTCCGGAGCTCGTTCGAGCTGTTCCTATTCCTTGAAAGGGGAAAAATGGACATATCGAGGAAGACTGATTACGCCCTTCGCATGCTCGCGATGCTTGCCGAGGACCCGGAGCGTCTGCTTTCTGTTCGCACCGCCGCCGAAGAGGTCAATGTCCCGTATTCGTTTGCCCGTTCGATTCAGCATGGTTTGGTTCAGGCCGGTATTGTGGAGAGCCTGCGTGGCGTCCATGGCGGCATGCGTCTTAAGGTCAGCCCCGACGATGTCACCATCCGCCAGGTCGTTGAGGCCGTTCAGGGCCCCATGGTCATGAACGATTGCACCGCGCCCGATGGCGACTGTGCACGCATGGGCACGTGCTGTTATCATCCCCTGTGGGCCGGAGCTCAAGCGCTGATGCGCGACTACCTCGATTCCGTTTCGCTGGGCGACATCGTCGCTCACCGCCAGTTCCCGGCTGTCGATTCCAAGTTCGCCGACCGCGATGCGTTTCCCGAGTACGCCACCTGTGCGTGCGCTTGCCGGGAGGAATAGCGCCGCATAAGGAGCATAGCCATGATTCAGGACCCCTTTCGTTCGATGATTCGTTCGGAAGGGGTCCTGCGTTATCGCGACCTTCCGTGGCGCCGCACGCGCGACCCGTACATTATTTGGCTTTCCGAGGTTATGCTGCAGCAAACGCAGGTGCCGCGCGTGGAGACGCGTATGCCCGCGTGGCTTGATCGCTTTCCAACCGTGCAGGCGCTTGCCCAGGCCGCGCCTTCCGATGTCTTGGATGCGTGGCAGGGGATGGGCTACAATCGCCGCGCCCTGGCACTTCATAGAGCCGCTCAGTGCGTTATGGAAGACTGGGGTGGGGAGTTTCCACGTGAGACGCGCGACCTGGTCGCCCTGCCCGGTATTGGCCCGGCGACGGCGCAGGGCATCCGGTCGTTTGCGTTCGATCTACCGGGTGTGTATCTGGAGACCAACGTGCGCACGGTCTTTCTGCATCATTTCTTTCCCGATGTGCCGGCCGTTCCCGATCGCGAGCTGGTGCCGCTGATCCAAGCCGCCTGTCCGGCGGTTCCCGGTGCGACGGCGGATGAGATCGCTCCCTTTGCCGTGCCTCAAGACGATGCCGACACGCCGCGCGCGTGGTATTACGCGTTGCTGGATTACGGCGCGTATCTTAAAAAGACGCTGCCCAATCCGTCCAGGCGCTCGGCGAGCTATAGCCGTCAGTCCAAGTTTGAGGGCTCGCGTCGCCAAAAGCGCGCTCATATTGTGCGCATGCTGCTGGCGGCGCGCGATGGGCGGCCGGCGGGCATCACACTCGCCGAGGCCGTGGCGGGCGTCAACGAAATGGAGGCGGCAGCGGGCCGCGAGCCGGTCGAGCACGAGCTGGTTGCAGACATTTTGGCCGACTTGGAGCGTGAGGGCTTTTGCCGCGTGGAGGGTGACCGCTGGCTAAGCGTGTAGCCAACCCGAATCTGAAGAACAGGATTGTAAGGTTTAAATTCTCGGCTTGAGGGCATCCTAAAGACAAGGCCGCTCGAATCCTACGGGCGGCATGTTGAAGGGAAGTACACCTATGGATTTTGAGAATTCTCAAACCAAGAAGAACCTCGAGACCGCTTTTGCCGGTGAGTCCCAGGCGCATACCAAGTATCGCTACTATGCATCCAAGGCCAAGAAGGATGGCTACGTTCAGATCTCGAATATCTTTGCCGAGACGGCGGGCAACGAGTCCGAGCACGCCAAGCTGTGGTTTAAGTATCTGCACGACGGCGCCGTTCCCGACACTCTGGACAACTTGCGTGATGCCGCTGCGGGCGAGAACTACGAGTGGACCACGATGTACGACGAGTTCGCCAAGACCGCCGAGGAGGAGGGCTTTACCGAGATTGCCGCAAAGTTCCGTGGCGTCGGTGCTGTCGAGAAGGCCCACGAGGAGCGCTACAACAAGCTTGTCGAGCGCATCGAATCGGGCGAGGTGTTTGAGCGCGAGGGCGTAAAGGTATGGAAGTGCCTGAACTGCGGGCACCTGCATGTGGGCGCCGAGGCGCCCGAGGTGTGCCCGGTTTGTAACCACCCGAAGGCGTACTTTGAGGAGCAGGTGGTGAACTACTAGCGCGTGGCGCTGGCTGCTGCGGAGCGCAGGGCGGGAGGCCGGATTGCCTTCCCTCCCCGCTCACGGCTCCGCAGGGTCGCGTTGAGGGAAGGCAATCCGGCCTCCCGCCCCGCGCTCCGGCGTTGGGTCGTCGCGTGCTCGATACTGAAAAGCTGATTAGAAGTTTGCGTGCCGCCCCTTATGGGGCGGCACGTTTTTGTGTGGGGGCCGGTTGGGGCGGCATCGTTCATGGGTGGGGTACACTTGGTAGCGACTTTTAGTTTATCTACTACCTGGCGGGGTGTTTTTTATGGGTAAGAAATCTCGGGCTCGGGTTGCTGCGGCGGGGACTCGCAAGGATCCTGGTCGTCGGGTTGCCGAGGGCAAAAAGGCCGATCGTGCCGAGAAGGACAAGAAGGTCGGTGCACATGCTCATCCTGAGTGGGCGCCTCACCTCAATACGGCTAGCGAGGATCTGACTGCTAAGTTGTTTACTCTGGTCGAGGTTATCTTGGGCGTGGTGCCCGTGGTGGTCATTGGCTTGTTCTTGGCTTCGAAAGATGCTACGAGCGCGGATAAGCTCACCGATGTCTTTTCTCAAGACCCCTCGATGGTGGTTACGTTTATCTCGGCGTGTCTGCAGCCGTTTGTGGCGTACATGCTGTACATGATTTATCGCAAATACTGCGAGGGCGATGCGGGCTTTGCCGCCGGCAACCTGATCGGCCTCTTGTGCTCCGAGATTTTGTTGCTCAATATCCCGGGCGTTATCGGCATGGGCATCTTGCTGTGGCGTGTTTGGCGCAATGTCGCCCCGCACTTTGAGAGCTGGCTGTTTGAGCGTCGTCTTACGGGCGTGGTGGCCGACATTGCCGGTTCGCTCGTGATTCTAGTCTTGGCGTTTTTGTGTGCCACCGCTGCTCGCGGTCTTTCGGGCATGTAATCTGCCCCCACCGACCACGGAGCGCAGGGCGGGGAAACCTTTCCCTCTCGCTCACGGCTCCGCAGGGTCGCGCGAGGCAAAGGTTTCCCCGCCCTGCGCTCCGGCGTTGAGTCGTCGCATGCTCGTTACAGAAAAGCTGATAATAAGTTTGTGTGCCGACCCTTTGGGGCGGCACTTTTTGTGTGGGGTCCCGGTCTTCACAATTTCCGTCAAGCTTTTGGTCAGCTTTTGGTTAGTTGGCGGGTTGGTGGAAGGGCAAAAGATCATTCGATAAAAAAGCTCAGAGAAAGTGCTGGTAGGGGAGTTGTTGAGGTTTTCGACAGCTTTTGTCAACAAGAAACTTCGCAGCTATTGCTACGGATTGTGTTGCCGTGGCCTTGGCGGTGCGGGATGCTGGGCGTAAGCGTCGAATGCTCCGATTTTGGAGGCCAGCATGGATCTGTTTCTTGAGACTCCGCAGCAACAAGCTGAGCGCATGTTGCGTCAGCAGCAACGGCTCATGGAGATACAAATGCAAGGGGTAGCCGCCCAGCCCCCTGCGCAAAATGCCACGCCTGCGGTTTCGCCTGCGGGCGGATCGGCGCCAGAGAACTATTCCGTACAACAAGATTCATATGCGCAGGAGCTTGCGTTCGACAAGCGCCGCACACGTCACCGCCGCGTGGGCCAGCGCCTGCGCACGTTAGCGATGATTGTGCTGATCCCGTTAGGACTTGCGGCGATTTTCCTGGTCTCGTATGCGCTCACCTGCATCCTCAACGGCGCCTCGCCCAGTGAGGTGCTTCAGCACTTGGCAGCTCTCGGCCAGCGCCTAGGCGACGCCATAACAACCATCCGCGCCGGCTGGGAGAGTTAGCGTTTGTCACATTAGGACTTCTAGGGTGTACGGATTATCGCCACGAGTAGAATCCTTGCATCCTTTGGGTCCTGTCGTGCGACTGAATAGTATTATTGAAGATGAATAATAATAGGATTTGCTATGTATAAGCAGGATTTAGAGCAGACTCTTTTGGGCATTGACGAAGAGGCGGAGCTGGAAATAGGTCCAAGAGACGACAGGCCGAGCGTTGTATTGGTGGGAGGAAGCGCTTTCATGCTAAACGATGTGACGAATCGGTCGGTTACACATGACATTGATGTGTTTGAGGCAGACAGGTGCCTCCGCGAGATCATAGCTCGATACCCCGAGGTGAATGGTATGGCGGTGGCATATTGTAATCAGATGCCATTCAATTACGAAGATCGTTTGATTCCCTTGAAGATTGGGGCGCGTTTTATCAGGTACTTTACGCCATCTTTGGAGGACCTGGCGGTGATGAAGCTTTATGCCTATCGTCCGAACGACATCGTCGATCTTCATAGTCAGGCATTCGTTGACCGACTTGATTGGGATCTGCTCGAGCGGCTTATATTCGACGAGGGAGAGGCTCTGGCGTCGTCGCCCTCGGAGCGGAGTTATCAAGAGATGGTCTGCGCATACAGGCAATACAAAAAGGAGGTGCTCGGTTGAATCTGACCTTTGAGGGATTCTTAAAAGGCTATTGCCGGGAGCTATCCGGACAGCAGTCGCTGAGTTTTAGAAAACTGGTTGAGCAAGCGACGACGGTTGCGCCGCGCGTGGCGGAGCCTCTGTTTTTGCTCGCTTTGGCGCAAGGAAAAGCCGAATACGTTCTGGGCTTATCCGAGGGCTCGTGGATGGAAGAGGATTACCGAGGCGTTTTGTCCTTGTACGATCAAGCGGGTGGCATGGCGTCTCTATGTGCCAAAAGTGAGCTTCCCAATCGTTATGCCAACGTTTGGCGTGCGTATAGAGGGGTGAAGGAGAAGCCGGCTGCCGATAGAAGGATCAACGCCCTGATGCGAAAAAGAACATTGGGAGCGCTAGGGGAATCGGGCGTAACGCGCTACGGCCTCTGCCGCGATTTGAATCTGAATAAGGGAAACGTGTACGCATACTTAGCCGGTGATGACTCAAAAGTGAGCAGGGAAACGGCGCGCCGCATTATGGAATATGCGGAGGAGAGGGGCGCCCAAGAAGGGGCCGGGCGCTCGGTGCGTGTGGCGGGGTAAGATTGATTGCAGTTTTGATTGATAATCGATTGGGTTTGTTGGGCGGAATCTATGTCTGCTATTGATATTGCGCTTGTTGTGATTGCCTTGGTGGCGGTGGGAGTTGCTGTGGTTTGCGCCCTGCAGCTTAAAGGCCTTCGTGCCGAGTTGCGAGAGCGTGGCGGCAGCGACGCGGAGACGCTCGCGGCGCTCGAGCAGGCCAACAACGCGCTCGACACCCTGAACGTCGCGCTGGCAGAAACCCGTCGCACGGCAAACGCCATCGCGCAGCAGCAGACGACCGACGCCGCCGTAGAGCAGCAGCGCTACCTGACCATCGCGCGTGAGTTCTCGCAGGCTGGCGACCGTATGGATGACCTGCGCCGCGAGACGGCCCAGCAGCTCGGTGCCAACCGCGAGGGCATCGAGCACCGCTTGGACAAGGTGCGCGAGACGGTCGATGCCCAGCTGGGCGCCATCCGCAAGGACAACAACGTGCAGCTCGATCAGATGCGCGCGACGGTGGACGAGAAACTTTCCCGCACGCTCAACGATCGCCTGTCTGCATCGTTTAAGCAGGTGAGCGACCAGCTCGAGGCTGTGTACAAGGGTTTGGGCGATATGCAGTCCATTGCCACCGGCGTGGGCGACCTCAAGCGCGTGCTGGGCAATGTTAAGGCGCGCGGCATTTTGGGCGAGGTGCAGCTGGGTGCGATCCTGGCGGACATCCTTACGCCCGACCAGTATCTGGAAAATGTCGCCACCAAGCCCGGTGCCTCGGAGCGCGTTGAGTTTGCCGTCAAGCTGCCGGTGGACGAGGGCGATCCCGTGCTGCTGCCGATTGACTCCAAATTCCCGGGCGACGCGTACGAGCATCTGCTCGACGCGCAAGAGTCGGGTGATGCCGAGGCTGTGGCCGCCGCGCGCAAGACGCTCGATATGATGGTGAAGCGCGAGGCAAAGGACATTTGCGAGAAGTACCTGAGCGTGCCCGCGACGACCAACTTCGGCATTCTGTTCGTTCCGTTTGAGGGGCTGTACGCCGAGGTCGTCAGCCGCCCCGGGCTTATCGAGACCCTGGGCCGCGACTATCACGTCAACGTTGCCGGCCCCAGCACCATGGCCGCCATCCTCAACAGTCTGCAGATGAGCTACCAGACGTTTAGGCTGCAAAAACGCACCGATGACGTGCTGCGCGTGCTTTCCGCCGTCAAGGCTGAGCTGCCGCGCTATCAGGCGGCGCTGCGTCGTGCGCAGCAGCAGATCGAGACCGCGGGCAAGACGGTCGAGGGCATTATCACCACGCGCACCAACGTTATGGAGCGCAAGCTCAAGGACATCGACGCGCTGGAGGATGCCGGGGAGGCCGACGAGATCTTGGGGCTCACGTCCGCGGGCCTGCTCGCAGACCAAGAAGACAAGGACTAGCCGTGCCTGACGGCGGGGCGTCTGCGCAAGCGCGGAGCGCGGGCGCTTTTCGCGTCGTACGTGCCTGAAGCGCGCTTCGGTGTGCAACAATGGCGTTTCGCCCTGCCAGATGCGAAAGGAAGCCCATGTCTCAGAGAAGCACCAGCCCGCTCAAGCGCTCCACCGTGCGCCGCACGCTGCGGCGGTTTTGGGATGTCACGCGCACACAGCCGCTGATCGTCTTTCTCTCGGTGTTCTCGTCGGCGGGCTATATCTTTTTGCTCACGTTTGCCAACACCTACGTGATGGCGCTTATCGTCGACCGCGTCCAAGCCGGCCCCGTGGCAGGCGACCAGGTGTTTGAAGTTTTTGGCCCCTACATTCTGGCGCTCGTGCTCGTTAATCTGGTAGGCCAGATCCTCTCCAAGCTGCAGGACTACACCGTCTACAAGCTCGAGATTGCGGGCAACTATCACCTGGCGCGCTTGTGCTTTGACACGCTCTCCAATCAATCCATGACATTCCACACCAGTCGATTTGGCGGATCGCTTGTGAGCCAGACGAGCCGTTTTATGAGCGGCTACACGGGTCTGGTGGACGTGACGGTGTATTCGCTCATTCCCACCATCACCTCGGTTGTCTGCACGGTGGCGGCGCTCGCCCCGGTGGTGCCGACGTTTACCGTGATCCTGGTGGGTATCATGGTCGTCTATATCGCGTTTGTCTGGCTTATGTACAAGCGCATCATGCCGCTTTCGGCCGCGACGTCCGCCGCGCAGAACAAGCTGTCGGGCGTACTGTCCGACGCGGTCACGAACATCTTGGCCGTCAAGACCTGTGGGCGCGAAGACTTTGAGCGCGACCTGTTCGATGCTGCCGACCGCGCCGCCCGCGATGCCGAAACGGTATCGATGCACGCCATGATGCAGCGCAACTTTACGACCTCGGGCCTTATCGTCATCACCATGGCTGTGGTGAGCGTGTTCGTGGCGGGCGGCAACGCGTGGTTTGGCATCTCGGCTGGCTCGCTCGTCATGATCTTTACCTATACGTACAACCTCACCATGCGTTTGAACTACGTAAGCTCCATGATGCAGCGCATCAATCGCGCGTTGGGCGACGCCGCCGAGATGACGCGCGTGCTGGACGAGCCGCGTCTGGTGGCAGACGACGCGAATGCCCCCGAGCTCAAGGTGGGCGAGGGCGCGATTGATTTTGAGCACCTGAGTTTTGCGTACCGTGACGCCGCGGCGGGCGAGAGCGTGTTCAACGACCTGACGCTCCATGTGGCGGCAGGCCAGCGCGTGGGTCTGGTGGGCAAATCGGGCTCGGGCAAGACGACACTCACCAAGCTGTTGCTGCGCCTGGACGACGTTCAGGGCGGCCGCGTGCTCGTGGACGGCCAGGACGTCTCGCGCTGCACGCAGCAGAGCCTGCGCCGCCAGGTTGCCTACGTGCCGCAGGAGGCGCTCCTGTTCCACCGCTCCATTCGCGAGAATATCGCCTACGGCCGCCCCGACGCCACCGACGAGCAGATCCGCGAGGCAGCGCGCCTGGCCAATGCCCTGGAGTTTATCGATCGCCTGCCCCGTGGCTTTGACACCATGGTGGGCGAGCGCGGCGTTAAGCTCTCGGGCGGTCAGCGCCAGCGTGTGGCCATCGCCCGCGCCGTCCTTACCGACGCGCCGATTCTGGTGCTCGACGAGGCGACATCTGCCCTCGACAGCGAGTCCGAGGCGCTGGTGCAGGAGGCGCTCGAGAACCTGATGCGCGGTCGCACCTCCATTGTGGTGGCGCATCGCCTGTCCACCGTGGCGGCGCTCGACCGCATCGTGGTGCTGGCGGACGGCGAGATTGTCGAGGACGGTACGCATGCGCAGCTTGTCGAGGCGGGCGGCGAGTATGCAAGCCTGTGGGGTCGCCAGACTGGCGCATTTTTGGAGGCTTAAAGCCCCCTGTACGTGGGACAATCGTTTCCGTGAAGTTATGTTTCTGCCGAGCCGGGGAGTCGTTATGCCACGCGAGACCAATGCCGCCAAACGCGAGCGCGCCATCGAGGTGTGTGAGCGCCTTAACCGTCGCTATGGCCCGGTCGAGTGCTTCTTGGACCACGAGAATCCCTTTAGGCTGCTCATCGCGGTACTGCTCTCGGCTCAAACGACCGATGCGCAGGTCAACAAGGTGACGCCGAAGTTGTTTGCCCAGTGGCCCACGCCCGAGGCCATGGCCGGGGCAAGTGTGACCGACGTGGCGGACACCATTAAGTCACTCGGCTTTTATAAGAGTAAGGCCAAGCATGCCGTGGAGGCCGCGCAGATGATTGTCGCCGATTACGGCGGCGAGGTGCCGGCCGACATGAAGGAGCTCGTCAAGCTGCCGGGCGTGGGGCGCAAAACAGCGAACATCGTGCTCAACGTGGGGTACGGCATCGTGGAAGGCATCGCGGTGGATACGCACGTCAACCGCATCGCGCACCGCCTGATGCTGAGTCCCAAGACGCACGCCAAAGAGCCGCTCAAGACCGAACAGGATCTGCTCAAGATCTTGCCGCACGAGTATTGGGAGTCGGTCAACCACCAGTGGATTACCTTTGGCCGCGAGATCTGCGATGCCCGCAAACCTAAGTGCGACGAGTGCCTACTGGCAGACCTTTGCCCCAGCGTGCGCGCGACGGGGTAGGGCCCGGCACGTTTTGCCGGCGTCCGAAGGCTTTGGACAATGTTGCGCAACACATTTGGGTCGCGAGGGCTCAATATGATGACGGCAGATGCCGTTTGTTGTAAGGGGATGCCCGAATATGTTTTGCACCAAGTGTGGCTCCGAGATGCCCGACGGAACCGATTTTTGCACGAACTGCGGGGCGCGCATGGGCGCTGCCTCTCCGGCGGCCGCGCCTGCTGAGCCCGCATCGATGCCGGCGGCAGGGATGCCTCCCGTGCAGAAGAAGTCACATAAGCGCGCGGTGATTGTCGGCATGTGCGTGGTGGGCGTGCTCGTTGCCGGCAGTGCCGCTCTGGCGCTGACCGGCGTGCTGGGTCCGCTTGGGCAGGGCAATTCATCGCAGATTACGGTACTTGGGTCCGACGAGGGCTCGGCCGAGCACAAGGACGAGGGAAGCGCCAAGGAGAAGCCTGCCGCCGACGAGGATGAGGCGGATGAGCCTGAGCAGACCGGCAGCAGCGTAAAAGTCGACCTCAATGACCAGGCAACCTATGCCGCCGCGAATCTGTTCCTGTCGAACTTTACGGAGGAACACTTCGATCTGGACTGGTATCAGGCGGGCGGCTTCGATTCGACTGACGGCCTTTCGGATGACGAGAAATACAAGCTGGTTAAGTTTATCTGGTGCCATTTTATTGACAACGCGCCGTATCGAATCGAGAAGGGTGACTATGACAACGGCAATCGCCAGCGTGTGGCGACTGATGCGGTCAATAGGGAACTCAACCGCTTGACGGGTCTGACGCTTTCCGATGCCGATATGACTTATGACAGAACGCCGGAGGGGCAAGCGATTCCTGATTCAGCCGAAGCGCATGACGGGTATTTGTATCTCAAGCAAGAATACGGCCAGGGAAATTACAACCCACCATGTGCCATCGTTACGGGCGCGACTGACCTTGGCGACAACACCTACGAGCTTACCTATGAGGTCTACAGTGCTGGCGGTATGTTACTTCCTTCCGACATCCCCGAGAGCACCTACGGCCTGCCGAAGGACCAGTTCATCGCCGCAATTCAAGCGGACGCATCCATGGGCCGTACCGAGACTTGTACGGTCCGCGTCGCGCAGGGTGACGGCGCCCCGACATTCATGCTGCTTAAAATGGGCGTCTACGATTAGACTCGGCGTATAGCTCACTCTGATAACGCCAGGCGACTCGTCCGTCTGGCGTTTTTGTTGCGGGGCTGGGCATGCGCTTGAGCTGGAGTATTTGTCGCCTCCCGCCGCCTCATGCAAAAATGTGTTGCTAATTTAGAAGCCTATTCAAGCGCGCCGAAGTCGTGCGTGCTGGCGTAGCATGAGCAAAAAATCAAGCAATGGAGGGTAACGTGGCAACATTGAAGACGCGAGAGCTCGAAGATTATTTTGAACGCATCGTACGCACGCGCGAAGGTGACCTACCTGGTCGTCGCAAAGGCGACGAATACTTGTCTCAAACCCATGCGCTCTACCATGGTGATCCTGCGCCCTGGGCTCTGACGCCAAAGATATTCGACAAGGATATGACGGCGCTTCTTAAGGAGGCCGCCGAGCGCATGTACGGCATTATGGACAAGGTGACGCGGGCGTTTTGTTCCGATGCCTCCGTGCGTGCGTGGTTTCGCATGGATCCGGCTTTTGCTGACCTGTGCGCTATGGATGCCGGCTATGATTGCCAAATTCCCCTTGCGCGTGTTGATATCTTTCTTGACGAAGATGCCGGTTCGTATACGTTTTGCGAGCTCAATACCGACGGCAGTGCCGGAATGGTAGTGACCGATGCGGTCTGTCAGGCAGTGCGAATGACGCCTTCCTTTGAGGAGTTTGCATCCGACCACCCCGGCTTTCGGCAGTATGATTTGTGCGGTAGCTGGATAGACGCATTGTTTGAGACCTATGCAGAGTGGAAGCTGGCCCATCCTCGCCGCACCGAGGATAGTGCACGATCGGACGACGGGGCCCGCGTTGACGAGGGGCTCTATGCACCGCAATCAAAGATATATCCCGCTTCGGTGGCAATCGTCGACTATTCGGAAAGCATCGACTTGGAAGATGCGGCTCATTTTGTCGACCTTATGAGGCGGCGGGGTGTGGTGGCGCGCTTTGCGGATGTGCGCGACCTGCGGATTGGCGAAGACGAGAGCGGTGCTAGGCGGCTGTGCGATGCCGTCGGCCCTATTGATTGCGTTTGGCGGCGCGCGGTGACCGGCGAGTTGTGGGATAAGCCGTGCGATGGACGTTCCGCCTTAATCGAGGCGGCTCAAGAAGGGCTCGCGTGCATCGTCGGGGGATTTAGAACGTGGCCGTGTGCGACTAAGACCGTATTTGCATTTCTGTGGTCTCGGGCCGGTCAGTCCTTGTTGAGCCCGGAGGAGCAATCGTTTGTGCGGGAGCATGTGCCCTATACCGAGATTTTGGACGAAAGCGCCCAGTTGTCGAGATTTGCCGAAAAGGACCGATGGATCGTCAAGCCGTGCGGCGGCTACAACGCGGTTGGCGTTGTTGCCGGCTTGGATGTCACGGAACGGGAATGGTCCCAGGTGCTTGCTCGCGCTGCGGCCGCTGGGGCGATTGTACAGGAGTATGCTCAGCAGTATCAGACTCCCTGCTTGCGCGGAACGCTTGTCGATGGGCCACATCGAGGAGAGGCGCCCAAAGGACTCGTGGATGATCTTGGTTTTGCGCCCGCTTCTAATATGGAAGGCCTGTACCTGTATCGCGGCCGTTTTGCGGGCGTGTACACACGCGTCGGCTTTGCCAACACCATAGGTGAGTGGACGAGCCGCTTGAACGTTGCGAGCTTTTTTGAGGAATAGCCGCTTCTTGGGGCACCTTCCGTGGTCGCGGCGTTCGACGTGACGGGGAGATTTTGGCGAAGCCGGTGAGTCCGGTTCTATCTGGCGTTTTTGTTGCGGGGCTGGGCGTACGCCTGAGCTGGAGTCCTCTTCATGCGCTACCATGACAGGCAACGAATTTGACGAACGACCCGCCGAGCTTGCCTCGGCGGGCTTTTGGCGTTGCGATGCCGGAGGAACAGCATGCTCATTCACCGTATAGCCGCGCAGCTCTACACTGCCGAGGCTCTGCAGACCGTTGAGGCCGGGCTTGATGCCGGCGAGGACGTGACGCTGGCCGTGTCGCAGTCGGGCCGTACGCTTATGGCGGCCGCCCAGTTTGCGCGCCGTCCGCGCCCCACGGTCTACATCGTGAGTGGCGAGGATGCCGCCGACCGCGCCGCTCGCAGCTTGGCTGCGTATGTGGGCCTGGCGCATGTGTGCCGTTTTCCCGAGCGCAAGGACTATCCGTGGCGCGAGCAGGCGCCCGACGATGCCGTGGTGGCGCAGCGCTGCGAGGCTCTGGGGCGCATCGTGCGCGGGGACAACTGCATCATGGTTGCCTCGGCCCGCGCGCTGCTGCGCTGCGTGCCGCCGGTCGAGAGCCGCTATTGGGAGTCCACGACCTTTGCGGTGGGCGAGGAGATTCCTTTTGACGAGGTGCCGCAGCGCCTGGTGGGCATGGGCTACACCAATGCCGGCGCCGCCGACGCGCCCGGTCTGTTCCGCGTGCACGGCGACACCGTCGAGGTGTTTCCCGCGCAGGAAAAAGCGCCCGTGCGCATTGAGTTCTTTGGCGACGAGATCGACCGCATCCGTCGCATGGTGAGCTCAACGGGGCAGACCATCGGTAACGAAGACAGCATCGAGATCTTCCCCTGCCGTGAGCTGGCGCTTACCGACGAGGCCGTCCACAACATGCATGTGGCGCTCTATCGCGCCAGCCAGGACGACAGCAAACTGGCGGCGCTGCTCGAGATGGTGGATGCGCGCATCGTTACGCCCGAGCTCGATCGCTTTTTGCCGGTGATGTACGGCCAGACCGTGAGCCCGCTGTCGCACGTGAACGGCAAGGCGCTCGTGGTGCTGTCCGAGCCGCGCTCACTGTTCGACGATTGCCTGCGCGCCTACGAGGATATCGAGGCCCGTGCCGGCGAGGCGGGGGTCGACCGCCTGGATGGCCTGTACGTGCGCGCCCAGCAACTCGACTTTGGCTCCCAGCAACGCCTGAACTATGTGAGCCTCATCCGTGCCGGCGGTGCGGTGACGGCCGAGCTCAAGATTGAGCAGCCTGCCATCGCAGGCTCGGACAACCGTTTTATGACGCGCATCCAGGAGGTCGTGGGCAAGCGCTATGCCTGCGTGTTTGCCATCCCCGACCGCGGTGCGCGCGAGTCGATGGAGCTTACCTTTGGCGACGAGGGCATTACCTTTGAGGAATCGCTGACCGCGGCGCCCGAAAATGCCGGCGCTATTGGCGACCGTGTGCGCGTGGCAGCGGCGGATTCCGCCGACCGTGCCGCACGCCAGGAGGCCCATGCTTCCATTCGCGAGCGTCGCGCCGACGCGCTCAACGCCCGCTCGCTCGAGGCGGGCGCCGCGCAGGCTGCCGCCGGCGCCGCCGTGCCCACTATTTCGCGCGGACGTGTGACCTTTGTCGATGCCGCCTTGCCGCAGGGCGTGGTGGTGCCCGATGCCAACCTGGCCGTGTTCTCGATCGCCGACCTCAACGCCCGCATGGACGCCAACCGCGCGCGCAGCCGCCGCAAGGTGGACATTACGCAGATCACGTTCCCGTTTAAGCCGGGCGATTACGTGGTGCACGCTACCCACGGCATCGCGCTCTTTAGCGAGATCGCGCGCCAGGAAGTGGGCGGCAAGGAACGCGACTACTTTTTGCTGGAATATGCCGATGGCGACAAGCTCTACGTGCCGCTCGAGCAGGTCGACCGCATCACGCGCTACGTTGGCCCCGACGGCGACAAGCCGCGCCTGACCAGGCTCAACACAGCCGACTGGACGCGCGCTACCAACAAGGCGCGCAAGAATGCCAAAAAGCTGGCGTTTGACCTGGTCGACCTGTATACGCGCCGCTCGTCGATTACCGGTATCGCCTGCCCGCCCGACACGCCCGAGCAGATCGAGATGGAGCAGAGCTTCCCTTACGACGAGACGCGCGACCAGCTGGAGGCCATCGCCGACATCAAGGCCGACATGGAGGCGCCCAAGCCCATGGATCGCCTGCTGTGCGGCGACGTGGGTTTCGGCAAGACCGAGGTTGCCCTGCGCGCGGCGTTTAAGTGCGTGGACTCCGGCCGCCAGGTCATGGTGCTCTGCCCCACGACCATTCTGGCCCAGCAGCACTACGAGACGTTCTTTGAGCGCTTTGCCCCGTTTGGCCTCGAGGTCGAGGTACTCAGCCGCTTCCGCACGCCGGCGCAGCAAAAGCGCGCGCTCAAGGCGTTTGCCGAGGGCACGATTGATGTGCTCATCGGCACGCACCGTCTGCTTTCGGCCGACGTGAACCCCAAGAACCTGGGTATGGTGATCATCGACGAAGAGCAGCGCTTTGGTGTGCAGCACAAGGAGCAGCTCAAAAACCTGCGCGAGCAAATCGACGTGCTCACGCTTTCGGCAACGCCTATTCCGCGAACCATGCAGATGGCC
The DNA here is from genome assembly GCA_902475785.1 of uncultured Collinsella sp. Taxonomy (GTDB): domain Bacteria; phylum Actinomycetota; class Coriobacteriia; order Coriobacteriales; family Coriobacteriaceae; genus Collinsella. The sequence goes on from CABSAN010000007.1 coordinate 45,998, forward strand.
ACGAGCGGCGTGCGCGACATGAGCCTGATCACCACACCGCCGACCGGGCGTCGTCCCGTGATCGTGCACGTGGGGGAGTACGACCCCGACGTGGTAAGTGCGGCGATTCGCCTGGAGGTGGGCCGCGGCGGTCAGGTGTATTACGTGTCCAACCGCGTCAAGACCATCGACGATGCCGTGGCGCGCGTGCACGAGGCCGCGCCCGAGGCGCGCGTGGGCGTGGCGCACGGCAAGATGAGCCCGCGCGAGGTCGAGGACGTGATGATCGAGTTCGCGACCAAGAAGATTGACGTGCTTATCGCTACGACCATCGTGGAGAGCGGTATCGACAACGCAACGGCCAACACGCTCATCATCGAGGACTCGCAGCGTTTGGGCCTGGCGCAGCTCTACCAGCTCAAGGGCCGTGTGGGCCGCTCTGCCACGCAGGCCTACGCGTACTTTATGTTCCCGGGCGAGCTGCCGCTCACCGAGGAGGCGACGGCGCGCCTGACCGCACTTTCCGAGTTCCAGGACCTGGGCAGCGGCATGCGCATCGCCATGCGCGACCTGGAGATCCGCGGCGCCGGTTCGCTTATGGGCGCCGAGCAGCACGGTAACCTGTCGAGCGTGGGCTTTGACCTGTTTACGCAGATGCTGGGACAGGCCGTGGCCGAGGCGCGCGGCGATGACGATGCCGGCGTGGAGGCGGCGAGCGTGGGCATCAACCTGCCGGCCGACTACTTCTTGTCCGAGGAGTACATGCCGGCGGTGGACCAGCGCGTGCTCGTGTACCGCAAGCTCGCGGCGGCCGAGGACCTGGAGAGTATCGACGAGGTGCAGGAGGAGACCGAGGCCGCGCACGGTGAGCTGCCGTTGGCGGGGCTTAACTTGTTCAACCGCGCTCGCATCCGCATTCGCGGCGAGCGCTTGGGGCTCGAGAGCGTCACGCTCAGCGGTGGACGCATTACCTTCCTGGGGGTTGACGTTCCCAAGAAGGTGGCCTTTGAGCTTAAGACCCGCTATGGCGCGGTGAACTTTCCCAAGAGCCGCAAACTGTCGGTGCCCTACAAGGCGGGTGCCGGCGCGGGCAGCGGCCTGGGTCGCGGCCTCGACGCCAACGACGGCACCGGCCCGGTGGCGGCCGCGCTCATGCTGCTGCGGCAGCTGGGCGCTAGTGATGATGACTAGCGAGTCGACGCTGCAAACACCCTATTTGGGCACTCTGGTTCCATCGAAAGGAAAGCATGTTCGGATACATCTATAAGAAAGATGTCGCCATTATCGCGGTTGTCCTGTGCCTTTGTCTGGGCGTGGGCAGCTTCTTTGATTATCAAATCTCGAGTGCGCTGTTCAACATCGGCAGCATGTACGGTCGCTTTGTCGAGGCGGCCGGTGAGCTGCCGTTCGAGCTGACGGCGAGCGTCGCAGGCGTTATGCTCGTGCGCTCGGCTCGCTCCGATTCCAAGGCGAGCAAGTGGCTCGCCGCGCTGGGCGTTCTGATCAACGTGGGCCTGGTCGGCTACGAGATTATCGGATCGCTGCGCATCGGCGGCAAGCTCATCGCATTTCAGCTGGTTCTGACGTTTGCGTTGGTCATCGCAGCCAACTTCATCGCCTACCGCCTTACGCGCGACACCGCGCCCGACGAGCTTACGCGCTGGGCGTTGATGGTGCTGGCCGTGTGGGTCGCTCAGGCCATCATCCTCAACGTCATTGTTAAGCCGTTATGGTCGCGCCCGCGCATGCGCGTGATCGAGGTCACGCCGGGGCTCAATTTTCAGCCGTGGTGGGTGATCGGCAACCCCGACAAGTGGGCCTATATCGCCGCCGGCGTGATCAAGGACGGGTTCAAGTCGTTTGCGAGCGGACACACGGCGCATGCGGCGATCGGCCTTATGCTCGCCGGGCTTCCCGCGGCAGCCTTTAAGGAAAAACCTTCGCGTCGCCGCGTGATCTTTTGGGCGGCGGTTGTTGTTGCAGCGTTCGTCGCCTTTGGGCGCATCGTGATCGGCGCGCATTTTTTGAGTGACGTGAGCTGCGGTTTTGCCCTGGTACTGGCACTTGAGTGCCTTGCCGCACGCATTGCCTATCCCAACGGCGTACAATAGCTCCGTTTGAATCATCTGGCCGATACCCGGTAAGAGAGGATTGCCATGCTCGCGTTTAACAACGATTATTCCCACGGCGCACATCCGGCAGTGCTGCAGGCGCTCGTCGACACCAATATGGAGCCGCAGCCCGGCTACGGTACCGATGCGCACACCGAGCGTGCCAAGCAGCTTATCCGCGAGGCCTGTCAGGCGCCCGACGCCGACGTGTTTTTTCTGGTGGGCGGCACGCAGGCCAACGCGACGGTGATCGACATGCTGCTCGCGCCGTACGAGGGCGTCGTTGCTGCTGAGACTGGCCACGTCGCCTGCCATGAGGCAGGCGCCATCGAGTTTGGCGGTCACAAGGTGCTCACCATCCCCGGATACGAGGGCAAGATGCACGCCGAGGACCTCGAGAACTATATCCAGGTGTTCTACGAAAACGAGAGCTACGAGCACACGGTGTTCCCGGGTGCCGTGTACGTGAGCCTATCGACCGAGTACGGCACGCTGTACTCCAAGGCCGAGCTCGCGGCGATTCACGCGGTGTGCCAGAAGCGCGAGATTCCGCTGTTTGTGGACGGTGCTCGCCTGGCCTATGCGCTGGCGGCCGATGAGTGCGACATTACCCTGCCCGAGCTGGCGCAGCTGTGTGACGTGTTCTACATCGGCGGCACCAAGTGTGGCGCTCTGTGCGGCGAGGCCGTGGTGTTTTGCGGCATGCATGCTCCGGCGCATCCCATTCCGCGTATTAAGCAGCATGGCGCACTGCTTGCCAAGGGCCGCCTGACGGGTGTGCAGTTCGAGGCCCTTTTTACCGATGGCCTGTATTTTGAGATTGGTCGCCAGGCGATTGAGACCGCGCAGGCGCTTCGTCGCGTGCTGCACGAGCGCGGCTACCAGTTCTTCTTGGAGACGCCGACGAACCAGCAGTTTGTGATTCTGCCCAACGAGGACATGGCGCGCATTCGCGAGCATGCGGCGATCGAGTACTGGGAAAAGTACGACGATACCCACACGGTGGTGCGTTTTTGCACCAGCTGGGCCACGACGCAGGAGGATATCGACGCGTTGGCGGCGGTTCTGTAGCCTGATGTAATGACGAGGGGCCGCCTTGCGCTGGGTTTGGCGCAAGGCGGCCTTTGTTTTTGAGGGAGAAGGGTTGTATGACCGAGATGTCCGAGCCGACGATTCGCCTGGCGACGCCCGATGATGCGCCGGCGTTGCTTGCCATCTATGAGCCGTATGTGCGCCAGACGGCGATTACCTGCGAATACGAGGTGCCGAGCGTTGAGGAGTTCGCCGGGCGCATCGAGCGTACGCTCAAGCGCTATCCATATTTGGTGATGGAGCTGGACGGGCGTCCGGTAGGCTATGCCTACGTGAGTCCGCTCAACAGCCGCGAGGCATACGACTGGTCGGTCGAGACGTCGATCTACCTGGCGCGCGATGTGCGCCATGGCGGGCTGGGTCGCAAGCTGCACGACGCGATCAAGCAATGCCTGGTCGCGATGGGCATCACCAACATGTGCGCGCTCATCGCCGTGCCGCACGACAAGGACGACGAGTATCTGACGCACAACAGCCAGGATTTCCATGCCCATATGGGATATCGCCTGGTGGGCGCCTTCGACCGATGCGCCCAAAAGTTCGGCCGCTGGTACGACATGTGCTGGATGGAGCTGGTCCTGGCCGAGCGCACACCCAACCAACCCAAACCAACCTGGTTCCCCGCCCTCCTCGCCTAAAACCACCACAAAGGTGCCTGTCCCCATTGTGGTGGTTTTGGTGTTGGTTAGCCGATGGGCTCGGTGTATTTGGCGCGGTCGGTGCGTTGGATGCGCTTGGAGACGTGGAGCGGGCGACCGTCGGTGTCGTAGACGTAGTCGGTGATTAGGATCAACGCCTGCCCGCGCTCAACGTTGAGCAAAAACGCCTCGTTTTGCGAGGCATAGCACACCTCAAAGGTCTTGTGCCCCTGTGCCGGCGCGCGATGGAACTCCTGTCGCAGCGTGGCGTAGAGCGAACCGTTGATATCGCGATCGATGAGCGTCTCGAAGCTTGGCGGCAGGTAGGTGGTCTCCAAGCACAGCGGCGCGTCGTCCAGGTAGCGCAGGCGGACAAGTTTGACGAGCTTGCTGCCCACGGCGGCGTCAAAGAACTTAGCTATGCTGCCGGCCGCCTTGGCAAAGCCCGAGTCCACGGTGCGCGTAGTGGGCTTCATGCCCTGGCCTTCGACCTGTGCCGTATAGCTCGAAAACACCAGGTTGTTCTCGTGGAGTGCCGGCGTGTCGGCCACAAAGGCACCACGTCCGCGCTCGGTGCGAACCAGGCCCTCGTCAACGAGCACCTTAAGGGCATGGCGCACGGTGCTGCGCGACAGCCCCGATTCGTCCATGAGCTCCATCTCGGACGGCAGCTTGTCTCCGCGTGCGTAGACGCCGGCGGCGATGCGGTCACGCAGCATGCCCGCCAAGCGCTCGTATTGGCTCAGTTTCTTTTTAGATGAGACGCTCATATTGCCAACCTATATCTAACTTGTATGCTTAACTAAGCAAGCATGTATTCAACACAACAATAAAACCGCTGGTAACGAGTAATCGAAAACCACAGCGGCAAAATATCTAAGTCAAATATAGCATACAACTAGTCGACATAACCAAAACATGTATGTAACTTGTATGCCATCAAGAGCATCAAACGAGAAGAAAGGCTGATGCGCGATGACTACTCAGGAACAGGTTAAGGATGTCGTCTCCCAGGTTTTGGCTGACAAGGCAGACAAGGGCGGCATCAAGCGCGTCGTGTGGATCGGCGCCGGCGGATCCAACGGCGGCAACTATCCTGCCCAGTATTTTATGGAGCACGAGGCCACGCAGGTCGTGAGCTCCAGCTACACCAGCAACGAGTTCGTGCACGCCACGCCTGCCTATGTCAACGAGAACACCCTGGCCGTCGTCGTGTCCATGCGCGGCACCAAGGAGACCATCGTCGCCGCCCAGGTCGCCAAGGACCACGGCGCCAGCACCATCGCCATCTATGTTGACGAGTCCGGTCTCACCGAGGTTTGCGACTACAAGATCCAGTACGACAGCCTGGCCGTCGACGAGTCCTGCATGGGCCGTACCAACTCCGCCGTCGTGACCATGATCGCTATGGAGCTCACGCAGCAGACCGAGGGCTATGCCGAGTACGAGACCGCTATGGCCGCGTTCGACTTGGTCGACCCCATCTATCGCAAGGCCGTCGAGTACACCCGTCCGCTCGCTGCCAAGTGGGCCGAGCAGAACGCCGACAAGCCCTGCATCAACGTGATGGCTCAGGGTCCGCTCTTTGGTGCCGCCTACGTCTTTAGCATCTGCAACGTGCAGGAGATGCTGCAGATCGACTCTTGCACCATCAACACCTGCGACTTCTTCCACGGCCCCTTCGAGATCCTGGACAAGCGCACCTCGCTGTTCCAGCTCATCAGCGTCGGCCGCAGCCGCTGCAACGACGAGCGCGGCATCCGCTTTGTCAACCAGTACGGTGGCGAGCGCGTCTATCAGCTCGACGCCAAGGAGCTCGGCCTCAACGACATCAAGGACAGCGTGAGCGAGTACTTCAACCACCTGATCTTTGCCCCGATCCTCAACAACGTCTACATGCGTGCACTCTCTGCCGTCACCCACAAGGACTACATGACGCGCCGCTACATGTGGAAGCTTGACTACTAGGGGATAGAGCGGCCTAACAGCTCGATGTCCTCATAAGTTGCGGTGGAATAGTTCCTGTTTGGGGGTCTGAAGCCTCTATTCAGGAACTATTTCACCGCAACTGAATTCATGGCAGCGCTTGGGGACGTTCCTTTTCTGCCGGCAGTTGGGTAGTCGTTGGTGACGTTCTTAAATGACTAGTCATTCAGGAACGTTCTTAACCGACTAGTCATTTAAGTACGTCCCCAATGAGTACCCAATGACTATGTGGGCGAGCAGATTTTCCGCTCGCCGATTTGTGTCTTGAAAAATGTATATAACGACTATAACGTAGTACGAAACATATTGGAAACAACACCGAGGAGGCTGCGTTGAAGAAAAGCAATCTGGGCTATGCGCTGGTGCTGATCGCCGCGCTTATGTGGGGCACCATCGGAATCTTTGTTAACGGAATATCGGCCCTGGGTGTTTCGTCTCAGAGCATGGCGGCCTTTCGCCTGTTGTCGGGTGCCGTTTTAATGGCTCCGGTCTTGGCATTTATGGGTTGCCAGGGAGGTGCTCGTGAGGGAAAAGCCTCGGGTCCCATGGCATTGTTCAAGGCAAGTCCTAAAGAGCTTGTTCCCTGCGCGCTTGTCGGTATCGTCGGTTTAGCCGTCGCCAACACCTGCTATTACGAGTGCATGGGCGAGGTGGGCATGTCCACGGCCTCGGTGCTGCTCTACACCTCGCCGGTGTTTGGCGTCGCGCTCGGCCGCGTGCTTTATCGCGAGGACGTGACCCCCAACAAGCTCGTCGCCATCGTCTTTAACATTGTGGGTTGTGTGCTCGCGGTGACGAGCGGCGACCTGTCTGGTTTCCATTTCTCGGTTTGGGGCGTCGCGTCGGGTGTGATCGCCGGACTTTGCGGTGCGCTGCTGGCGGTGTTTAGCCGTATGGCTACCAAGGCGCTGCATCCGCTGGCGGTGACGTTTTGGGGCTTTGTCTTTGGCGGATGCTTCATGGCGGTGCTTTCGGCTCCGTGGTCCGATGTAGCCGCGGCAATGTCCCCGCAGCTCATTCTGCTGTTCGCAGGCTTTGGCTTTATTCCGACGGCTCTTGCGTACATCTTCTATATGCAGGGCCTTTCGATGGATCTTGAGGCATCGAAGGTGCCGGTCGTGGCTTCGTTCGAAACCGTGGCGACCGTTCTGGTCGGTATTGGCATCTACGCCGAGCCCGCCGGCGCAATCAAGGTCCTGGGCATCGTGCTGGTGCTCGCGTCCATCCTGATTATGAACACCAACTTCTCCAAGCTGCGCAACAGTGCCTTTGTCGGCCATATCGTTGAGAGCATGACCTTTAAGCCCAACGCGTGGTGGACGGAGAAATCGCAGGACATGGATCTGTTCCGCGAGCGCACCGGCATCGCGCTGGAGCCCACCGTGCAGGAAAGCCCTTGGTACTTCGTGCGATAGAGGATTGCGCGCAGGGTCTGACCTGGGGTTATCCAGCCAGCGCCGGCCTACCCAGCCCCAACGTTTCAAGTACGTTAAACCCGTCAACGGTCGATTTTCACCCGCGAACGGTCTTTATACTAATTAGCAATATAAGCAACGTATAAGACGTTATAATGACCATAACGAAAAGGAGGAGGCAAGATGAATCAGATCATTCTCGCATCTCATGGCGGCCTGGCCGCAGGCGCCAAAGACACGCTCGAGATGGTTCTCGGCGACGTGTCGAACGTCCACGTCGTGTCGCTTGCTCGTGACGACAAGGAGCCCATCACCAATAAGGTGGGCGCCATGATCGCCACGTTCAACGCGGACGACACCGTCTACGTGCTGACCGATATGCTCGGCAGCTCGGTCAACAACAACATGGTCGAGCTTTCCAAGAACGGCACGAAGTTCACGGTTGTCAGCGGTTTCAACATCCCGTTGGCGCTCACGCTCGCTATGAGCCCCGTCCCCGTCAAGGGCGCCGAGCTCGCGGCCCTCATCAACGAGGCCCGCACCGGTCTGACCAACCCCAACGCACCGGTCGAGGCCGCCGCGGCTCCCGCCAAGAAGGCCAAGGCGTCCCGTCACAGCTCCGGTCCCGCCAAGATCGTCCTCGCACGTCTTGACTACCGTCTGCTGCACGGCCAGGTCGTCTTTACCTGGACCACCAAGGTTCAGGCCGAGCGCATCATCGTCGTCGACAACGCTGCCGCCAACGATGACATCAAGAAGGGCGCTCTTAAGCTGGCCAAGCCCCAGGGCGTGCGCCTGAACGTCTTCACCGTCGAGCGTGCCCTCGCCAAGATGGACAAGCTCAACACCCTCGGCGAGCGCGTCATGTTCGTCTTTGGCAACACGGCCGAGATGCTGCAGTTCTGCCAGGGCTACAAGCTCGACGCCATCAACTTGGGCGCCACCGCCAACCACGACGGTGCCGATCAGGTCGGCGGCAAGGACAGCTCCGTCTTCCTCGACGCCACCCAGAAGGCCGACGTCAACCAGCTGCTTGACATGGGCATCAAGCTCTACGTCCAGCAGACCCCTACGTATCAGAGCGTCGACATCGACGCCAAGCTGTAATCAACCAGGCTTTTGCCTGACTGAAAGGAGAAGGGTATGAATACGTTCATCAGTGCGGTGCTCGTCGGCCTCGTCGGCGTGTTCTGCATGTGGGACTCCCGCCTGCTCGGTCGTCTTAACTTCGAGCAGCCCCTCGTTGGCGCTACACTCGTCGGTCTGCTGCTGGGCGATGTGCCCACCGGCCTTGCCGTCGGTGCCGCCGTCGAGCTCGTGTCCATGGGCCTGGTGCAGGTCGGCGCCGCCGTTCCGCCCGATATGGTCCTGGGCGGCATCGTGGCCGCTGCCTTTGCGTGCCTGACCGATGCTTCCGCCGAGACCGCCATGACGATCGCCATCCCGGTCGCCGTCCTGGGTCAGCTCCTCGGCATCGTGTTCCGTTCCATCATCGCCGCCCTCACCCATGTGGCAGATAACGCGATCGATAACGGAAAGTTCAAGACCGCCTACCGTATGCACATCTGCGCCGGCTCCGGTCTGTACGCCATCATGTACTTCCTGCCGATCTTCCTCGCCGTCTTTGTTGGCACCGACCTGGTTCAGGCCATCGTCAACATGGTTCCCGAGTGGCTGTCCACTGGTCTTAACGTTTCGACCAAGATCATGACCGCCTACGGCTTGGCTCTGCTGCTCACCATGATGATCAAGAAGGGTATGACTCCGTTCCTGTTCATCGGTTTCCTGCTCGCCGCTTACCTCAACCTGTCCGTCATCGCGGTCGCTCTGATCGGTGTGTGCCTGGCTGTCGTCTTCATGGGCTTCAAGTTCAACGGTTCCCATGCAGCCGCCGGTGTCGATTCCGACTACGATCCGCTCGAAGACGACGAAGACTAAGGAGGAACACACTATGGCAACCGCAACCAAGGACGTGTCCCTGAACAAGAAGGTCAGCCAGTTCTTCTGGCGCTCCTGGGCCATCCAGGCCTCTTGGAACTACGAGCGTCAGATGAACATGGGCTTCCTCTACGGCATGGTTCCCACGCTCGATCGCCTCTATCCGGATGAGTCCGACCCCAAGCAGCTCGCTGCGAAGAAAGAGGCTTACCACCGTCACATGGCGTTCTACAACTGCACCCCGCAGACGAGCGCTTTCATCCTGGGCCTCTCCGCCTCCATGGAGGAGGAGTACGCCAAGGATCCCGAGAACTTCGATCCCGATTCGATCAACGCGGTCAAGACCTCCCTCATGGGTCCGCTTTCCGGCATCGGTGACTCCTTCTTCCAGGGCACCATCCGCGTCATCGCCTTTGGCCTGGGCGTTCAGCTGGCTCAGCAGGGCTCCATCATGGGCCCGATCCTGGCCATGCTCATCTCCATCGTCCCCTCTGTGCTGATCACTTGGTTCGCAGCCAAGATGGGCTATCAGGGCGGCCACGAGTACCTGAGCAAGCTTCAGGGCGGCGACCTCATGGAGAAGCTCATGTATGTCTGCGGCATCGTGGGTCTTATGTCCGTGGGCGGCATGATCGCTACGCTGATCGGCGCCACCACCCCGCTGCAGTTCGCTGAGGGCACCGTCGTTATCCAGGACATCCTGGACGGCATGATGCCCCAGATGATCTCCCTCGGCCTCACCGGCCTTATGTACTGGCTCATCAAGAAGAACGTCAACACCGGTTGGCTTCTCGTGATCGCCATTGTGGGCGGCATCGCCCTCTCCGCGGCCGGCATCCTGGCCTAGTCGCGACCAAGCGTCTAACCGCTTTCCCCCGGGGGCCTGCCTGGCATCCCATACCCCAGGCAGGCCTCCATCCCTAAAATGCGACAATGGGACAGTCCCTTTGTCGCATCCTTAACGGGCCGGCGACTCGGCCCAAACCACGGTAACCCTGCGAGCGCCCGGCAATGTGGCGCCGCAAAAATCGAAAGGAATGTGTCAGATGTACGAGATCGACCTTAACCTCCCTAAGCAGATCGTCGCTGACGTCCTGTCCAACCACGAGATCCACAGCGTCGCTTTCGTCGGCTGCGGTGCTTCCATGTCCGACCTTTACCCCGCCAAGTACTTCCTGGCCAACAACACGGACAAGCTGAACGTTCAGATTTTCACCGCTAACGAGTTCAACTACGACACGCCTTCCTGGGTCAACGAGCACACCTTCGTGATCACCTGCTCCCTCGGTGGCTCCACGCCCGAGACCGTCGAGGCCAACAAGACCGCCAAGAAGCACAACTGCCCGGTCGTCTCCCTCACCAACAAGGCTGGCTCCGCTCTGACCGTCGACGCTGACTACGTCATCGTTCACGGCTTCCACGCCAACTTCGCTGCCAAGTGCGAGAAGCCTGGCTATGCCATCGCTCTTGCTGTCGAGATCCTTCAGCAGACCGAGGGCTATGACCACTACGAGGACATGATCACCGGCCTCACCAACGTCTTCGAGCTCTGCGAGAACGCCGCTCAGCACTGCAAGAAGCTCGCCAAGAAGTTCGCCGAGGACTTCAAGGACGACAAGATGATCTACTTCATGGCTTCCGGTGCCTCCGAGAAGATGGCTTATTCTCACGCCGCCTTCCTGTTCACCGAGATGCAGTGGATCGACGCCGCCGCCTACAACACCGGCGAGTACTTCCACGGCCCGTTCGAGGTTTCCACCGAGGGTAAGCCCTATGTCTTCTTCATGTCCGATGGCGCTACCCGTCCGATGGACGCCCGCGCCCTCACCTTCCTTAAGCGCATGGGCGCCAAGGTCGCTCTGATCGACTCCAAGGACTACGGCCTGGCTGACGCTGTGCCCGCGAGCGTCGTCACCTACTTCAACCCGCTGCTGCACCTCGCCGTTATGCGTGAGTACGGCAACCAGATCGCCGAGGCCCGTCAGCACCCGCTGACCATGCGTCGCTACATGTGGAAGCTTTCCTACTAATCACAAGTAAGTAGACCTTACGGGTTGATTGAGAGGGGATGGGGTTTGCGCCCCGTCCCCTTTTTTGCTTTGGGGAGGGTGCGTCTGTCGTGTCGCAAAACCCCAGATAAAACCTACCAAAATAAACCTGTCCCTTTTTGGCAGGTGGGAGGAGATGCGTATGATCAGGGCAGTGCTGTTTGATATGGACGGCGTGCTGGTCGATACCGAGTGGTTCTACAACCGTCGTCGCGTGGCGTTTATGGAGGAGAAGGGCTTCCGCTTTGACGAGATCCCCGATCTTTCGGGGTCTAACGAGCCTGCCATTTGGGAGGCGCTGGTGCCCGACGATGTTGAGCTGCGCGAGCGTCTGCGCGTGGAGTACAAGCAGGTCTATAGCCCGGACCATCCCGTTCCGTATGCCGAGCTGCTCAACGAGCAGACGGAGCCGGTGATGCGCGAGCTGCACGAGCGCGGCGTGAAGTGTGCCATCGCGAGCTCGTCCTATCGCGAGCTGATCGACGAGCTGGTGGAGATTGCCGGTATCGCCGACGTGCTGGACTACACCATCAGCGGTCACGAGTGCAGCGCGTTTAAGCCCGACCCCGAGATCTACCTGCGTGCCATGGAGGCGCTGGGGGTGGAGCCTGCCGAGTGCCTGGTTATCGAGGATTCGCCTTTGGGGATCGAGGCTGGCAAGCGCTCCGGCGCCCGCGTCCTGGCGCTGCGCCCGCACGAGGGCGTCAACCTCGATCAATCGCGAGCCGATGCCGTTATCGATAATTTGACCGACATTTTGGCCGCTTTGTAGTGTCAATCCGCCGCGAGAAGCACGGGTTCACGCGTCTTTTGCTGCGGATTGGCTTAATTTGTCATCTATTTGGATCCGTTTGGCTTCGATTCGGGCTAAGTGAGTAGACTTTTTGGTGCGGGCCGAGCACAAAGTGCATCTGCTCTAGTAAAACCGCAGTTCACAGGGGTGGCGGTTTTGGGTGTGTTCTGCAGGTCGCGTAAAGTCTACTCACTTGTTATTTGGGCCTTTGGTCGTGGGGTTGCTGGTCCCGCTTTGGTTGTCGAGGGAGGGTGAATTGAAGCGCCCCCGCATGCTCCGTGCTACAATCGCCGACATGCCTCACAACCAGATTTGCCTTCGAAAGGAGCCCGCGTGGCGAACGCCATCGATCAGCTCACGGACCGCGTGCTCGTGCTCGGCCGCCTTACCATCGTTCGTCGCGCTATTACCGCCGCGGCGGTCACAATTTCCGCCGTTCTCCAGACATTCCTGATCCAGGCGTTCATTCAGCCCGCCGACCTGCTTCCGAGCGGCCTCACCGGCGTTGCGGTCCTGCTCGATCGCGTTACCTCACTCAGCGGCGTTCATATCGACATCTCGCTCGGCATGCTCGCACTCAACATCCCCGTGGCGCTCCTGTGCTGGAGTGGCATTAGCAAGCGCTTCGTCATCTTCTCGATGATGCAGGTCGTGCTCTCGTCGCTGTTCCTCAACGTCTTTCACTTCGCTCCATTTTTGGGCGACAAGATCATGCTCATCATTTTTGGCGGCGTGGTCTCGGGTCTGGGTGCTGCCATCGCGCTTAAGTCCGGCGCATCCACCGGCGGCACCGACTTTATCGCGCTGTGGGTCTCCAACCACACGGGCAAGACCATCTGGGGTGTCATCTTTGGTTTCAACTGCTTTATCCTGGCGATCTTTGGTTTTATGTTTGGCTGGGACAAGGCGGCGTACTCCATCGTGTTCCAGTTTATTTCGACCAAGACCATCGACAGTTTCTATCGTCGCTACGACCGCGTGACGCTGCAGATCACGACGCGCAAGGCAGACGAGGTCATGACCGCCTATGTTGACCATTTTCAGCACGGCATTAGCTGCGCCGAGGTCATCGGCGGATACAGCCGCGAAAAGATGTACCTGCTGCATGCCGTTGTCTCGACCTACGAGAGCCAGGACATTATCAAGCTGGTGTGCGACGTTGATCCCGGCGCCGTGATCAACGTGTTCCACACGCTCAACTTTGTGGGCGGCTGGTGGGGCGGTCATGTCGACGAGCCCATGCCCACGGCCGTTCCCGATCCCGACAAGCCCGCACGCATGGCCAGCAGGCAGGCGCGCCTCAGCGAGCAGGACAGCCTGCAGCAGGACGACGGCAAGTAGGGTTTTGGCATTTTACCGGCCCGGCGCAATCCTGTCCGCTTGAGCCTCCCGAAAGCCTCGCTGCTTTCGGGAGGCTCTCGTTTGCCCGGATAAAACCTACCAAAATGAAGCTGTCGCTTTTTGGTAGGGAGGGTGTATCGTTTTATCAATATGAGGTAACATGAAACTAGACGTTATATACGTATTAGTTATTTCAATATTTCGATAAGAGTGATTAGATATGCCTGCGCCCAAAAATGCACCGCTTTACCAGCAGATTTACGACGAAATCAAGGACGCGATCGAGAAAGGTGTTTATGCACCCAAGGAGCGTATTCCGTCCGAGCTTGAGCTAGCCGAGCAGTACGACGTGAGCCGCATTACGGTGCGCCGCGCCGTCGAGGAGCTGTGCTCCGATGGCTACCTGGTTAAGCAGCAGGGCCGCGGCACCTTTGTCTCCACGCCGCACATCAACCGCCAGTTTCACGCCTCGACGCTGCAGACGTTTACCGCGCTGTGTGCCGGCAACGGCATGAAGGCCGGTGCGCACGTGATCGATCGCCAGATCGTTCCGGCGCGCCAAAACGAGATGGAGTTCTTTGGCCTGCAGAAGGATGCGCTGCTGCTGCATATCAAGCGCGTGCGTACGGCCGACGGCGAGCCCATCTTTGAGGAGAACATCTTTGTGCCGTTTGACGCCTACCGTGAGCTGTTGACGGCCGATCTTGAGGACAAGTCGATTTTTGCCGAGGTCGAGCGTGTTGGCGGAACGCCGATTGTCTCGGTTGGCTACCGCACGGTCGAGGCCGTTCGTGCCAATACCGAGCAGGCGGCCGAGTTGGGCATTGCCCCGCACGATCCACTGCTCAATCTGCGTGCCAGCTTTACCGGTCCCAATGGCGAGCCGGTCCTGATGGGTAAGCAGTACTACGTGGGATCGCGCTACGTTATGGTGATGTAGGGTTGGTTCCGCCGTTCTAACGAACGGCGGACCGATCGACGCTGCAAACGCCCCTAAGCGGCAATCTGACGTTCAATCGTCGGTCGCGTACCAAAGTACGCTTCCCTCCTCTTTCACGTCACCTTGCTCGCTTAGGGGCGTTTTCGCTCATATGACCCAATCCGCTGTCAAGAGCCACAATGGCCCCGCCGAC